>NZ_JBEYTW010000001.1:0-299295 GCF_040643275.1 Spirillospora sp. NPDC047418
CGGGACACCACCACCCCCCCGCCCACCCCCCGCCCGGTGCCCCGCAGCCACCGCCGGGGGCCGCGCCCCGGCCCCCCCCCGCGGGCGGCGTCCGGCGCGCGGTCGGTGGCGACCGCCGTCACTTGACCTTGCCGGCGGCGTCGGCGAGCGCCTTGACGTAGTCCTCCAGCACCCACGAGATCGCCAGCGGGGTCGGGTTCGCGGCCGTGCCGAGCGGCTTGGTCTCGGGCAGCAGGTAGACCGAGCCGCGCTCGACGGCGGGGATCTTCGACAGCAGCGGGTCGCCGCTGATCTTCTTCAGCAGCTTGTCGTCGCCGTACCCCACGATGACGTCCACGTCGTCGAACACGTCGATCTGCTCGGCGCTGCGGGTCAGGACGAACTTGTCGGTGCCCTTGGACGCCTCGGCGATGCTGCCCGGGGTCGTCATCCCGAGGTCGGTGAAGAACTGGGTGCGGGTGTCGTGCGTGGTGTAGAAGCCGATCTGGCTGACGTCGCTGGGGTCGACGTGCGTCAGGAACATGACCGACTTGCCCTTGAGCGCCGGGTGCTTGGCGACGGCCGCCGTGACATCGCCCTCGATGTCCTTGATGAGCTTCTCGCCCTCGTCGGCGAGGCCGATGGCCTTGCTGTTGATCCGGATGATCTCGCGCCACGGGGTGGCCCAGGGGGCGTCCGGGTAGGCGACGACGGGGGCGATCTGGCTGAGGGTGTCGTAGTCCTGCTTGGTCAGGCCCGAGTAGCCGGCGAGGATGACGTCCGGCTTGGTGTCGGCGACCGCCTCGAAGTCGATGCCGTCGTTCTCGTCGAACAGGACGGGCGTCTTGGCGCCCAGCTCCTTCAGGCGCTTGTCGACCCACGGCAGGACGCCGTCGCCGTTGTCGTCGCCGAAGTTCGCGGCGGCCATCCCGACCGGGACGACGCCGAGGGCCAGCGGCACCTCGTGGTTGGCCCAGTTGACCGTGGCCACCCGCTCCGGCTTCGCCTTGATGGTCGCGGTCCCGAGCGCATGCTCGATCGTCACCGGGAAGGCGCCCGACGCGCTGCCGCCCGCCTTCGCCTCCTGGGTCTCGGAGGAGTCACCGCATGCCATGAGGCCGCCGAGCAGGACGGCCAGTACGGCGATGACCCGGAGGCCATGTGGACGTTTCACTTCGTACTCCACTGTCAGAAATCCGCTGGTGCCGGGCCTCGCACGACCGGATCGCGGCTCTGCGTCCGTGGAGCGGTGCACCGTACTGCCAAGGCGAGCCTTGCTTAGGTAAGGCTTGCCTTGGTTGGACTGTAGGAGGAAGCACCGTCACGTCGCAATCGAGCGTTTGGGACGTCCGTTATCGAGATCGGGACATTTAGGGTGATTCACCGCATCCGGAACGCGCCGGGAGTGAGCCCCGTCGCCCGCCGGAAGGCCACCCCGAACGCGCTCACCGACCGGTACCCGACCTCCTCGGCGACGGCGTCGATCTCCCACCCGCGGCCGAGCAGCGCGACCGCGTGCTGGGCGCGGACCGCCGCGACCCAGCGCGCGAAACTGGTGCCCGTCTCGGCGTTGAAGGCGCGGGTGACCGTGCGCGCGCTCACGCCGAGCGCGGACGCCCAGTCCGCCAGCGTCCGCTGGTCGCCCGGGTCGGCGCGGACCGCGTCCGCGATCGGGCGCAGCAGCCCGGAGGCGGGCATGTGCACGAGCAGTTCGCGCGGGGACGGGGTGAGCACGTCCAGCACCATGGCCTCGGTCACCGTCCGCGAACCGGACGGCAGCCCGGGGTCGGCGAGCCGCTCCAGCAGCAGCCGGAGCAGCGGGGTGATCTCCACGGCGACCGGCGCCGCGGAGATCGAGGACGTCGCGCCGAAGCCGAAGAACCCGGCGCGGCACCGGGTGCCGGCGGTCGCCGAGCCGGAGTGGAGCGTGCCGGCGGGCATCCACAGGCCGAGCGCGGGCGTGACCGTCCAGACCCGCGACCCGACGACGGCGGTCGACGCGCCCCGCTCGTTCCAGAGCAGTTCGTGGAAGGGGTGGGAGTGCTCGTTCCAGGTGGTGTCGCGGCCGAAGTCCTCGCGCCAGCTCATGATCGCGAACGGCATCTCGACCGCGCCCGCCGCGAGCGCGGGCAGCGTGCGGGTCTCCCTGTCCATGGGGCTTCCGGGCCTCGTTCCCTCTCTTCGGTAAGGCTTACCTTATAGTTCGGCCATGCCCCCTACTGAGACGCGTACCTCCGAAACGCCCACGTCAGAGATGCGCACCGTGCGGACCGAGGCCGAACTGCGCGAGATCGTCCGGGAACCGTCCCAGCGCAGCTGGGACAAGGACATCGGCCGGATCGACGCGCACGCGCGCACCCTCATCGCGCACTCGCCGTTCGTGCTGGTGGCGACCTCGAACCCGGACGGGACCTGCGACGTCTCCCCCAAGGGCGACCCGGCCGGGTCGGTGCTCGTGCTGGACGACCACCGGCTGGCGATCGCCGACCGGCCCGGCAACCACCGGGTCGACGGCTTCCGCAACATCCTGCGCAACCCGCGGGTCGGGCTGCTGTTCCTCGTGCCGGGGATGAGCGAGACGCTGCGGGTGAACGGCCGCGCCGCACTCGTCTCGGAGGCGCCGTTCTTCGACGGCCTGACCGTCCAGGGCAAGCGGCCGCGGCTCGCGCTCCTCGTCGAGGTCGAGGAGCTGTACCTGCACTGCGCGAAGGCCCTGCTGCGCTCGTCGCTGTGGCGGCCCGAGACCTGGCCGGACCGCGGCGCCCTGCCCACGGCGGGCCAGGTCTTCAAGGACCACATCGGCATCGGGGCCTCCGCCGAGCAGATCGACGAGGACCTCGACCGGGACGCCGAGACGAACCGGTACTGAGCCGGGCCGGGTCTGAGCCCGGCCGGTGCTGAAGCCCGGTCAGGCGTCGAGTTCGCGGCCGAGCCGGTGCAGCCGCAGGGCCAGCTGCACCTCGAGCGTGTGGTCCGGGCTGCTCCAGTCGACGCCGAGGAGGCGCTTCACCCGGTCGAGGCGCTGCGTGACGGTGTTCGGGTGGATGTGCAGCCGCTTCGCGCTGGCGACGAGGCTCTGCCCGGTCGCGAAGTAGGTGTCGAGCGTCTCCATCAGCAGGGTCGACCGCTGCTCGTCGTGCCGGATGACCGGGCCCAGCGTCCGCAGCACGTACCGGGTCGCGGACGCGCCGTCGCCGAGGAGCAGCCCGGCGTACCCGAGGTCGTCGGCCGTGGCGGAGGCGCCCTCGCGTTCGAGCCGCAGCAGCGCCCGCGCGCAGGCCAGCGCCTCGGCGTAGGCGGCGGGCAGGTCGGCCGGGTCGTCCACCGGCCCGGCCGCGCCGACGGTCACCGGCGACCGCAGCCGCACGGTCATCGACCGGGACACCTGCCGCCCCGTCAGCGACGGGTCGTCGGAGGGGACGACCAGGACCGCCAGGCCGTCCCGCACGGTGCTCAGCCCGTCGCGGGCGGCGGCGAGGTCGGACGCCACGGACGCCAGGCCGCGCCGTTTCTCCGCGCGGATGTGCGCGACGACGACGGCATGCCGCTTCTGCGGCTGGTACCCGATCCGCAGCGCGCGCTCGGCGAGCGAGGTGTAGGTGCGGGCGTCGGGGGTGAGCAGGTCGTCCAGCAGCTCGCCGCGCACCCTGGCCTCCGCGGCGGCGAGGTTGCGGCCGAACAGCTGGAGCAGGGAGGCGACGACGGCGGCCCGTTCGAGCAGGCGCCGGTCCAGGTCGCCGACACCGGAGGACGTCGCCGGCGGCGCCCAGACCAGGGTGCCGAGGTTCTCGCTGCCGGCGACGAGGTCGGTGGCCCAGTACGTCCCGCCGGGCTCGCGGCCGGCGAGATCCGCGGCGGCGGACATGCCCTTCAGGACCTCCCCGGGCGCCCCCGGCGTCCATGCGACGGCCGTCCGGAACTCGTCGAAGATGGCGAGCACGCCGCCGAGCCTGCCGCCGGTCGCGGTCACGACCTCCTGCACGCCGCCGCCGCGCAGCACGATGTCCATGCTCTGGTCGTGCGCCGCGACGGCCCGCTCCTCCTCGACCGTGTGCCGCCTCAGCGCCTCGTTCGCCTGCCGCAGCGCCGCGAGCGCCCGCTCCTGGCGGTGCCGCAGCCGCGCCTGGTCCAGCGCGGACGCGGCCAGGGCGGCGAACGAGCCGAGCAGGGCGATGGCGTCGTGGGAGAACGGCCCCGGCGTGCGGTTGGAGGCGAACAGCACCCCGATGATCTTCCCGTTGCGCAGCGGCACGCCGACGATCGACACCTGCCGCTCCGCCCGGACCGAGGCGTCCACGGCGGGGTCGTGCGCGAGCCGCTCGTCGCCGAAGTAGTCGGGCGTCGAGAACGGCGTGCCGGTGGCGGCGACCCGCCCCCCGATGCCGACGCCGAACGGGATCCGGACGTCCTTCCAGGCGGAGGACGTCGCGCCGACCATCACCCGCATGCGGGTCGCGCGGTCCTCGTCGTCGTTGAGGCTCAGATAGGCCATGTCGCAGCCGAGCAGCCGCTGCGCCTGGCTCACGATCAGGGTCAGGATCGCCTCGGGGCCGCCGCGGTCCTCCGCCAGCTCCTTCGCGCACTCGACCAGCGCGCGCTGCTGCTCCTGGCGGGTGCGCTGCTTCTCCAGCAGGTCGCGCAGCCGGAGGGCGAGCGTGTGCTCGGCCTGCAGCTCCTCCAGCTCGGCGGGCGAGGCGGCGTCCGCCGCCATGCCGCGCAGGACGTCGTCGTAGTGCGGCAGCGGTGCCCCGTCGACGAGGAGCCGGAGATAGCCGTGCTCGTTCCCGTCGTGCTCGTCCCCGTCGTGCTCGTTCACACCGGGCTCGTTCACACCGTTCACACCGCCGTCGGCCCTTCTCCCTCGCGAGCCTTCTATAGTGAGTAAGCGCATAGTCATCGCTGCGGGCGCCCCTGTCAAGAGCGTCGACAGCATGCCCCCCGGACGCGAAGGAGGCGAGGATCGCCGATGGCCAGACGGCAGGCCCGGTTCACCGCACAGGACCTCGCGGACGACCCCCGGCTGCACGACCACTCCCCCGACCTGTGGCGGGAGGACCTCGGCGCGGTGCAGCGCGGCCTGCTGACGTCGGCGGTGCGCTGCTTCGCCGCGAACGGCTTCCACGCCACGACCACCCGCGACATCGCCGAGGGCGTGGGGCTGAGCCCGGCGGCCCTCTACGTCCACTTCCCGTCGAAGGAACTGGTCCTGTACGAGATCATCCGGGTCGGCCACGAGCGGGTCCTGGAGCACCTGCGGACGCCGGCCATCACGGCGGTGGAGGGTGCCGCGGACCGGCTGCGCGCCATCGTCTCGGCGTACACCGCCTGGCATGCCCGCCACCACGTGGCCGCCCGCGTCTGCCAGCTGGAGCTGACCGGCCTCACGGCCGAGCACTACGACGAGATCGTCGAGGTGCGCCGCCGGACCAACGCGTTCTTCCGCGACGCGGTCGCGCGGGGCGTCGCCGACGGGTCGTTCGCGCCGGTCGACGTCAACCGGGTCACGCGCGCGATGCTGTCGCTGAGCATCGACCTCGTCCGCTGGTACCGGCTCGACGGCCCGGACTCCCCGGAGCGGCTCGGCGAGTTCTACGCCGACCTCGCACTGAAGCTGGTCGCCCCGTGCACGGCCTGATGCAGGACCGGCCTCTCGACGTCTCGATGCTCATGCGCCGCGTCGAGCGGCTGTTCGCGCACAAGCGGGTCGTCACCGCGACGGCGGACGGCGAGGTCTCCGCGACCTGGCGGGAGGTCGCCGCGCGTGCGCGCCGGCTCACCGCCGCCCTCGACCTGCTCGGCGTCCCGCGCCACGCCCGCGTGGGGACGTTCGGCTGGAACTCCCAGCGCCACGTCGAGCTGTACCTCGCGGTGCCGAGCGGCGGTCGCGTGCTGCACACCCTCAACCACCGGCTGTTCGCGGACGAGCTGGCCTACATCCTCACCGACGCCGAGGACGACGTCCTGTTCGTCGACCGCTCCCTCATCGCGACCGTGTGGCCCCTGATGGAGCGGGCCCCGGCCGTGCGCCACATCGTGGTCATGGACGACGGCGGCAAGGACGAACCGCCCGACGACCCCCGGGTCATCGACTACGAGGCGCTGCTCGCGCAGGTCGCGGCCACCACGGAGTCCGCCCCGGTGGACGAGACCGACGCCGCGAGCCTCTGCTACACCTCGGGCACGACCGGCCGTCCCAAGGGCGTCCTGTACAGCCACCGGTCGATCGTCCTGCACGCGCTCATGCTGCTCGGCGCGGACACCTTCGCCATCAGCGAGCGCGACGTCGTGATGCCGATCGTGCCGATGTTCCACGTGAACGCGTGGGGGCTGCCCTACGCGGCGATGCTCGCCGGCGCCGACCTCGTCCTGCCCGGCCCGGCGATGAACCCGGCGGCGCTCGCCCGCCAGCTGTCGCGGCACCGGGTGACGTTCACGGCCGGGGTCCCGGCGATCTGGCGCTCGGTCCTGCCCCTGCTCCCGGAGGTCGACGTCGCGTCGCTGCGCATGGTCCTGTCGGGCGGCAGCCCGGTGCCGGACGCGCTGGCGCGGGCGTGGCGGGAGGCCGCCGGCGTCCCGCTGACCAGTTCGTGGGGCATGACCGAGACCAGCCCGGTGGTGGCCGCCTCCCGGCTCGGGACGGTGCACGACGGGCTCGACGCCGACGCCCGGCGCGCGATCCTCGCCAGCCCCGGCCCGTACCTCCCGCTCACCGAGCTGCGGCTGGTGGACGACGACGGGAACATCGTCGACCACGACGGCGCGACCCCCGGCGAGCTGCAGGTGGCGGGGCCGACGATCGCGTCCGGCTACTTCGGCGCCGACCCCGGCGGGGCGGGGTTCACCGAGGACGGCTGGCTGCGCACCGGCGACGTCGCGACCATCGACCGGTACGGCTACATCCGCATCGTCGACCGCACCAAGGACCTCGTGAAGTCCGGCGGCGAGTGGATCTCCTCCGGCGTCCTGGAGAACGAGATCATGGCGCACCCGTCCGTGGCCGAGGCGGCGGTCATCGGCGTACCGGACGACCGGTGGGGCGAGCGCCCGCTCGCCTGCGTCGTCCTCGCCCCCGGGGGCGGGCTCGATGAGGCGGGCCTGCGCGCGCACCTGACCGGCCGCGTCGCCTCCTGGTGGATCCCCGAGCGGATCTGGATCCTGCCGGAGATCCCGAAGACGGCGACCGGCAAGTTCTCCAAGGTGGCGCTCCGGGAGCGGTTCGCCGCCCTGCGCGCCGATGGCGGCATCTCACCCTGACCGGTTACGGTCGGTCATCCAGCACCCTGGGAGGGCATCATGGCTGCGACGGCGAGCACGGTGATCAGCGGCTTCCGCTTCCTGGAGGCGCCGCGCTGGCGTGACGGGCGCGTCTGGGTCTCCGACTTCTACACCCACGAGGTGGTCTCGGCGCGCGAGGACGGGTCCGGCCTCCGGGTCGAGGCCGAGGTCCCCGGGCAGCCGTCCGGGCTCGGCTGGCTGCCGGACGGCCGGCTGCTCGTCGTCTCCATGCGCGACCGCAGGATCCTGCGCCGGGAGCGGGACGGCACGCTCGCCGTCCACGCCGACCTGGGCGGGCACGCGACCGGCCACCTCAACGACATGGTGGTCGACGCCGAGGGGCGGGCCTACGTGGGCAACTTCGGGTTCGACCTGATGGCCGGCGCGCCGCTGGAGCCGGCCGCGCTGCACCGGGTCGATCCGGACGGGACGGTCACCGAGGTGGCGTCCGGCCTCTGGTTCCCCAACGGGAGCGCGATCACCGCGGGGAACGTCCTGCTGGTGAACGAGACGTTCGGCGACCGGGTCACCGCGTTCGACGTGTCCGGTGACGGGCGGCTCGTGAACCGGCGGGTGTGGGCCGAGTTCGGCCCGCTGCCGGCGGAGCGGTCCGTCGAGCGGATCCTGGCCGGGGTGTCGGTCGCCGGCGACGGCGGCTGCCTGGACGCCGAGGGCGGGTGGTGGATCGCCGACGCCCTCAACGGCCGGGTGATCCGGGTCGTCGAGGGCGGCGGCATCACCGACGAGGTCGGTCTCGGGACCGGCGTCTACGCCTGCGGGCTCGGCGGCTCCGACGGCCGGACGCTCTTCGCGTGTACCGCGCCCGACTTCGACGAGACGGCCCGCACGTCGGCCAGGGAGGGCGCGCTGGTCGCCGTCCCGGTCGCCGTCCCCGCGGCCTGAGCCCCGCCGGGCGGGGCGGCCCGCCGCCGGGCGGTCAGCAGGTGGCGGGCCGTCCCCCAGATGCCCCGGCGGAACAGCAGCACGATCACGATGAAGATCGAGCCGGTGACGATCCCCGTCTCCTGGAACCCGGCGGTCGCCAGGTAGTCCTGGAGCTGGACGACCAGGGCCGCGCCGATGGCCCCGCCCCACAGCGTGCCGATGCCGCCGAGGATCACCATCATCACGGCCTGCCCGGAGGTCGTCCAGTAGACGCCTTCGAGCGAGGCGAAGCCGTGGCCGATCGCGAACACGCCGCCGGCCAGCCCGGACAGCCCCGCCGACAGGACGAAGGCCAGCAGCCTGTACCGGTCGACAGGGTAGCCGAGCGCCCGGGCGCGGGCGGGGTTGTCGCGGATGGACACGAGCACCCGGCCGAACGGCGAGCGGACGATCCGCCAGGCGGCCAGCAGCCCGGCCAGCACGAACGGCAGGCCCGCGTAGTAGAAGTAGAACGGCTCGGACAGGTCGAGGCCGAACAGGTCGCGCGGGATGCCCTGCAGGCCGTTCTCGCCGCCCGTGGCGTCCCGCCACTGGTTGGCGATGAAGTACACCATCTGGGCGAAGGCCAGGGTGACCATGGCGAAGTAGATGCCGGTCAGCCGGACCGACAGGTAGCCGATCGGCAGCGCGAGCAGCGCCGCGAACGCCGCGCCGCCGAGGATCGCGACCGGGAACGGCAGGCCGCTGTGCAGCGCGATCAGACCGGTGCAGTAGGCCGACCCGCCCCAGAAGGCGGCGTGCCCGAACGACAGGAGCCCGGTGAAGCCGAGCAGCAGGTCGACGGCGGCGGCGAACAGCGCCCAGCAGGCGATGTCCATCGCGACCGGCGGGTAGACCAGCCAGGGCAGGGCGAGCGCGGCGACGAGCCCGGCCGTGAGGAGCAGCGGCCCGCTCCGGCCGGAGCGGGCCAGCCTGGACAGGATCACCGGAACGCCTCCTCGCGTCCGAACAGGCCGGCGGGCCGCCACAGCAGGACGGCGGCCATGAGGATGAACACCAGGGTCTGGGACAGCGACGGGATGTACAGGTTGCCCAGCGCCGACACCACTCCCACCGCGAAGCCCGCCGCGACCGAGCCGAACACGGAGCCGAGCCCGCCGATCACCACCACCGCGAAGACCGTGATGATGAGGTCGGAGCCCATCAGCGGGTTGACGGCCCGCATCGGCGCGGCGAGGACGCCGGCGAGCGCGGCGAGCGCGATCCCGAAGCCGAACACGGGGGTCACCCACCGCCCGACGTCGATGCCCAGCGCCCGGGTCAGCTCCGGGCGCTCGGTCGCCGCCCGGACGATCATGCCGACGCGGGTGCGGGTGAGGATCAGCCACACCGCCGCGCACACCACGGCCGAGACCGCCAGCACGAACACCTGGTAGGCGGGATAGGTGAACAGGCCCAGGTCGAACGTCCGGTCCAGCTGCGACGGCCGGGGGTACGGCTGGGAGTTGACCCCGTACTGCCGCTTCACCAGGTCCTGCAGGATGAGCGCCAGGCCGAAGGTGAACAGGAAGTTGTAGAGCGGGTCCAGCGGCGCGAGCCGCCGGACGAACAGCCGCTCCAGCACGATCCCGGCGGCGCCGAGCAGCGGCGGCACCAGGACCAGGGCCAGCCAGAAGTTCAGGCCGAACGAGTCGAGCGCGATGAAGGCGCCGAACGCGCCGAGCATGTAGAAGGCGCCGTGCGCGAGGTTGACCACGCCCAGCATCCCGAAGATGACGGACAGGCCGAGGGCGAGCAGGGCGTAGAACGCCCCGCCCACCAGCCCGTTGAACGCCTGCTGAAGCACGCCCGCCGCCTACAGGTCGCAGGCGGGGTCGGGCTGCGGCTGGAACGCCTCCGCAGCCGGGATGGTCTTCAGGACCTTGACGTAGTCCCAGTCCTCCTTGACCTCGCTCGCCGGCTTCACCTCGCCGAGGTAGGCGTCGTGCAGCAGCAGGTGGTCCTTCGCGCGGATGGTGGCGTTGCGGGCGAAGGCGTCGTCGAACTTGTAGCCCTCCAGCTGCTTCACCACGTCGTCGGACTTGTCGGTGCCGCCGCGCTGCACGGCCTCCAGGTACTGCAGGGCGGCCGAGTAGTTGCCGGCCATGTTCGAGGTTGGACGCTGCCCCGCCTTGGCCTGGAACTTGTCGGACCAGGCGCGGGCCTTCGCGTCGAGGTTCCAGTACCACATGTCGGTGTAGCGGGTCCCGGCCAGGGCGTCCGCGCCGAGCGAGTGGATGTCGGTGATGACCAGCAGCCCGACCGCCAGCCCCACGCCCTTGTCCTTGAGCTTGTACTCGTTGTACTGCTTCACCAGGTTGATCAGGTCACCGCCGGCGTGCATGGTGCCGATGACCTGCGGCTTGGGGTCGAGGTTGGGCGCCTTCAGCAGGAACGTGGAGAAGTTGTCGTTGGGGAACGGCGTCGGGTCGGTCTTGACGACGGTGCCGCCGGCCTCCTTGATCGCCGCGCTGAAGGTCTTCTGCATGTCCTGCCCGAACGCGTAGTCCGGGTAGATGATGTACCAGCTCTTCGCGCCGTCCTTGGTCACCTCGGCACCGGTGCCGTGCGCGAGCATGTAGCTGTTGTAGCCGTAGTGGAAGGTGTACTTGTTGCACTGCTTGCCCTCCATCTCGGTACTCGCGGCGCCGACGTCGATGAACACCTTCTTCTTGTTCTTGGCGATGGTGGCGACGGCGAACGCGGCGGACGAGGTGGGCACGTCCAGGATCACGTCGGCGTGCTGCCGGTCGTAGAGCTCCTGCGCCTTGGAGTTGGCGATCTCCGGCTTGTTCTGGTGGTCGGCGGAGAGCACCTCGATGTTCGTGCTGACCGCCTTGTCGCCGTACTTGGCCTTGAAGTCGGCGACCGCCATCTTCACCGCCTCGACCGTCTTGCGGCCGGAGGTGTCGGCGTAGATGCCCGACTGGTCGTTCAGCACCGCCAGGACGATCTTGTCGTCGCTGATCTTCCCTCCGCCGCCGCCCGGCCCGCCCCCGCACGCGGCCAGCAGCAGCCCCGCGGCGACCAGGCCACCGCTCCACCCCATCATTCTCATTCCGGCGTCTCCTTCGGTCTCCACGGTTCTTGGTTCCACGGGCTCGGCCCCCGTGGCGGTGCGAGGTCGTCAGATGCCGAGGTATTCGAGCAGCTCGTGCTCGCGTTCACGGACCTGGTCGTTGTCCAGCGCGTCGACGATCCGGCCCTCGGCGAGGAGGTAGTGGCGGTCGGCGACGGTCGCGGCGAAGTGGACGTTCTGCTCGATGAGCAGGACGGTCACCCCGGCCGCCTTGACCTCGCGGAGGATCGCGCCGATCTGCTGGACGATCAGCGGCGACAGGCCCTCGGTCGGCTCGTCGCACAGCAGCAGCCGGGCCCCCGTCCGCAGCACCCGGGCCAGGGCGAGCATCTGCTGCTCACCGCCCGACAGCTTCGTCCCGGGAAACCGGCGCCGTTCCCTGAGGCGAGGGAACGTTTCGTACACCCGGTCCAAAGACCACGGGTCCGGGCCCATGCGCGGCGGAAGCGTCAGGTTCTCCTCCACCGACAGCGTCGCGAAGATCCCGCGGTCGTCCGGGACGTAGCCGAGACCGCGGCGGGCACGCTTGTGCGAGCTCATCGCGGAGATGTCCGCGGCGGACAGCGAGACCGTGCCGGTCGTCCTGCCGTGCGCCGCGTGCAAGCCCATCAGGCAGCGCAGCAGCGTGGTCTTGCCGGCGCCGTTGCGGCCGACGAGCGTGACGATCTCGCCCTCGTCCACCCGCAGGGACACCTCGCGCAGGGCCTGCGCCTCGCCGTACCAGGCGGACAGCCCGTCAACGCGCAGCATGGGAGTCCCCCAGGTAGGCGGTGATGACGCGCGGGTCATGGCGGATCTCGGCGTAGGGGCCCTCGGCCAGCACCTTGCCGTGCTGCAGGACGGTCACCCGGTCGGCGAGGCTCGCGACCACGTTCATGTTGTGCTCGACCAGGACCACGGTGCGGCCGGCGCGGATCCCGCGGATCAGCTCGATGGTGCGCTCCACGTCCTCGACGCCCATGCCGGCGGTCGGCTCGTCCAGCAGCAGCACTCCGGGGTCGAGGGCCAGCGCGAGCGCCAGTTCGAGGGCGCGCTTGCTCCCGTACGACAGCGAGCCCGCCGGGACGTCGCCGTGGCCGGACAGCCCGACCTCGTCGAGCAGCTCCCCGGCGCGGGCGGCGAAGCGGGTCAGCGTCCGGTCCGAGCGCCAGAACCGCCAGCCGAGGCCGGTGCCGCTCGCCAGCGCCAGCTCCAGGTGCCGCAGCGGGGTCAGCTCGGCGAACAGGCTGGTGATCTGGAACGAGCGCGCCACCCCGAGGCGGGTGATCGCCTCGGGGCTGCGCCCGGCCAGCTCGCCGCGGCCCGCCAGCAGCACGCTGCCCGCGGTCGGCTTCAGGAAGCCGGTGAGCAGGTTGAACAGCGTCGTCTTGCCGGCGCCGTTCGGGCCCACCAGCGCGTGGACGCTGCCCTCCCCGATGTCGAGGTCCACGCCGTCCACGGCCCGGAAGCCGCGGAACTCCCGCACCAGGCCCCGTGCTCGGAGAACCGGGGCCTCCGGTATCAGCGCCGCCGGGATCGGCGCCTCCGGGACGGGAGACTTCGGGTCCGGGGCCTCCGGGGCGGATGCGCCCATGCGCCCTCCTCATGCGTTCATGCGGTGACCCGCGCCACACCGGGCCGCCGTGGTCGTGAACGCTAGGCGGCGGCCGCACCGGCGAACCAGGTGATCCGGCACATATTCGGGCCCCCGGCTATGAGGCGGCGCACACCGCAGGGGGCCGCCACCACTGGACGCGCGCGAAGAGTGTGCCCGGCGACGTGGCACCGCCCGCGACCGCTCGCGCAGCATGGCCTCTCGCACGGGGCGGACCGAGCCCCGTCCCCACCCCCGGAGGCCGCTTATGCCCTTTCTCCGCAGATCCTCCGTCCTCTCGGTCCTGCTGGGGTCGCTGCTGGCGGTCCCCCTGGTCGCGGTGGCCGGTGCGCCCGCGCAGGCGGACGGCCGCTGCGCCCGCATGGACCGGGTCCACGTCCCGGGAGCGGAACGGCAGGTCGCCGCCTGCCTGGACGACCTGACCACCGCCGGCACGGTCGCGTCCGGCCACACCGTCCAGGCTCAGTGGACGGGGCTGAACGCCGCCGCCACCCGGAACCCGAGCGGCGTGCCGGGGATCCAGATCGACGGCTACTTCCACGACACGTCGACGTTCAACACCACCCACGGCTGGAACCACGACGCGCAGTTCGTGATCCGGCTCCCGGAGAACTGGAACGGCGGCCTGGTGGTGTCCGGGGCACCGGGGACGCGCCTGCAGTACGCCAACGACTTCACCATCTCCGACTGGGTGCTGGCGAAGGGGTACGCGTTCGCCTCGACCGACAAGGGAAACAGCGGCAACACGTTCTACAAGGACGGCAGGCGCCCCGGCGACGCCATCGCCGAGTGGTACCGCCGGATGACCCAGCTCACCGTCGCCGCCAAGGTCGCGGTGGCCCGCCACTACCGCAGGCCGCTGCGCAGGACGTACGCGGCGGGCATCTCCAACGGGGGCCAGCTCGTGCGCTGGGCGCTGGAGAACCACCCCGAGCTGTACGACGGCGGCATCGACGCCGAAGGCACGTACTGGCCGCGGGACGACGCGAGCAACGCGCTCGTCTACCTGCCCGTCGCGCTGCGGAACTACCCCGAGTACGCGGCGACCGGCGACCCGAAGGCGCACGCCGCGATGCTGAAGGCCGGCTTCGCCCCCGGCTCGGAGTTCCTCTGGGACTTCAACTACACCGTCCTCTGGGACAACACGCAGCGCATCTACCGGGAGGAGGTCGACCCGGCCTACGACGGCGACCTTGAGGCGGGCATCCCGTACTGCGAGAGCGGGACGCCCGGCTGCGACACCGACTACAACTTCTATACGCGCCCGAGGAGCGTCCACCAGACGGTGAAGCGGCTGGGCATGACCGGCCGCATCGGCAAGCCGATGATCACCGTGCAGGGGACGCTGGACACCCTCCTGCCGATCAGGGTCCACGGCGACGCCTACGACCGGAAGATCCGGGAGCAGGGCAGGGGCTACCTGCACCGCTACTACCGGATCGAGGGCGCCTCCCACCTCGACCTCGAATACGACATGTTCCCGGACCGGATGCGGCCGCTGCTGCCCTGCATGCGGACGGCGTTCGACGACCTCGAACGCTGGACGGCCCCGCGCGGCGGCCACGCGCCGCCGCGCAGCACCACCGTCCCGCGCCAGACCACCGGCGACGTGGTCAACACCTGCTCCATCGGCTGACCGCAACGCCGCGTCCGGTCCTTGAGCCCCCCTGGCGGGTCACCGCCACTCACCGGCTTCCCGGTGGCCCGTCAGGGGACGCGGCCCTGCCGGTCCCGTCCGGCCAGTTCGTCGGCCTTCGCCCGGACGAGCCGCTGGACGATGACCGCCGACCGCGAAGGCCGCCCCTCCCGCCGCTGCGTCAGGCACAGGTGGACGGACGGCGCGTCGCGCAGCGGCAGCCAGACCAGGTCGGTGATGTCGGCCGAGGTCTCGAACCGGGCGAGCACGCCGAGCCCGGTGCCCTGCGCGACCATCACCTTCACCGTGCGCGCCGACATGGCCTGGACGACGACGTCCGGATCGGGCACGTACCGGTGCAGCGCCTCCCACAGGACCGTGCCCGCCCGCATCGTGACGATGGGCCAGGTCTCCAGGTCGCGCCAGTGGACGTCGTCGCGTCCCGCCAGCGGATGGTCGGTGCGCACGCAGATCCCGAGCGGGGCCGAGACGAGCGGGGTCCGGCGCAGCTCCGGCGCGGCCGGGCGGTCCGGCATCGTGACGACCCCGAAGTCCAGCGCGCCGTCGAGCACGGCGTCCTCGATGGCGGACGAGGCGCCCTCGCGGACGGTGAACCGCAGCCCCGGATGCCGCTCCCGCAGCCGCCCCACGACCGGCGCGATGATCGTCTCCGCGGTCACCGAGACCCCGCCGATCTGGACCCGGCCCCGGTAGGCGCCGCTGGACTCCATCGCCGCCTCGCGCACCGCGTCCTCCGCCGCGACGAGCCGGCCGAGCGGCTCGAGCAGGGCCTGGCCGGCCGGTGTCGGCCGCACGCCGTGCCGGCTGCGGGTCAGCAGGACGACGTCGAGCTCCTCCTCCAGCAGCGCGATCTGCTGCCCGATGGTCGGCTGGCTGACGCCGCACCGGCCGGCCGCCGCGCGCAGCGACCCGGTCTCGACGGCGGCCAGGAAGTACCGCGCCCGCTCCACACGCACCGGGCAACCATAAAGGAAAAACCTTTCACTGGTGAACGGCGCCCGCGTCTTCCCCGGCAGGCCGCGGACGGTGCATCTTGCCGTAGGCCGGACTTTCCGGCCCGCCCGACCATCGCCTATGAAAGGAATACCCGGTGCCCGACGGTCCGCTGAGCGGAGTGCGCGTCCTGGACGTGTCGACGATCCTGGCCGGTCCCCTGGCGTCCTCGCTGCTCGGCGAGTTCGGCGCCGAGATCATCAAGATCGAGCATCCGGCCGAGGGCGACCCGGCGCGCCGCTACCCGCCGCTGGACGGCGGCGAGTCGGTCACCTGGACGATGCTGGCCCGCGCCAAGCGCAGCGCCACGGTCGATCTGCACCACCCGGAGGCGGCCGGCCTGGTCGGCCGGCTGGCCGCGGCCGCCGACATCGTCGTGACGAACTTCCGGCCGGCGACGCTGCGCCGGTTCCGCATCGACTTCGACGACCTGCGGGCGTACCGGCCGGACCTGGTGATGGTCCACGTGAGCGCGTTCGGGCGCACCGGCCCCTACGCCGACCGTCCCGGCTTCGCCCGCGTCGCGGAGGCGTTCGCGGGCCTCACCTACCGCACCGGCGACCCGGACCGGCCGCCCGTCTTCGCCGGATACCCGGTCGCCGACGGCGTCACCGGCATCTACGCGGCGTTCGCGGCCATGCTCGCGCTGCGCCAGCGGGACCTCACCGGCGAGGCCCAGCTCGCCGACATCCCCCTCTACGAGCCGCTGCTGCGGATGATGGAGGACTTCGTCGTCGAGTACGGCGCGACCGGCGCGAGCCGCGAACGCCAGGGCAACCAGAACCCCCACATCAGCCCGAACAGCCTCTACCGCACCCGCGACGGCCGCTGGCTGGCGCTGCCCGCCTCGACCGAGCAGATGTGGCGACGCCTCGTCACGGTCATGGACGCCGCGGACCTCGCCGTCCACGACACCATGACGGCCCGGCTGGAGCACCGCGAGGAGATCGAGGCGCGCGTCGCCGCGTTCGTCGCGTCCCACGACCTCGAACCGCTGATGGCGCTGCTGCTCGACGCGGGGGTGGCGGCCGGGCCGGTGAACTCGGCCGCCGACATCTGCGCCGACCCGCACATCCGCGCCCGCGGATCGGTCGTGGAGGTGGTGGACGGGGGGACCGGCCGCCGGCGGCTGATGCAGGCCCCCGCCGGCCGCTTCTCCGGCTTCGACGCCACGATCGGCGGCACCGCCCCGGTCCTCGGCGAGCACACCGCCGAAGTACTGCGCGACCTGGCCGGGCTCACCGAACCCGAGATCAAGGAGCTACGCCACCGAGGAGTGGTCTAATGGCAACGCTGTCCATCTTCATCCTGGTCGCCCTCTTCGCGGCGACCCTGATCCCCGCGTTCGACCTCGGGCTCGGCGCCCTCGCCGCCGCGTTCCTCCTCGCCCTCGCCGCCGACGTGGCCACCGACGACGTGACGGGCTTCTTCCCCGCCGACTTCTTCGTGCTGATCGTCGGCGTGACGGCCCTGTTCGCCGTCGCGCACCTCAACGGGACCCTCGACTGGCTGCTCGACCTGCTGCTGCGGCTGGTCCGCGGCCGGCTGGTGCTGATCGTGCTCGTCCCGTTCGTGATCGGCGCCGTGCTCACCGCGGTCGGCACCCTGCCCGCCGCCGCGACGGCGATCGTCTCCCCGATCGCGCTGGGCTTCGCCGCCCGGTACCGGATCTCGCCGCTGATCGCCGCCGTCCTCGGCATCACCGGGATCATCAGCGGGCTGCTCTCGCCGCTGGCCGTCTACGGCGTCACGGCGCGGGAGATGAGCGAGAAGCAGGGCATCGGGCTGCCCGGCTCGGCCCCGCTGACCTTCCTGCTCGGCGGCCTGGTCACCGGGCTGGTCGTGTGCGCGGCCCTGCTGGCCGTCGGCACCCGCACCGGCGCGATCCCACCCGGCCGGATCACCACCGCCCCGGACGGCACCGCCCCGGACGGCCCGGCCCCGGACGGCACGGCCCCGGAGCCCCCGGGAGCGGCCGCCGTGGCCCCCACCGGCGGAACGGCGCCGGGCGGCACGGCGACGCTCGTCCCCACGGCACCGGCGGGAACGCAGGAGCAGCTCCGGGCCCGCGTCCTCACGATCGTCGCCCTGCTGGCGGTCGTCGTCCTCTCGGTCGGCTTCGATATGAACGTGGGCTACCTCGGCCTCACCGCCGCGCTGATCCTGCAGCTGGTGCTCCGGCTGCCGTCCGGCGACATCATCTCCCGGATCCCGTGGAACGTCGTCCTGCTGATCGGCGGTCTGCTGACCTACGTGGGCCTGATGCAGCACCTGGGCGCGTTCAAGAAGATCAGCGACCTGCTCAGCGTCGAGGGATCGCCCCTGCTCAGTCTCCTAGTGCTCTGCTACATCGCCGGCGTCACGTCCTTCGCCGCCAGCTCCATCGCGGTCTTCGTGACGACGATGCCGCTGCTCCCCCCGCTGGTCGCCGATGGCGTCTCCCCGGTAGGCGGCGTGCTGGCCCTCGCCCTCGCCTCCGTCCTGGTGGACATCAACCCGCTGGGCATCACCGGCGGCCTGATCCTCGGCGCCGCCGAACCCGCCGTCCGCCCCCGCCTGTTCCGCCAGCTCCTCATCTACGGCCTGATCTCGATCCCCGTAGCCCCCTTCCTCACCTGGCTCGCCTTCGGCTGGTGGTGAGGCCGCCGGGCTCAGACGCGGACGGGGAGGGTGGTGAGGCCGCGGACGATGGAGCCGGTGCGGTGGTGGCGCAGGTCGGCGGGCGGGACGGCGAGGGCCAGGTCGGGGAAGCGGGCCAGCAGGCCGCCGATGGCGATCTGGCCCTCCAGGCAGGCCAGTGGCGCGCCGAGGCAGAAGTGGAGGCCGTGGCCGAAGGCGACGTGCCGTTTGGGGGCGCGGGTCACATCGAGGCGGTCGGGGTCGTCGAACGCGGCGGGGTCGCGGTCGGCGGCGCCGAGCGCGACGTGTACCCAGGCGCCCTTGGGGACCGGGGTTCCGGCGATCTCCATGTCCGCCAGGGCGATGCGCTGGCTCGCCCGCTCCACCGGGCCGTCGTAGCGGAGCAGTTCCTCGATGGCGGACGGCAGCAGGTCGGGGCGCGTTCGCAGTAAATCGAGCTGGTCGGGGGCTTGGAGCAGCGCGAGGACGCCGTTGCCGATGAGGTTGACCGTGGTCTCGTGCCCGGCGATGAGGAGCAGCGCGATGCCGCTCAGGAGTTCGGGCTCGGTGAGGGCGGCATCGCCGTCGCGCGCCGCGATCAGGGCGCTGACCAGGTCGTCCTCGGGGCGGGCACGGCGTTCGGCGATGACCTCGACCAGGTAGTCGTTGAACTCGCGGGCCGCGTCGCGGCGGCGGGCGCGGGCCTCGGCGGTCAGCGCCGGGACGGTCAGCACCGCCGTCCAGGCGCGGAACCGGGCCCGGTCGGACGCCGGCACGCCGAGCAGCTCGCAGATGACCTGGACCGGGAGCGGGACGGCGAGATCCTCGATCAGGTCGGCGCCGCCGCGTGCCGCGATGCCGTCCAGCAGCCCGCCGGCGATCTCCTGGACGCGGGGCCGCAGCCGCTCGACGCGTCCGGCCGTGAACGCCTTGGCCATCAGCCCGCGCAGCCGGGTGTGGCCGGGCGGGTCCATGGCGAGCATCGTCCCGCCGAAGAACTGCTCGCCGTCGATGGGCACGGAGCTGTGCCCGACGTCCTTGGACAGGCGCGGATCGCTGAGCGCCGCGCGCCCGTGCTCATGGTCGACCACCAGGAAGGCCGTGACCCCGCGCGGGAAATCGATCGGATGGACCGGGCCCCGCTCGCGCAGTTCCGCGTACGCGGTGTACGGGTCCTCGCTGAACGTGCGGCTGAACAGGAATTCCAGCGGCAGCATCAAGGCGTCCTTCCCGACTGACCGCGCGGGTGGCCGATCGCATGATTGTAAGGGCGTGCCCCGTGCGGTTTCCGATCGGCTCGGTGGGAAGATGGGCGGCATGGGACAGGTCGTGGTCACCGCGGAGAAGACGCTCAGTGCGAGCCCGGAACGGGTGCTCGCCGCACTCGGCGATTACACCGGCGTGCGATCCCGCATGCTGACCGAGCACTTCAGCAAGTACGAGGTGCGCGAGGGCGGTCAGGGCGAGGGCACGGTCGTGCACTGGAAGCTGGCGGCCACCAGCAAGCGGGTGCGCGACTGCCTGTTCACCGTGAGCGCCCCCGGCAGCGACCGGCTGGTGGAGCGGGACGCCAACTCGTCCATGGTCACCACCTGGACGGTCACCCCGGCCGGTGAGGGCGCCCGTGTCCAGGTCCGGACGGCCTGGGACGGGGCGGGCGGCATCGGCGGCTTCTTCGAGCGGACGTTCGCCCCCAAGGGACTCCAACGCATCTACGACGCCCAGCTGGCGAAACTGGGTTCCGAACTGACCGCGTGACCGCCGTCGAGGACGGCGCGGTGCCCGCCGAGGGCTACCGGCGGCGCACCGCCCGCGTGCTGCTGGTGGACGACGCCGACCGCGTCCTGCTGTTCCGCTGGCCGCTCCGCGAGCCCGGCGCGGGCCACTGCTGGATCACGCCGGGCGGCGGCGTCGAGGAGGGCGAGACCCTGCGCGCGGCGGCGGCCCGCGAGCTGCGCGAGGAGACCGGCCTGCTCATCTCCCCGGACGCCCTCGGCCCGCGGGTCGCCGTGACCTCCGGCCACGCCGACCTCGGCTGGGCCAAGGGCCTGTTCCGGGACGACTTCTTCCTGCTCCGCACGGCCGCCTACGACATCGACACCACGGGCTTCACGCCCATCGAACGCGAACACGTCGGCGCCCACCGCTGGTGGCCGCTCGACGAACTGGCGCGCGCCGAAGAGCCGGTGTACCCGCTCACGCTGGCGCACCTGCTCACCGGCCTGCTCTCCGGCACCGTCCCCGCCGAACCCGTCCGGCTGCCCTGGCACCACTGAGCGGTCAGCGGCGGCCGCCGAACTCCCAGGGGTGGACTTCGATGGCGGCGTAGCGGTCCTCGGTCAGCAGGGCGCGGGCCGACCGCTCGTCGGGGGCGCGGAGCAGGGCCGCCGTGCCGAGCCAGGCGGTGCCGTCGTCGGACAGCAGCGGCCCGTACGCGATGAGGTCGTCCTCGCGGGGCGGGACGGCGGTGTCGGCGGGCTCGCCCGAGCCGAGCCCGAGGACGAGCCACCGGTCGCCGCCGGTCCGGCCGCCGGGGAAGTCCCACATGGTGCGGCCCAGCGCGTTGCGCCAGCGGCGCAGCAGGACGTCCCGGTACGCGCCGGCCTGATAGTTGGGCTCGTCGAAGGCGAACGCGCGGGCGGCGGCGGGGTCCGGCAGGTCGGCGATGTGCAGGCTGCCGGTGACGGTGTCGCCGTCGAACGTCGGACCGCGGGCGATCAGCTGCGCGTCATAGCGGTCCATGTAGGACCAGTGCTCCTCGCCCAGTTCTTCGCGCAGCGGCAGGGAGCCGGGCCGGTCGCGGTGATAGCAGAGGAACTCCATGGGCGCCCAGGTTAGAGGTCGTTGCCCGCGTAGGAGAGATTGAAGCTCTTGTTGACGAGCGGGAAGTCGGGGACGATCGCGCCGGTCAGCGCCACCGGGAGGGCCGGCCAGTTGAAGAAGGACGGGTCGACGATCTTCAGTCGGGTCAGCGTGCCGTCCGGAGCGAGTTCGACGCGGTGGACGATGGTGCCGCGCCAGCCCTCGACGATGCCGACGCCGGACGTCGGGGCGGTGGGGGCGGTCGGCGGCCAGGCGGTGACCAGGCCCGGGTTCATGGCGTAGGTCAGATCGCGGATGATCTCGATGGACGCGGCCGTCTCGCGGACACGGATCTGGAAGCGGGCCAGCACGTCGCCGGTCGTGGCGGTGGGGACGGTCAGGGCCGGGCGCAGGTCGGTGAACGGGTGGTCGCGGCGGGCGTCGGCGTCCAGGCCGCTGGCGCGGGCGGCCGGGCCGAGGACGCCGAGGTCGCGGGCGGCGTCGGCGGGCAGCGGCGCGGTGCCGGTGAAGCGGTCGGCGACGACGGTGTGGCCGAGGGCGAGTTCGGCGAGGTCGGCGATGTCCGCGCCGATGGCCGTGAGCGCGGCCGGGTCGGGCAGGGTGCGCAGGACGGCGCCGCCGAGGATGACGCCGCCGCGCAGCAGCCGGTGGCCGGTGACGCCCGCGTTGAGGCGCAGGAGCTGCTCGCGGACGCGGCCGAACTGGGCGTTGAGGACGGAGTGGCCGGCGTCGTTGCAGAGCGCGCCGAGGTCGGTGACGTGGTTGTAGAGGCGTTCGAGTTCCAGGAGCACGGCCCGCATCCGCTGCGCGCCGGGCGACACGACGCAGCCGGCGGCGTCCTCGACGGCGAGGCAGTAGGCGAGGGCGTGGCCGACGGTGGTGTCGCCGCTGACGCGTTCGGCCACCGGGAGCGCGTCGAGCGGCAGGCGCCCCTGGACCAGTTTCTCCAGGCCCTTGTGGACGAACCAGAGCCGCGCCTTCAGCTTGAGGATGCTCTCCCCGACGACGGAGAACCGGAAATGCCCCGGTTCGATCATGCCCGCGTGCACCGGCCCGACCGGGATCTCGTACACGCCGGGCCCGTCGACCTGGACGAACGGGTAGGGGCCCTCGGGGTCGCCGAACGGCGGCGGCGCCCCGGCGTCGGCGCGCATCGGGTACCAGCCGCGCGGCCAGTGGTGGTGCCGGACGAGCCGGCGCGGCAGCGGATGCCCGTCCGGGACGATCCCGTACAGGTCGCGCATCTCGCGTTCGAACCGCCCGGCGGGGAAGCTGAGCGCGGCCAGGCTCGGCACGTGCGGGGCGTCCCGGTCGAGGCGGACGTGCAGTTCGGTGCGGCGGTCGGTGTCCGGCGCGGTGAACAGGTAGACGACGCGGGGCCCGGCCGGGTCCTCGTGCGCGGCAGCCAGGGCGAGGCGGTGCCCGTCCGCCAGCAGCGCGGCGGCGTGCTCGGGCAGGCGGGCGGCGTCGGTGTCGATCACGGTGGTCATCAGTGTGCTCCGAGAACGGCGGAGGCGTCGAGCAGGAGGGTGTGCAGGGGCCACAGCGAGATGCCCAGCGCGGCGCACGCCAGCAGCCCGAGCAGCAGCCCGGTCGCCGCCGCGCGCGGGAGGCGGGGCGGGAACGTCGCGGCGCCGGGCCCGGTGCGCGGGCCGCCGAGCAGCATCCGGGCCGTCCCGGCGGCGACGGCGGCGGTGGCGACGAGCAGCAGGGCGAGCGCGGCGGCGACGGCCCAGCCGAGCCCGGCGGCGAATCCGGCGCGGAAGATGGCGATCTCGCTGGCGAACAGGCTGAACGGCGGGAGGCCGAGGAGGGCGAGCACGGCGGCGCCGAACGCGCCGCCGACCAGCGGCGACCGGGCCGCGAACCCGCGCACGGCGCCGATCCGGCTGCTGCCGGCGGCCTGCTGGATGTGCCCGGACGCGAGGAACGCGACCGACTTGGCGAGGCCGTGCCCGAGCACGTGCAGCAGGACGGCGGCCATCGCGAGCCTCGTCCCGATCGCGGCGCCGAGCGCGAGCAGGCCCATGTGCTCGATGCTGGAGTAGGCGAGCATCCGCTTGTAGTCGCGCTGGCCGAGCAGCAGCGCCGCCGCGAGCGCCAGCGAGGCCAGCGCGATCGTCAGCAGCAGCACCCGGACGAACCCGGTGCCGAGCGCCGCGTCCGCGATCACCTTGACGCGCAGCACGGCGTAGAAGGCGACCGACAGCAGCACGCCGGACATGAGCGCGGACACCGGTGCCGGGGCCTGGCTGTGGGCGTCGGGCAGCCAGGCGTGCAGCGGCGCCAGCCCGGCCTTCGCGCCGAACCCGAGGACGAGCAGCGCGACGGCGAGGCGCGTCACGTCCGGGTCGAGGCGCCCGGCGTGGGCGGCGAGTTCCGCCCAGTCCAGCGAGCCGGACGAGGGGACGTGGGCGTGCTGGGCGGCGAAGTGCAGCAGCGTGACGCCGAGGAACGCCAGCGCGATCCCCGCCGAGCAGATCACGACGTACTTCCAGGCGGCCTCCGTCGCGTTGCGGGTGCGGCGGTGCCCGACGAGGAACGCGGTGACGATCGTGGTGGCCTCGATCGCGACCCACAGCGTCCCGAGGCTCGCGGCCAGCACGGCGAGGGCCATCGCGGCGACGAACGCCTGGGTGAGGACGCCGTAGCGGCGCCGGTCGCGGTCGGAGGCGTCCGCGGCGGCCAGGTGGGCGGGGCTCGCGAGCATCGCGGGCAGCGCCACCGCGCCGATCACGATGAGCATGAACGCGCTGAGCGCGTCGGCGCGCAGCAGGCCGTCCAGCCCGGTGCGGGGGCCGGCGGCGGCCAGCGCGATCCCGGACGCGAGCACCCCGGCGGCGGCCGCGGCGCCCAGCCAGGGCGTCCCGCGCCGCCGGCCGAGGACGGCGGAGGCGGCGCAGGCCAGGAGCGGCACCCCGATCGGGGCGATCAGCAGCAGGCTCATCAGTCGCGCAACTCCCGCAGGTCGTCCAGGTCGGTGTCGCCGAAGGAGGCCCGCATCCGCGCGGTGAGGACCTGCAGCACCAGCACCGCGAGCAGCACGTCGAGGGAGACGCCCAGCTCCACGATGAGCGGCACCCCGGACGTGGTCAGGAACGCCACCGCGGTGATGCCGTTGTCCATCAGCAGGAACCCCACGATCTGGGACAGGGCCCGGCGCCGCGTCACCAGGACGAACATCCCGATGAGCACCACGGTCAGCGCGATCGGGACGGCGTGGGTCGCGGGCGAGGGGTCCAGCCGGACGACCGGGCGGGTGACCGCGTAGGCGAGCAGCCCGAGCAGCGCCGCGACCGTGAGCGAGGACGCCACGTTGACCAGCGGCTGCGTCTCCCGGCCCGGCCCGTCCCCGGCCATGGCGCGGCGCAGCAGCCACGGCAGGACGAGCACGCGCAGCACCCCGATCCCGGCGGCCAGCGCGACGACCTCGGCGTCCCTCTCGTGGACGCCGAGGACCGCGATGAGCATCGCCAGCGCGGCGCCCTGCAGCGCGAACAGCCGCACGATCGCGGCGAGGTCGCGGCGCCACAGCACCAGCACCCCCGCGAGCAGGAAGGCGCCGCAGGACACGTCGAGCAGCTGGACGTAGAGGGTGTGGTTCACGGCGCCACCAGGAAGAAGGAGGAGGCGACGGCGAACAACGCCAGCACGAACGAGCCGGCCAGCAGCTCCGGCACCCGGAACATGCGGAGCTTCGCCATGAAGACCTCGCCCGCGGCCAGCGCGGCGCCCGCGACCGCGACCTTGGCGGCGATCGCCGCGGCGCCGACCGGCAGCAGGGCGAGCGAGTCCCCGGCGATGCCCCACGGGACGAACAGGTTCGACAGCAGGGCGAGCAGCACCGTCAGCCGCATCGCCGACGCCCACTCGACCAGTGCGAGGTCGGGCCCCGCGTACTCCAGCACCATCGCCTCATGGATCATCGTCAGCTCCAGGTGCGTGGACGGGTTGTCCACCGGCATGCGGCCCGCCTCGGCGATGACGACGACCACGAGTGCCACGAGAGCGAGCAGGCTCGCGGGGAACACGACCTGCTGGGGGTCGTCCAGCGTGGAGCCGACGATCGCGCCGAGGTTCGTGGAGCCGACCCGCACCGACAGCGCGAACGTCGACAGCAGGATGGTCGGCTCCACCAGCGCGAGCACGACCATCTCGCGGCTCGCGCCCATGCCGCCGAACGCGGTGCCGGTGTCGAGCCCGGCGAGCGCGAGGGCGACGGTGCCGAGCGCGAGCAGCGCGGTCACGGCGAACAGGTCGGCGGCGCCGTCCAGCGGCGAGTGCGTGGTGACGATCGGGACCACGGCCGCGACCACGAGCGTCGTGCCCGCGAGGACGAGCGGCGCCGTCCGGAACAGCGGCCCGGTGCCGTGCGGGGTGATCGGCTCCTTGCGCAGGAGTTTGCGCAGGTCCCGCCAGGGCTGCAGGACGCCGGCGCCGGCCCGTCCCTCGGCCCTGGCGCGGATCTGCCGCATCAGCCCGACCAGCAGCGGCGCGCCCGCCGCGACGAGCACGACCTGCAGGGCCGTCCCGAGGATCCCGGTCACCGGATCACCGCCAGGGCGATCAGCAGGCCGGTGAAGGCGTAGAAGCCGTACCCGACGTAGCGGTGCACGCTGCCGTTGGCCAGGCCGCGCGCCGCCTCGCCCGCCCGCGCCGCCGCGGTGAGGACGGGCAGGTAGAGCCGGTGCTCGACCCGGTCGCCGATCCGCGTCCGGTAGGTCACGCTGTCCACGAGATAGGCCGACTCCTTCACCGGGGTGACGTCCAGGTCGGTCTCGGGGGCGAGCACGTCGTCGAACACGCGCTGGAGGGGTTCGGCGAACGAGGTCGCCGTGTACTCCATGCGCGGCGACATGGGGCCGGCGCCGCAGTCCCAGAGCCGGGCCCGGCGGCGGGCCGTCCGGCGCGTCGCGGCGGCGCGCGTCACGGCGAGCAGCCCGACGGCGGCGGCCAGCAGGCACGCGGCGATGAGCAGCGGCGACACGGTCCCGGACAGGCCGGCGAGGCGCAGGGTCACCGCCCCGGTCACGGCCTCCGGGCCCGGCACGGCGACGGCGACCGGCCGGGTGATCGCGGGCAGCACGAGGCCGGGCGAGAGCGCCAGGACGACGCAGCACGCGGCGGCCATGGCCATCCCGGCGAGCATCGGCGGCGGCGCCTCCCGGGCCCGCTCGGCCGCGGCGCTGCGCGCCCGCGCCAGGAACCCGACGCCGAACGCCTTCACGAACGTGGCGATCGCGAGGCCCGCCGACAGCGCCACGACGGCGACGGCGAGCGGCATCGTGACGGCCGTCGCCGTCCCGCCGGACGGGAGGGCGTGGACGAGGCTCTGCAGGAGCAGCCATTCGCTGACGAACGCGTTGCCGAGCGGGAGCGCGGACGCCATCAGCGCGCCGATCCCGAAGAGCGCCGTGGTGGCCGGCATCCGGGTGCGCAGGCCGCCGAGGGCGTCCAGGTCGCGGGTGCCGGTGGCGTGCAGGACCGATCCCGCCGCGAGGAAGAGCAGCGTCTTGAACCCGGCGTGGTTGACGACGTGCAGCAGGGCCGCGGTCAGCGCCAGCGCGGCGAGCGCGCCCGCGCCCGACACCGCGAACAGCCCGGACGCCCCCACGCCGACCAGGACCAGGCCCATGTTCTCGCAGGTCGAATAGGCCAGCAGCCGTTTGAGGTCGACCGCCACGGCCGCCTGGAGGATGCCGTAGAGGGCCGACGCGCCGCCCGCCGCGAGGACGAGCAGCCACCACCAGGCCGTCCCGCCGCCCAGCAGGTCGAACCCGACCCGGACGATCCCGTACACGCCGAGGTTCACCATCGCCGCGCTCATCAGCGCCGACACGTGGCTCGGCGCCTCCGGATGGGCGCGCGGCAGCCACACGTGCAGCGGGGCGATCCCGGCCTTGGACGCGAAACCGGCGAAGACCGCGAGGAACACGGCGGCGCTCCCCCATGCCGGGAGCCCGTCCGCCGCCGCGCGGAGCCGCTCGAACGACTCGCCGTGCGCGGCCGCCGCGAACCCGGCCAGCCCGGCGAGGATCACCAGCAGGCCGGCGTGCGTCATGACCGCGTACCACAGGCCCGCCGTCCGGACCTCGTCCCGGCTCCGGTGCTCGGCCACGACCAGCAGCAGCGACGCCAGCGCCATCAGCTCCCACGCCAGCAGGAACGTGCTCACGCTCGCCGCCGCCGGGACGAGCAGCATCGACGCCGCGAAGACCGGCGCCATCACCTGCGGGACGCGCCCGTCCAGGCCGCCGTGCCGGGTGTAGCCGACCCCGTAGACGGCCGCGCACACCACCACCGCTCCGGTGACGGCGAGGAAGAGGCCGCCGAGCGGGTCCAGGGCCAGCCGGACGCCCGCGAGCGGCAGCAGGTCCGGCAGCCGGACGCCCCACTCCGCGCCGCGCATCGCCGCGATCCCGGCGGCGGCGGCCGCCGCTCCCCCGGCCGCCGTCAGCGCCCCGGCCGCCACCCGCCGGGCCCGGCGCGGCAGGACGAGCCCGGCGAGCGCCGCGGCCAGGTTCAGCGCGAGGGCGGCGGAGAACGCGGCGGAGGTCATCGCCCCGACAATCCGCGCAGCGCCGCGACGATCGCCCCGGGCTCGGGCGGGCAGCCGGGGACCTCGACGTCCACCGGCACGACGTCGCCGACCGCGCCCGCGACCCCGTACGCCTCGGCGAAGACGCCGCAGTTCCGCGCGCAGTCGCCCAGCGCGACGACGACCTTCGGCGCGGGGACGGCCTCATGGGTGCGCCGGAGCGCCACCTCCATGTTGCGCGTGACCGGCCCGGTCACCAGGAGCGCGTCCGCGTGCCGGGGCGAGGCGACCAGCCGCACGCCGTACCGCTCCGCGTCGTACACGGGACCGAACGCCGAGGCGATCTCGACCTCGCAGCCGTTGCAGGAGCCCGCGTCGACGTGCCGGATCTGGACCGATCCGGCGAGGTCGCGGGCGTGCTCGGGAAGCGTCGGCTCGGGCGGCTCCGGCGCGTCCTCGGCGGCGCGGCCGGTCGTGCGGATCTTGCGGAACAGGTCTCTCACTCGGGTCCTCGGGGGGTCGGATACTGACATGCGCAATTGCCAATTTTAGCAACTCATAAGCGTGGAAAAGCCGCATGCGCGGGTGCGGCCGCTCAGCCCCGCCCGCGCCCGCCGCCGGACGGCCGCCCGGAGGCCCGCATCTCGTCCAGGAGCTCGGCCTGCCCGGACAGCACCCCGGTCAGGATCTCCCGCGCCACCGCGAGCAGCTCCGCGACGCGGGGGCTGGTCAGCGAGTAGACGACCGCCGCCCCCTCCTTGCGCGACGCGACGAGGCCCGCCCGGCGCAGCACGGCGAGCTGCTGCGACAGGTGCGCCGGCTCTATGCCCACCTCCGGCAGCATCTCCGCCACCGCGTGGTCGCGCTCGCTCAGCAGCTCCAGCACGCGGATCCGCGCGGGATGGCCCAGCGTCTTGAAGAACTCCGCCTTCAGCTTGTAGAGCGGCGTGCTCACCGCGCGCGCCCGCTCGCCGTCCGTGGCAGCATCGTCCCGGTACTCCTTCGCCGGATTGGCAACATTAGCAATTGCTAAGACTAGCAACTGCCGCACCGCGGCCGTCCGGCGCCCGCATCGACCACCTGGGCCTTCGCTCCGGAGTCGCCCGTTTACCGACGGTGCCCTGCGGAATGGTCCGCCACGGAAGCATGGGAGGCTGCCGTGGCCATCTACCAGTACCGCTGCGCGGAGTGCGGACCGTTCGACGTCGCCCGTCCGATCGGCACGGCCGGGGACGGCGAGCCCTGCGCGTCCTGCGGCCGGGAGGCGTTCCGCGTCTTCACCCCGCCGCTCGTCGCGCGCACGTCCCGGCCGCTCGGCCGGGCTCTCGGCGCTCAGGAGGCGAGCGCCCACGAGCCCCGCGTGGCCCGCCGGATCCCCGATGCCCCGCGCCGGCCCGCACCGCCCGCCGACCCCCGGCACGCGCGGCTTCCCCGCCCCTGACCCGGGACGGACACCAGCAGAAACCGGAGGAAGACATGCCCGATGTCGTGTTCAGCGTCGACCAGTCGAAGTCCATGCGCGACCAGCAGGTGCCCGGCCACAACCGGTGGCATCCCGACATCCCGCCGGCGGTCACGGTGCGGCCGGGGGCGCAGATCCGCGTCGAGTCGCGCGAGTGGATGGACGGGCAGGTCGGCAACAACGACTCCGCCAACGACATCCGGGACCTCGACCTCAATGTCAACCACATGCTGAGCGGGCCGATCGCGGTGGAGGGCGCCGAGCCCGGCGACCTGCTCATCGTGGACGTCCTCGACATCGGGCCCGTCCCCCAGGAGACGGGGAACATCGCCGGTCAGGGCTGGGGCTACACCGGCATCTTCGACCGGAACAACGGCGGCGGCTTCCTCACCGACTGGTTCCCCAACGCCTGCAAGGCCATCTGGGACTTCCACGGGCAGATGGCCTCGTCCCGGCACATTCCCGGTGTCCGGTTCACCGGCATCACGCATCCCGGGCTGTTCGGCACCGCGCCGTCCGCCGACATGCTGGGCCGCTGGAACGCCCGCGAGCAGGCGCTCATCGACACCGACCCCGGCCGGGTGCCGCCGCTCGCCCTGCCGCCCGAGCCGCGGGAGGTCCTCGCGGGGCCGCTCGGCGGCGCCGACCTGGAGCGCATCGGACGCGAGGGCGCCCGGACCGTCCCGCCGCGCGAGAACGGCGGGAACCAGGACATCAAGAACTTCAGCCGCGGTTCACGGGTGTTCATGCCCGTGTTCGTCCCGGGCGGGCTGCTGTCCACCGGCGACCTGCACTTCAGCCAGGGCGACGGCGAGATCACCTTCTGCGGCGCCATCGAGATGGGCGGGTTCATCGACCTGCACCTCGACCTGATCAAGGGCGGAATGGAGAAGTACGGGGTCACGACGAACCCCATCTTCATCCCCGGGAACGTCGAACCGCGCTACGACGAGTACATCTCCTTCATCGGCATCTCCGTCGACCACGCCAATGACACCAACCATTTCATCGACGCCACCCTCGCCTACCGGAACGCGTGCCTGAACGCCATCGAATACCTGAAGAAGTTCGGTTACACGGGCGAGCAGGCGTACCTGATCCTGTGCGCGGCGCCGATCGAGGGACGGGTCAGCGGCATCGTGGACGTTCCCAACGCCTGCTGCTCGCTCTACGTGCCGACCGCCATCTTCGACTTCGACGTCCGCCCCACCGCCGACGGCCCGCAGCGCGCGGACCGCGGCCAGTGCGCCGTCACGTCCTAGGAGGGCGTCTTTTTTCGCGGGCGCCCGGGGCCGGTTCGGGCCGCCAACTGGGGTGGTTGAGCGGCCGACGAGATGACGGCGCGCGCGGTCCCGTCAGGGGGTTGCGAGAGCGCGCCAGGCCGGTTACCGTTCAGTCGATTTATAGGAAAGTTTCCTATTAGAAAGTCGATCACATGCCGCGCCCGCCGCCACACCGCTGAGGAAGAGTACGCAGCACGACCCGCTCGGGGTTCGGGGGATTCCCGCTCAGTCCGCATCTCCTACCCGGGAGTGACCTTGCGAAGAACACTTCTTCCCGGCTTCCTCTTCACCGCCCTCTGCTCCCTCGTCCTCGCCCTGCTCGTCCCCGCGCCGGCCAGCGCCGCGTCGGTGACGGCGACGTTCACCAAGTCGTCCGACTGGGGTTCGGGCTACGAGGGCAAGTACACGATCAAGAACGAGACCGGTTCGGCGATCTCGTCCTGGAAGATCGAGTTCGACCTCCCGTCCGGCTCCTCCGTCGGGACGTACTGGGACGCGCTGCTCACCACGTCCGGGCAGCACGCCACGTTCGCCAACCGCAACTACAACGGGACCGTCGCCGCCGGCTCGTCCGTCTCGTTCGGCTTCATCGTCGGCGGCGCCGGGACGCCCCAGGGCTGCCTGCTCAACGGCGCGTCCTGCGACGGCGGGGGCGGCCCCACCGAACCCGGCACGCCGTCGGCGCCCGGTACCCCGACCGTGACCGGCCGTACGGACACGTCGCTGACGCTGTCGTGGTCCGCCGCGTCCGGCGGGCCCACCGGCTACCGCGTCTACGAGGGCTCCGCCGTCCGCGCGACCGTGTCCGGGACGAGCACCACGATCAGCGGCCTGACCAAGTGCTCGAACCACACCTACACGGTGAAGGCGTACAACGACGCCGGCGAGTCCGCCGCGAGCGCCTCGGTCTCGGCGACCACCACCGGCTGCACGACACCGCCCGTCTCCCGGCACGCCGCGCCCTACCTGTACCTGGGCTGGGGCAACCCACCGGACCCGACGACGGTCATGAACGCGACCGGCATCAAGTGGTTCACGATGGCGTTCATCCTGTCCGGCGGCGGCTGCACGCCGTCGTGGGACAGCCAGCGTCCGCTCAAGGGCGGCGTGGACGAGCAGGCGATCGCCAAGATCCGCGCGGCCGGCGGTGACGTCATGCCGTCCATCGGCGGCTGGTCGGGCAACAAGCTCGGCCCGAACTGCTCCTCGCCGCAGGCGCTCGCCGGCGCCTACCAGCAGGTCATCGACGCCTACGGCCTCAAGGCCATCGACGTCGACATCGAGAACAGCGACGAGTTCGAGAACGCGGCCGTGCAGGACCGCATCCTCGGCGCGCTGGAGATCATCGAGCAGAACAACCCCGGCATCCAGACGATCCTGACGATGCCGACCCTCAACACCGGACCGAACTACTGGGGCAAGCGCCTCATCGACCGCGCGGCCGAGCTCCAGGTCCCGGTGGACATCTTCTCGATCATGCCGTTCAACTTCGGCGGCGGCGCGGACATGTACGGCAGCACCGTGCAGGCGTCCGAGGGCCTCAAGACCGAGTTGATGTCGGCCTTCGGCTGGTCGGACGCCGTCGCCTACGCCCACATGGGCATCTCCGGCATGAACGGCCGCTCCGACCAGGGAGAGATCACGACCACGGCCATCTGGACGCAGATCCGCGACTGGGCCAAATCCCACGGCCTGGCCAGGTTCACGTTCTGGTCGGTCAACCGGGACCGCCCCGGTAGCGGCACCGACCAGACCGACTGGCAGTTCACCGAGATCGCCGCCGGCTTCTGACCCACTCCCTCCGCGGCCCGCGTCCCACCTCCCGGGGCGCGGGCCGCCCCATGCCCGCCGGGTCAGCCGACCCGGGGCAGCGGCGCTCCGGACGCGCCCGCGCGCTTCAGCGGCTCCCACCACCAGCGGTTCCCGGCGTACCACCGGACGGTCGCGGCCAGCCCGTGCTCGAAGTCGACGGCCGGGGCGTAGCCGAGCGCGCGCAGCTTCGCGTCCGACAGCGAGTAGCGCCGGTCGTGCCCCTTGCGGTCGGCCACATGCCGGACCCGGTCCCGGCCGTGGCCGAGCACCCCGAGGATCCGGTCGGCGAGTTCCAGGTTGGTCAGCTCCGCGGTGCCCGCGACGTTGTAGACCTCCCCCGGGACGCCGCGCTCGGCGACCAGCCGGATCGCGCGGCAGTGGTCGTCCACGTGGATCCAGTCGCGGACGTTGCGCCCGTCGCCGTACAGCGGCAGGTCGCGGCCGTCGAGGAGGTTGGTCGCGAACAGCGGGACGACCTTCTCCGGATGCTGGTGCGGCCCGTAGTTGTTGCCGCACCGGGTCACGCACACCGGCAGCCCGTGCGTCCGGCGGAAGGCGAGCGCGACCAGGTCGCCGCCGGCCTTCGCGGCGGAGTACGGCGAGTTCGGGTCCAGCGGGCTGCGCTCGTCCCACGATCCGGAGGCGATGCTCCCGTAGACCTCGTCGGTGGAGACGTGCACGACCTTGCCGACCCCGGCGTCCAGGCACGCCTGGAGCAGCGTCTGCGTGCCGAGGACGTTCGTGCGGACGAACTCCCCGGCGGACCGGATCGAGCGGTCCACATGCGACTCGGCCGCGAAGTTCACCACCAGGTCGTGGCCGGGGACGAGGCCGGCCAGCAGCGCGGCGTCGCAGATGTCCCCCCGGACGAACCGGAACCGCCCGGCGACGGAATCGAGATTGCGCAGATCACCCGCGTAGGTGAGCTTGTCGAGCACCGTCACGCCGGGGCGCGGCCCGGAGGCGTCCAGCCCGCCGGGGCCGCCCAGCAGAGACCGCACGTACTGCGACCCGATGAAGCCGGCGCCGCCGGTGACCAGGACCCGCATCCGAGCCGCCGTCAGACCCGGACCACTTCGAAGGCGATCGCGGGCACGCCCCCGAACCGCTCGCCGAAGCGCCGGGTCTTCCGCTCCAGGAACTCGCGGGCGTCGCCCATCGGATGCCCGGCGCCGAGGTGCGCCAGGTACTCGCGGTGCGCGTCCAGCGCGGCGACGCCCGCGTCGATCGTCCCGGTGACGTCGACGGCGTGGCCGGAGTACGGCGAGCCGCCGACCGCGACGAAGCGCACGCCCGGCCACGGCTCCAGCCCCCGGTCGAGGAGTTCGGGGAAGATCCACCGGTTGCCGGCGTCACCGGCGGCGTCCAGCGCGGCGATGCCGACGTTGCGGTGGTCCGGGGAGTTCCAGTCGCCGCCGCGCCACCGCTCGTGGTAGTTCAGCGTGACCAGGACGTCCGGGCGGTGGCGGCGGATCGCCGCGGCGATGTCGCGGCGCAGCGGCAGGCCGTACTCGACCATGCCGTCGCGGTGGTCCAGGAACTCGACGTCGTGCACGCCGACGATCTCGGCCGCCTTGATCTGCTCGGCCTCCCGGATCCGTCCCGCCTCCTCGGGCGGCACGGAGTCGATCCCCGCCTGGCCCCGGGTGGCGAGCAGGTAGGCGACCTCGCGGCCCGCCGCGGTCCACGCCGCGACCGCGCACGCGGGCCCGTACTCCAGATCGTCCGGGTGCGCCACGACGGCGAGCGCGCGCCGCCAGTCGCCGGGCATCGGAGCGTAGTCGTCGGCCATCCCTCACTCGTCCTCACTCGGTCGCCCGGACGGCGGCGTAGAGCATGCTCGTCGCGCAGCCGCGGGACCGCTTCGCATCGATCGTGCCGATCCCGTAGCCGATGGTCGCGACACCGGCGGCGGGGGCCAGTTCGGCCGGGCGGTAGAACATCGTCTCGAAGTAGGTGAACGACGCGTCCGGGTGATCGTAGTCGGTGCCGGTCATCAGCACCGTCCAGGCGCCCGCGTCGGCGATGAACATGCTGAACCCGAGCAGCCGGCCGGCCTTGCGCGCCTCGATGACCAGCAGGTCGTCCGCGCCGAAGTGGTCGCGCAGGTAGCGCAGCGAGAACGCCTCGCGCTCGGGGTCCGGGGAGCCGCCGTACTTGGCGATCAGGTTGCAGCGCAGCCGCAGCAGCTCGGGCTCGTCCGCGGCGATCTTCCGCTCGGTGACGGTGATGCCGCGCTCCCCGATCTCGCGCCGCTCCCGCCGGACGGACGTGCGCCGGTTCCTCGGCAGCGTGGCGAGGTACCCGTCGAAGTCGCTCCAGCGGACGTCCAGGTCGCACCGCTCGATCATCGGGACGAGGGTGAACCCGTGCGCGACGAGCGCGTCGACGAACTCCCCGTGGTCGGAGCGCAGGTACAGGCAGGCCGTGCTGCGGACGCCGTCGCGCCGCGACCAGCGGTCCAGCTCGGCGACGAACGCGTCGTTCGCGGCGCGGTCGCGGGCGTCCCGGCCGGCGGGGGCCGTCTCGTAGTTGGGGAACATCAGCAGGCAGCAGGGGAACAGCTCCGCCGGGTCCGCGCCCCGCCACGGGTGCGGGCCGTCCGGTGCCAGCGGGACGTCGGTGTCCGCCGACGCGCCGCTGAGCACCAGGTACGGATCGAACCGGGGGTGCTCGCCGGGCTCGGGCAGGACGCCCCCGCACAGGCCCACCGACAGCGCGCCCGCGCCGTCGTACAGCCCGAAGGTGCGCAGTCCGCCCGCGATCCGCTGCTCCGCCAGGTTGATCCACCGGGAGCTGAGCGTCGCCAGGACGTCGCCGGCCTGCTCGTCCCAGTCGTCCGGCAGTCCCTCCCGCACGGCGAAGCCGCCGCCCGCGGGCGGCGCGGCGTGCGCGGAGGATTCGGTGTCGGTCATCGGTGCCCCACCCGCTTCCCGGTGCGCCCGCGCCGTCAGCGGACGGGCCGGTAGTCCCGGTGGTCGGTCGCGCGTTCCCACACCGCCTCGAACGCCGCCGCGCACGCCTTCACCAGGGCCGGGTCGTCGCTCAGTTCGTGCGGGCCGTAGGAGCCGTCCCCGGCGAAGTGCGTGAACCGGACGAGGCGGTCGTCGAACACCCAGAAGTCGTTGCCCGGCAGCAGGAGGTCGGAGGCCAGCCGGCGGGGCAGCCAGCGGACCTTCTCCCCGCACGGCTCGTTGACGATCGTCGTCGTCTCGTACTCGTACTGGATGAAGTCGGTCACCGGCTCGGACACGATGCGGGCGCGCCGCCACTCCAGGCCCCGGCCGGCCGACTCGCCGACCAGCTTCACCCAGTCCCCGTGCCGGTCGTACTCGATCGGCTTGCCGGCCTGCCAGTCGACGTAGACCGGGCCCTTCGGCGTGTACATGTCGCGCATCTCCAGATGCACGGCCGAGGACCGGGTCTGGGCGATGAGTTCCTTGAACTCGGGGACATCCGTCATGGTTACCTCCGGGAGGCGGTCATCGGGTCATCGGTGCTCGGACGGCGGACCGGGCGGCTCGGGCGGCGGCTCGGACGGCGCCGCGGCGGCGCGGGCCGGGGACCTGCGCGCGGCCCGCAGCGCGCGGGCCACGGTCAGCGGCCGGAACAGCGCCGTGGGCGGCGCCATCAGGTGCTGGACGTCGAGGATCACCCGGTGCACGTCCGGCGAGACGTGGCTGGCCAGCATGATCTGCCGGACGTAGCGGTTGACCAGGCCGGTGCTCACCGGGCGCGGCCCGGCGGTCTCGGGGTACATGAAGTCGCTGCCGGTGGACATCTGCCACGGCACGTCGATGATCTTGCCGGCGGCCCGGTAGTAGTCGCGGGCCATCCCCGCCGGTGCGCCGCGGTGCCGGTCGAGGGCCCCGCCGAGTTCGATCGCCTCCAGCGCGGCGACCGTCATGCCCTGCCCGTAGAGCGGGTTGAAGCTGCAGATGGCGTCGCCGAGCGCGACATAGCCGGCGGGCAGCGTGCGCAGCCGCTCGAAGTACCGGCGGCGCGCCATCGGGTAGTGGAACTTGCGGGCGTCGGCGTCGTCCACCGGCTTCGCCGTGCCGACCAGCTCCGCCAGGTACGGGAAGGGCAGCGCGTCGGCGAACTCGGCGAAGCCGGCCGGGTCGACCGGCGCGTGGCGGCGGTGCCAGCCGCCGAGCGTGACCACCCAGCGGTCCCCCTCCACCGCGAACGCCGCGGCGGCCCGCTTGTCGTGCGGCGGCGTCGCGGAGCACAGGTAGAGCAGCGCGTCACCGGGAAGGTCGCCGGGTTCGCGGTGGTACAGCCGGGTCGTGTACCCGACGTCGATCTTGACGGTGACGGCGTCCGGGGCGGGGCAGCCGAACTCCGCCAGCCACGGGTCGCTCCGAGTGCCGCTGCGCCCGGTCGCGTCGACGACGAGATCGGCGGGGACGGTCTCGCCGCCGTGGAGTCCGACGCCGGTCACGTGTCCGGGCCGGCCGGTCAGCCCGGACGCGGAGGTCCGGTCGCGGATCTCCACGTTGGGCAGCGCGGCCACCCGCCGCCGGACGGCCGCCTCCAGGAACGCGCGGGTGAGGCTGGTGCCGAGCATTCCGCTCGGAAAGCGGACGCGCAGCCCTCCCATCTGATGGAACAGCAGGTCGTCACCGGGGTCGAAAGGAACGGCCCCGGCCCGGACCAGTTCGTCGAACAGGCCGGGGAAAAGCTCTTCCAGCGCCATTCGCCCGCGGATGAGGAGAGCGTGCGCGTGCGGGCTCTGCGGTACGCCGCGCCGGTCCTGCGCGCCGGTGGGCAGCCCGTCGCGGTCGACGACCGTCACGCGCTTATATCTGCGGGCGAGCACCTGGGCGGCCGCGAGTCCGCCCATGGAGGCGCCGATGACGACGGCGTGCCCACCGATGTTTCCCACGGCTTCTCCTCGGATTCCCGATGCCCCCGTATGGGGCGCACCCAGGTCGAGTCTGCGGTGGCCGGCGCCGATCGTCTTCTCCCGTGTTGCTCGATGCGCCGGCGGCCGCATTCACCGGGGAAAACCCGATTACTTGACGCCTCAATTACCTGAACACCGCGCTTGACGGGCCGTCGGGGCTCTGTTTCAATGTGGCTGAGTTGATCGTCTCGATGTAGATCCTGCGCCAGTGGGCCCGCGTTGGCCACCCGGGGGAACGGCCCCAGCGAGCACGTGTCGCCAAGCAGACGGAGAAAACGATGCGTTCTGAAATAGAACGCGTGGTCGAGGGAATCAGGGAACGTTACAACGAAGAACTGTCCCTCGACGACCTGGCCGAGATGGCGCGGCTGAGCCCGTTCCACATGGCCCGGCTGTTCCGGCAGGAGACGGGGCTGCCGCCGGTGCGCTTCCTCGCGACCGTCCGGCTCGAGCAGGCGAAGAAGCTCCTGCTGTCGACCCGGGAGAGCGTCGCCGACATCTCCTCCGACGTCGGGTACGCGAGCCTCGGGACCTTCACCACCCGGTTCACCCGGTCCGTGGGCGTGTCCCCCGGCCGGTACCGCCGGCTCGGCCTGCTCAACACCATCCACGGGTTCGTGCCCGCCGCCGACGACGCCGCCTACGCCTACGGCTCGATCTTCGGGAAGATCCGCCGGTGCGACGGGATGCCGGACGAGGAGGTGTTCATCGGCGCCTTCTCCGGGTCGCTGAACAACGACCGCCCCGTCCGCTGCTGCCGGGTGGAGAAGTCCACCGACCTCTGGTGCATCGGCAATGTGCCGATCGGAAAGTGGTTCATCGAGGGGGCCTCGCGCAGCGCCGGCAAGGGCGAGGACTCCGTCGTGATGGGAAGCGTGGGGCCGCTCTGGATCGGCGCGGGCACCGAGCTCCACGTCGAACTCGATCTGATCACCGCGCGGCGGGCGCGGCTGGCCGACAACAACCGCCGCCCCCTCGCCTTCGCCCTCCCCACCATCTTCACCCCCTGAAAGCCCGAACGTCACCCGGCGCCGGGGAACTCGCCCGTCTCGATCCACATCTCGATGCCCGGGCGCAGCGCCGCGTCGAAGTACTCGTAGCGGACGCCGAACGCGTTCGGCTCGGTGATGACCCAGTGCGGGACCGCGTCCTCCATCAGTCCGGGCCGGCCGCTCAGCCCGAGACCGCTGGCCATGACCGCGACATCGTTCTCACGCAGCAGCTTGACCCGGCCCGCCATGTCGTCCTCCCACACCCCGACGTGGTGGACGGGGCCGCCGGACGCGTCGCCGAAGACACTGCCCGGTAGCGCCTCGATGAACTCGTAGTACGGCGGCCCGTTCTTGGTGTAAACGACGCGAATGGACTCCTCGCCGGACCCGTCCGCCTTGGCGAATGTTATGGCCGCCGGTTTCGGAAAAGCCAATCCGTGCTGCCGGGTGAATTCAGCCATTGCGCGCTCCAGATCGGGCACGAGAACGCCGATATGGAAGTACGGGGAATCTTTCACGGCAGCTCCAATCGCGTGTCGGCGGTCCGGCACATGGGGCCCAATGTTGACGAGAAACGACCCGCTGTCAAGTGTTCGGGGAGCGCAATATCGGAGATGTCGGCGCACTGCGCGATGGGCAGAATTGCCGGTCAGGGGAACTGACGCGTGCCACTCGCCATTGGGCGGGAGCGGCCGGCCGGCCTCGGTTCGGAGGTATGGAGGATGTACCGATTCGCGGGAGACGCGGGGGCGGCGCAGGTCCCCGGCCCGGACGAGCCCGTCGCGGTCGTCGGGATCGCCTGCCGGCTCCCCCACGCCCCGGATCCGGAGTCGTTCTGGCGGCTCCTGGACCGCGGGGAGAGCGCGATCGGCGAGGCCCCCGCGGACCGTCCGGTCCCCGCCCGGACGGTCGGCGGGTTCATCGACGGGATCGACCGGTTCGACGCGGAGTTCTTCGAGATGTCGCCCCGCGAGGCGGCGGCGGCCGACCCGCAGCAGCGGCTCATGCTGGAGCTGGGCTGGGAGGCCCTGGAGGACGCGCGCATCGTCCCGGCGTCCCTGTCCGGCAGCCGCACGGGCGTGTTCGTCGGGGCGATGGCCGACGACTACGCCAAGCTGGCGGCGCGGTACGCGATCGGCCGCCACACGCTGACCGGCACGCACCGCGGCATCATCGCGAACCGGGTGTCGTACGCGCTGGGGCTGCGCGGCCCCAGCCTGGTCGTCGACACCGGCCAGTCGTCCTCGCTGCTCGCGGTGCACATGGCCTGCGAGAGCCTGCGCTCGGGCGAGTCCGAGCTGGCCCTGGCGGCCGGGGTCAACCTCACCATCACCCCGGAGAGCACCGTCACCGTCGCCGAGTTCGGCGGGCTGTCCCCGGACGGACGCTGCCACACCTTCGACGCGCGCGCGAACGGCTACGTCCGCGGCGAGGGCGGCGGCGCGGTGCTGCTCAAACCCCTCGCGCAGGCCCTCGACGACGGTGATTCCGTCTACTGCGTCATTCGCGGCGGCGCGTTCAACAACGACGGCGCGACGGAGGCGCTCACGGTTCCCAGCGCCCGCGCGCAGGAGGAGGTCGTGCGGCGCGCGTGCGCGCGGGCGGGCGTCGACCCGGCCGACGTCCAGTACGTGGAGCTGCACGGCACCGGCACGAAGGTCGGCGACCCGGTGGAGGCCGCCGCCCTGGGCGCCGCCCTGGGCACGGGACGCGCCCCGGACGCCCCGCTGCGGGTCGGCTCGGTGAAGACGAACATCGGCCACCTGGAAGGCGCCGCCGGCATAGCCGGCCTGCTCAAGCTGGCACTGAGCATCCGGCACAACCGGATCCCGGCCAGCCTCAACTTCGCCACCCCCAACCCCCGAATCGACTTCGCCGCCCTGCGCCTACGCGTCCAAGACCGCCCCGGCTCATGGCCCGGCAACACCCCCCGCCTCGCCGGCATCAGCTCCTTCGGCCTAGGCGGCACAAACTGCCACCTGATCCTCACCCCACCCCCCACCACAACAACCAGCGACGTAGTGCCCAGCGGCACGGCGGCCGACGACGTGACGGCAGGCGGGCCGGCGGCGGGCGGCACGGCGGCCGACGACGTGACGGTCGCGGCGGCAGGCGAGGTGACGGTCGGCGACGTTACGGCAAGCGGCGTGGTGGGTGACGGCGCGGCGGCGGGCGGGGCGGCGGGCGGGGGTTGGGGTGGGTTGGGGGTGGGGGTTCCGTGGGTTGTTTCGGGGCGGTCTGAGGAGGCGTTGCGGGGGCAGGGCGCGCGGTTGCGGGCGCGTGTTGTGGAGGGTGGCGGGGCGCGGTTGGAGGACGTTGGTTGGTCGCTCGCCACTACGCGGACGTCGTTCGAGCATCGGGCCGTTGTGCTTGCGGAGGACCTCGGGGGCGGCGTGCGCGGGCTCGATGCCCTTGCCGGGGGGCGGGACGCGGCGGGGGTGGTGCGGGGCGTAGCGGGCGAAGTGGGCGGGACCGTGTTCGTCTTCCCCGGTCAGGGCTCCCAGTGGGCCGGCATGGGACGCGAGCTCATGGACTCCTCCCCCGTCTTCCGCGCCCACGTCGAAGCCTGCGCCGCCGCGTTCGCGCCCTATCTCGACCACCCGCTGGAGGACGTCCTCCGCGACCCGGAGGCGGCGCCGCTGCTGGACCGCGACGACATGGTGCAGCCCGCCCTGTTCACCATGATGACGGGGCTGGCCCGGGTCTGGGAGTCGCTCGGCGTCCGGCCCGACGCCGTCGTCGGGCACTCGCAGGGCGAGATCGCCGCCGCCCACATCGCGGGGGCGCTGTCCCTGCCGGACGCGGTCCGCGTGGTCGCCGTCCGCGGCAGGGCGCTCGCGGGGCTCGCGGGCAGCGGCGGCATGGTGTCGGTGCGGCTGCCCCGGGACCGGGCGGAGGCGCTGGCGTCCCGCTGGGACGGGGCCCTGGTGCTCGCGGCGGTCAACGACGCGGAGACGACGCTCCTGTCGGGGGAGGCCGCGGCGGTCGAGGAGCTGCTCGCCGCCTGCGCGGCCGAGGACGTCCAGGCCCGCCGGATCCCGGTCGACTACGCCTCGCACTCCCCCGCCGTCGAGGCGGTGCGCGCGGAACTGCTCGGCGCGCTCGCCGGCATCGCCCCGCGCCCGCCGGAGATCCCGCTGTGCTCGGCGGTCGTCGGCGGGCCCCTGGACACCGAGCTGGACGCCGGCTACTGGTACCGCAACCTGCGGCGGCCGGTGCGGTTCGCGGCGGCGGTCGCCGCGCTCGCGGCGTCCGGGCATGAGACCTTCGTCGAGATGAGCCCGCGGCCGCAGCTGACGGCCGGTGTCCGGCAGGTGGCCGGGGACGCGGGCGCGCGGCGGCCGCTCGCCGTCGGTTCCCTGCGCAAGGACGGCGGCGCCTGGTCATCGCTGCTCCTGTCGCTGGCCGCCCTGTACGTGCACGGCGTCGACGTCCCGTGGGGCGACCTGCTCGCCGGACGCGAACCGCGCGGCATCGCGCTGCCGACCTACGCCTTCCAGCGGCGCCGCCACTGGCTCGCCGTGCCGGAGACCCGCGAGGCCGACCCTCCGCCCGCACCGGACATGGACGATCCGGCGGAGGACGGTGCGGGGGGCTCCCGGCTGGAGCGGCGGCTCGCCGGGCTCGGTGACGCGGCGCGCCGGAGGGAGTTGCTGGACGTCGTGCGGACCGCGGCGGCGGCCGTCCTGGGCCACACGGCGCCGGACGCGGTCAAGCCGGCCCGGACGTTCAAGCAGCTGGGCTTCGACTCGCTGACCGCGGTGGAGTTCCGCGAACGGCTCCGCGAGGCGACCGGCCTGCCACTGCCTCCGGGGCTGGTCTTCGACCATCCGACGCCGGCGGCCGTCGGCGACCATCTGCACGCCGTCGTCACCCGCTCCGGCGAGGGCAGCGGGCAGACCGCGCGGCGGACCGCCTCGGACGAGCCGGTCGCGGTGGTCGGGATCGGGTGCCGTTTCCCCGGCGGGATCGACTCCCCCGAGTCCCTGTGGCGGCTGGTCGCCGACGGCGTCGATGCCATCGGTGACTTCCCCACCGACCGGGGCTGGGATTTGGACGCCCTCTACCACCCCGACCCCGACCATCCCGGCACCAGCTACACCCGCCAAGGCGGCTTCCTCGACGACGCCGCGGGCTTCGACGCCGCCTTCTTCGGCATCTCCCCCCGCGAGGCCACCGCCATGGATCCCCAGCAACGTCTCCTCCTGGAAACCGCCTGGGAGGCCATCGAACGCGCCGGCATCGACCCCACCGTCCTGCGCGACACCACCACCGGCGTCTACACGGGTGTCACGTACGGGTACTACGGCACGAATCTGCACGAGGGGCCGCCGGAGGCCGAGGGGTACCTCCTCACGGGAGGCACCCCCAGCGTCGCGTCCGGTCGGATCGCCTACTCCCTGGGACTGCGCGGTCCCGCCATCACCATCGATACCGCGTGCTCCTCATCCCTCGTCGCCCTCCACCTGGCCTGTCAAGCCCTCCGCAACGGTGAATGCGACATGGCACTCGCGGGGGGCGCGACGGTGACGGCCACGCCTGGGCTGTTCGTCGAGCTGAGCCGGCAGCGGGGCCTCGCCGCGGACGGCCGCGCCAAGCCGTTCTCGGCGGACGCGGACGGCACGAGCTGGGGCGAGGGCGCCGGGATCGTGCTCATCGAGCGCCTCAGCGACGCCCAGGCCAACGGCCATCCCGTCCTGGCCGTCGTTCCAGGCTCGGCCATCAACCAGGACGGCGCCAGCAACGGCCTCACCGCACCCAACGGCCCCGCCCAGGAAAGCGTCATCCAAGCCGCCCTGGCCAACGCCGGACTCACCCCGGACGAGATCGACGCCATCGAAGCCCACGGCACCGGCACCACCCTCGGCGACCCCATCGAGGCCCAAGCCCTCCACAACGCCTACGGTCGCGACCGCGCCGCCGGGCATCCCCTTCACCTCGGCTCGCTCAAATCCAACATCGGCCACACCCAGTCCGCCGCGGGCATCGCCGGCCTGATCAAAATGATCATGGCCCTGCGGCACCGCCGGCTGCCCCCCACTCTCCACATCACCGAGCCCACACCCCACATCGACTGGGCCACCACACCCCTCGTCCCCACCACCGAATCCACCCCTTGGCCCACCACCGAACGACCCCGGCGCGCCGCCATCTCCTCCTTCGGCATCAGCGGCACCAACGCCCACCTCATCGTCCAGGAACCGCCGCCAACCCAGACCCGCGTCGAGGTTCCCGCGAACACGGGGCCCTGGCTCGTGTCCGGCGCGACACCTGACGCCATGCGCGCCCACGCTCGGCGGATCGCCGGGTTCGCGGCGGCCGGGCCGGACATCGCCGCAGCGGGCCGCACCCTGGCGCTGGGACGGGCGCAGCACGAGTACCGCGCGGCGGTCGTCGCGGAGAACCGGGACGAGCTCGTCGCGGGCCTCACCTCGATCGCGGACGGGACCGCGGCGGCCGGCGCCGTCACCGGCAGGGCGGGCGACGGCGGCACCGTGTTCGTCTTCCCCGGACAGGGCTCCCAGTGGCCCGGGATGGCCGACGGGCCGATGGCGCATTCGGCGGCGTTCCGGGAGAGCGCGCGGGCCTGCGACGAGGCGCTGCGGGACCATCTGGACTGGTCGGTCCTTGACGTGCTGCACCGCGAACCCGGGGCGCCGCCGCTCGACCGGGTCGACGTCGTGCAGCCGGTGCTGTTCACGATGATGGTGTCGCTCGCCGCGATGTGGCGCGCGCACGGCGTCCGGCCGGCGGCCGTGGTGGGCCACTCGCAGGGCGAGATCGCCGCGGCGTGCGTGGCGGGCGGGCTGGACCTCGGCGACGCGGCGCGGGTCGTGGCGCTGCGCAGCCGGGCGTGGCTGCGGCTCGCGGGCCGCGGCGGCATGGCGGCCGTCGCGCTGGGCGCCGGCGCGCTGCGCGACCGCCTGGAGCGGTGGGGCGACGCGCTGTCGGTCGCGGCGGTCAACGGCCCGGCCACGACCACCGTCGCGGGCGACCCCGCCGCGCTCGCCGAACTCGTCGCGGAGCTCAAGGCGGAGGGTGCCCGCGCCCGCGTCATCCCCGGCATCGACACGGCCGGGCACACCGCCCAGGTGGACGTCTTCCACGACCACCTGCTGGACGTCCTCGGCCCGGTGGCCCCCCGGTCCTGCGACGTGCCGTTCTACTCGACCGTCACCGGGGGCCTCCTCGACACCGCCGCGCTCGACGCCGCGTACTGGTACCGCAACATGCGCGAACCGGTGGAGCTGGAGCGCGCCACCCGGGCGATGCTCGACGCCGGGCACGACCTGTTCGTCGAGGTGGGCCCGCATCCGATGCTGGCGGCGTCGCTGGAGGAGACCGTCGCGGACGGCGGGACGGACGCCGCCGTGATCGGCACGCTGCGCCGGGACGAGGGCGGCGCGGCCCGGATCCTGTTCTCGCTCGCCGCCGCGCACGTGCACGGCGCACCGGTCGACTGGGCCACCGTGTTCCCCGGCGGGGGCGCGGCCCCGGCGCCACTGCCGACCTACCCGTTCCAGCACGAGCGGTACTGGATGGAGGCGGGGCAGCGGTCGGGCGACGTCGCCGGTGCGGGCCTGCGGGCCGCCGGCCATCCGCTGCTCGGCGCGGAGGTGGCGCCGGAGTGCGGCGGCCTCGTCCTCACCGGACGGCTGTCCGCGCGGACCGCCCCCCTCTCCGCCGACCGCACCCCGCACGGCGCCACGGTGCTGCCGCCGAGCGCGATCGCCGACATGGTCCTGCACGCCGGGGAGCGGGCCGGCGCGTCGTGTGTCGGCGAACTCGTCCTCGACACGCCGCTGGTCCTGCACCCCGGCCATGACCTGGACGTGCAGGTGATGGTGCGGGACGGCGACGGTTCCGGCCGCCGCCCGGTCACCGTCCGCGCCCGTCCCGCCGCCGACTCCGGCGACGCAGCCGGAGCGGGCTGGACGCGGCACGCCGCCGGCACTCTCATCGCGGACTCCGCCGCCGAACCGCCGTCCTCCGGGCTGGACGGCGCCTGGCCGCCGCCCGGCGGGACACCGGTCGCCCTGCCCGATCACGACGAGGGGCCGGCGCTGCAGGGGCTGCGCGGTCTCTGGCGGCTCGGCGACGACCTCTACGCCGACGTGGCACTACCGGACGACAGCGAGCGGGACGCCGCGGGCTGGGGCGTCCACCCGGCGCTGCCCGAGACGGCGCTGCGGGCCTTCGCGGCCGCCGCCCCCGGCGGCGAGGCCCGGCGCCCGGCGGGCTGGAGCGATCTGCGGCTGTACGCGTCGGGCGCCACGGCGGTGCGCGCCAGGCTCCGCCCCCGCGCACCGGACGAGGCCGAACTGACCCTGGCCGACCCCGCCGGCGGCATCGTGGCGACCGCCCGGTCCGTGCGGCTCCAGCCCGTTCCGGCCGAGGGCGCCGCGCCCGCGCCGGGCCGTCCCGAGCGGGATCTGTACCGGGTGGAATGGGTCCCCCCGGCCGTCCCGGCCCGCGCCCCGCACGGCCGCCGATGGGCCGTCATCGGCGATGCCGCGCTCGCGGGCGCGCTGGCCGCCGCGGGAGCGGGCGTCCGGCACCACCAGGACCTCGGCGCGCTGGCCGCCGACTCGGCGGCCGAACCGCCGGACATCGTCATCGCCCCCGTCTCCGGCGGCTCCGCCGACCCCGCCGCGGCGACGCACGACGCGGCCGTCGCCGCACTCCGGCTCGTCCGGACCTGGCTGGCCGGCGACCGGGCCGGCTCGGCACGGCTGGTGGTGCTCACCCGGGGCGCGGTCTCCGTGCATCCACTCGAAGACGTCCCCGACCTCGCCGGGGCCGCCGCGCGGGGCCTGGTCCGCGCCGCCCAGAGCGAGAACCCCGGGCGGATCACCCTGCTCGACGTCACCGGCGGCGCCGCCGGGTACGCGGCGATCCCCCGCGCCCTCTCCGGCGACGAGACCGAACTCGCCGTCCGCGGCGACCGGATCCTCGCGCCGCGCCTCGCGCGGGTGACCGCGGCGGAGAGCGCCCGGCCGGGCCGCCCCCTCGACCCGGACGGCACGGTGCTGATCACCGGCGGTACCGGAACGCTCGGCGGCCTGGTCGCCCGGCACCTCGTCACCCGGCACGGCGTCCGCCACCTGCTGCTGGCGAGCCGGCGCGGCCCGGCCGCCGAGGGGGCCGACGCGCTCCGCGCGGAGCTGGCCGCACTCGGCGCGGACGTGCGCGTCCACGCCTGCGACGCCGCCGACCCCGCCGCCCTCGCGGCCGTGCTGGCGGCCGTGCCGGCGGAGCATCCGCTGACCGGGGTCGTGCACGCCGCCGGGGTGCTGGACGACGGCACCGTCGAGAGCCTGACGGACGAGCAGGCGCACCGCGTGCTGAGGCCGAAGGCCGACGCCGCGTGGCACCTGCACCGGCTCACCGCGGACCGCGACCTGCCGGTGTTCGTCCTGTTCTCCTCGGTCGCCGGGGTGGCCGGCCTGCCCGGGCAGGCGAACTACGCCGCCGCGAACGCCTTCCTGGACGGCCTGGCCGCCCACCGGCGCGCCGCCGGGCTGTCCGCCACCAGCCTCGCCTGGGGGTACTGGGCGCAGCGGAGCGCGATGTCGCGCCACCTGAGCGAGCACGACGTCGCGCGGCTCGCCGGCGCGGGCATCCCGCCGCTGCCCACCGACCGGGCGCTGGAACTGCTCGACGCGTCCCTGGCCCGCACCGACTCCCTGCTCGTCCCCGTGCCGCTGGACGCGGGCGCGTTCGGCGGGTCCCTCGGCGACGGTCCGGTGCCGTCCCTCCTGCGCGGGCTGGTGCGCGCCCCGATGCGCCGCGCGGCGGCGGGCACGGCGGACGGCGGATCGCTGCAGCGGCGGCTGGCGGCGCTGCCCCCGCCGGAGCAGCGCAGCCTGCTGCTCGATCTCGTCCGCGGCCACGCCGCCGCCGTCCTCGGCCGCGCCGGGGCGGACGCGGTCCGGCCGGAGCGCCCGTTCAAGGAGGTCGGCTTCGACTCCCTCACCTCGGTGGAGCTGCGCAACCGGCTGAGCGCGGCGGCCGGGCTGCGCCTTCCCGCGACGCTCGTGTTCGACCACCCCACGCCGGACGCGATCGCGGCGTTCCTGCACCGGCGGATCGCGCCCGGGACAGGGCCCGGGGACCGGACGGCCCTCACCGAACTCGACCGGCTGGAGGCGGCACTGTCCACGGCGCTGTCCGCGGCGCGCCCGGACGGCCCGGACGGCGCGGACCTCCGGGCGGAGCTGTCCGCACGGCTGCGCGGCCTGCTGCGGCGGCTGGACGGCGACGACCTGCCAGCGGCGCCGAAGGACGATCTCACCGACACGATCATGGCGGCCTCCACCGAGGAGATCTTCGCCCTTCTCGACACCCGAACCCGTTGAGAGCCTCATGGACGGCTCGGCCGATCAGGCGGTCAGGAAATGACGAACGAAGAGAGACTTGCCCAGTACCTCAAGCAGGTGACGGTCGATCTGTACCAGGCCGAGAAGCGTCTGCACGAGGTCGAGGAGCGGGCCCGCGAGCCGATCGCGGTGGTCGGGATCGGATGCCGCTATCCCGGCGGGATCGACTCCCCCGAAACCCTGTGGCGGCTGGTCGCCGAGGGCGTCGACGCCATCGGCGACTTCCCCACCGACCGGGGCTGGGACCTCAACGCCCTCTACCACCCCGACCCCGATCACCCCGGCACCAGCTACACCCGCCAAGGCGGCTTCCTCCACGACGCCGCCGGCTTCGACGCCGCCTTCTTCGGCATCTCCCCCCGCGAAGCCACCGCCATGGACCCCCAGCAGCGCCTCCTCCTCGAAACGACCTGGGAGGCCATCGAACGCGCGGGCATCGACCCCGCCACCCTCCGCGACACCACCACCGGTGTCTACACGGGCCTGACGCACGACTACTACGGCCCGGCGTTCCACGAGGGACCGGAATCGGCGCAGGGCCACCTGCTGACCGGCAATTCCACGAGCGTCGCGTCCGGGCGGATCGCCTACACCCTCGGACTGCGCGGCCCCGCCATCACGATCGACACCGCGTGCTCCTCCTCGCTCGTCGCCCTCCACCTGGCCTGCCGAGCCCTCCGCAACGGTGAATGCGACATGGCACTCGCGGGAGGCGCGACGGTCATGCCGACGCCCGCCCTGTTCGTGGAGTTCAGCCGGCAGGGCGGGCTGGCCTCCGACGGCCGCAGCAAGTCGTTCTCGGCTGACGCGGACGGGACGAGCTGGGCCGAAGGCGCCGGGATCGTCCTCGTCGAACGCCTCAGCGACGCCCAAGCCAACGGCCACCCCGTCTGGGCCGTCATCCCCGGCTCCGCCATCAACCAGGACGGCGCCAGCAACGGCCTCACCGCACCCAACGGCCCCGCCCAGGAAAGCGTCATCCAGGCCGCTTTGGCCAACGCCGGACTCACTCCCGATGAGATCGACGCCATCGAAGCCCACGGCACCGGCACCACCCTCGGCGACCCCATCGAGGCCCAAGCCCTCCACAACACCTACGCCCCCAACCGCACTCGCCCACTTCACCTCGGCTCCATCAAATCCAACATCGGCCACCCGCAAGCCGCCGCGGGCATCGCCGGCCTCATCAAAATGATCATGGCCCTGCGCCACCGGCACCTGCCCCCCACCCTCCACATCACCGACCCGACACCCCACATCGACTGGGCCACCACACCCCTCACCCCCACCACCGAACCCACCCCCTGGCCCACCACCGACCAGCCCCGGCGCGCCGCCATCTCCTCGTTCGGCATCAGCGGCACCAACGCCCACCTCATCGTCCAGGAAGCTCCACCCGCCCAGCCCCGGGACGAGCCGCGCACCGACGCCCCCGACCTCGTGCCCCTGCCGCTCTCGGCCAGGAGTCCCGCCGCCCTGGGCGCGGTCGCGGAGCGGATGCACGCGCACATGGAGGACCGGCCGGACCAGCCGCTCGCCGACCTCGGCCTGTCCCTCGCCACGACCCGGGCGGCCCTGGAGCACCGCGCGGTGATCCTCGCCGGGAGCCGCACGGAACTCACCGCCGGTCTGCGCGCGCTGGCCACCGGTGCGGACGCGCCGGGCCTCGTCCGGGGCACTCCGGGGCCGCCCGCGAAGGTCGCGTTCATGTTCAGCGGCCAGGGCGCCCAGCGCCCCGGCGCGGGCCGGGAACTGTACGCCGGGTACCCGGTGTTCGCCGAGGCCCTCGACGCGGCGTGCGCGGAACTGGACCGGTACCTGGACCGGCCGCTGCGCGACCTGATGTTCGCCGAGCCCGGCTCGCCCGAAGCGGCGGCGCTCGACCGGACCGAGTACGCCCAGCCCGCGCTGTTCGCCCTCGAAACCGCCATCTACCGGCTGGTGCGCTCCTTCGGGGTGGTCCCGGACCAGCTGATCGGCCACTCGATCGGCGAGCTGACCGCGGCGCACGCCGCCGGGGTGCTGTCCCTGCCGGACGCGTGCACGCTCGTGGCCGCGCGGGCCCGGCTCATGCAGGCCGCCCCGGCGACCGGCGCGATGATCGCGATCGAGGCCGGCGAGGCGGAGCTGCGCGAGTGCATCGGCGACGACGGCCAGGCCGACATCGCCGCGGTCAACGCGCCCGCCGCCACGGTGATCTCCGGGGCCGACGACGTCGTGTCCAAGATCGCCACCTTCTGGCGGGCCGAGGGCCGCCGGACCACCCGCCTGCGGGTGAGCCACGCCTTCCACTCCCGCGACATGGACGGCGCCCTCGACGACTTCCGGCGGGTCGCCCGCACGGTGGCGTTCGCGCCGCCGCGGATCCCCGTCGTCTCCAACGTCACCGGCCGGCCGGCCACCGCCGAGCAGCTGTGCTCGCCCGGCTACTGGGCCGATCACCTGCGCGGCCCCGTCCGGTTCATGGACGGCGTCCGGCACCTGGCGGACGCCGGCGTCACGACCTACCTCGAACTCGGCCCCGACTCCACCCTCACCCCCCTCGCACACGCATGCCTGGCCGAGCGCGACACCGCCAAGGCCGACACCGCCGAGCCCGACACCACCGAGGCGGGCGGCGTCGTGGCTGTGCTTCGGGCGAAGCGGCCGGAGCGGCGCTCGCTGCTCGGCGCGCTCGCCGGGATCCATGTGCGCGGCGCGACCGTCCGGTGGCCGGAGTCCGCGTTCGGCGAGGGGGCGCGGCGGGTGGCCCTGCCGACCTATCCGTTCCGGCACCGGCGGCACTGGCTCGACACCGGCTCGTCCACCCGGCCCGGCGGCGCCGCGGGAGGCCACCCGCTCGCGGGCGCGCCGCTGGACCTCGCCGGGGAGGCCGGCCACTGGTCCGCCGGCACGCTCACCGGGGACGACCCCTGGTTCGCCTCCGGGCACCGGATCCTCGGAACCCCCGTCCTGCCCGCCTGCGCGATGGTCGAGTGGGCGCTGGCGGCGGCGCGGTCCGCGGCCGGTACCGCCGCACGGGAGTGGACGCTGGCCGGCGTCGCGTTCCGCCGCTTCCTGGCGCTTCCCGAAGGCCGCCGCGTGGACGTGCAGGCCCACGCCGAGCCCGGCGGGCAGACGCGCCGGGTGCGGTGTTTCGGCCGGCCCGCCGGCGGCTCCGCGGACTGGGCCGAGCACGCGACCGTCGAGGCCGCAGGGCCCGCGGTCGCCCCGCGCCCGGCGCGCACGGATCTGGAGGCCCTGCGGCACCGGCTGCCCGAGCAGGACACCCGGCCGATGTACGAGCAGTTCGGGCGGGCGGGGCTCGACTGCGGGCCGGAGTTCCGGGGCGTCCGGCGGCTGTGGTCCGACGGCGCCGAGGCGCTCGGCCTCGTCGAGGTCGCGGACGCCGCGCAGGACGAGGGAAGGTACACGCTGCATCCGGTCGTCCTGGACGCCTGCCTGCAGATCCTCGTCGCCTTCGCTCCCTACGGCGAGGTGCTGTGGGTGCCGTCCGCGCTCGACCGGATCAGCGTCCACGACCGGCTGCCGGGCCGCGTGTGGTGCCATGCGCGTCGCCGGGAGGTGACCGCCACCGAAGCGGTGCTCGACGCCCGGGTGCTGTCGGAGTCGGGGGAGACGCTCGCCGTCGTCGAGGGGATGCGGTACCGCGCGGTCGAGCGCGGCGCGCTGCCGGAACTGGTCGGGGCGCCGCCGCAGCGGTACGAGCTGGCCTGGCGGCCGGCCGACCCGTCCGGCGACCCGGAAAGGTCCGGGACGTGGCTCGTGTACGGCGCCGACCCGGCGCTCGCCGCCGACTGGCGGACGCAACTGGCCCGGTCGGGCGCGACCGCGATCGCGCTGAGCCCCGGTGGCGACGCGACCGGCGAGACCCGGCCCGTCGACCCGGATGCGGAGGACGACGTCCGGCGGGTGATGGAGGAGCTGCGCGAGGAGGGCGCCCGCGTCGTGGGCCTGATCCTGCACATGGGCCCGGGGGCACCGACCGGCCCGGACGACGACGCCGCCGTCGACACCGCCTACCGGCTCTCCCGCCACGGGCTCGCACTGCTCAAGCACTTCCTCGCCGTGCATGCCGCCGGGCGGCCCGAGGTCATCGTCTGCTCGACCGGCGCCGCCGCACCCCGGCTGGGGCAGGACGTCCCCGACCTGGGCCACACCGTGCTGACCGGCCTGGTCAAGGCCGTCGTCTGCGAGTACCCCGACCTCGCGTGCGTGCAGGCCGACCTGGACCCGGCGGCGGAGCCGCCGCCGCTGCGGTCCGTGCTCGGCCAGTCCGCCGGACTGGCCGGCTCCGGGCACCTGGCGCTGCGCGACGGCCGCTGGTACGAGGCGCGGCTGCGCGAGCACGAGCCGGCGGCGGAGGCGGAGGCGGCCGGCTCCCCGGCCGGCCCGGTGCCGGTGCGGCCGGACGCCGCCTACCTGATCACCGGCGGCCTCGGCGGCCTCGGCCTGGCGACCGCCGGATGGCTCGCCGACCGGGGCGCCCGCACTCTGCTGCTCGCCGGCCGGACCGTCCCCGAGGACGAGCCGCCGGCCGTCGCGGCGCTGCGCGCCCGCGGCGTGCGGGTCGAGATGCGCCGCGCCGACATGGCCGACGCCGCCGACGTCGCGGCACTGCTCGACCACGCGCGGCGGGAGCTGCCGCCGCTGCGCGGGATCGTGCACGCCGCCGGTGTGACGGCCGACGCGATCCTGCAGGACACCGGCTGGGACGCCGTCGCCGGCGCCCTCGGCCCGAAGGTGCGCGGCGCCTGGGAACTGCACCGGCGCACCGCCGGCCTCGACCTGGACTTCTTCGTGCTGTACTCGGCGTTCGCGTCGCTCATCGGGCTTCCGGGCGAGGCGGGGTACCTGGCCGCCAACGCGTTCCTGGACGGCTTCGCGGTGTTCCGCCGCCGGCACGGCCGCCCCGCCCTGGGCGTCAACTGGGGCGCTTGGGCCGGAGTCGGCATGGCGGCGCGCGCCGGTGCGCTCGGCAGGGCCCACGCGCTCGGGATCGGCGCGGTCACGCCCGGCCGGGCGCTCGCCGCGCTCGGCGCGCTGCCCGCCGCGGCGCCGCCCCAGGTGGGCCTGGCCGCCATGGACTGGCACCGCCACCTGACCGCGGTCCCCCGCCGCCTCCCGTACACGCTGCTGGCGGACGTGGCACCGGCGCAGGTCCCGGCGCCCGCGTCCCCGGCCGCGGACCCGGGGCACGTCCACGACCTGGCCGAACTCGCCGTCACCGACCCCGAGGAGGCGCGCGAGGTCCTGCTGGACGAGCTGCTGGACCGCGTCGCGGCGCTGCTCGGCCTGAGCGCGGACGAACGGGCGGAGCTGCGTCCGGGCTTCCGGCACCGCCGGCTGAACGAGCTCGGCTTCGACTCGCTCACCACCGTCCAGCTCCGCAACCGGCTGCTCGCCGACTTCTCCGCCGACGCGTCCCCCGACTTCCTGTTCGGCGGCGGCACGGCGCTGGAGGTCGTGGAGCTGATCTCCCGGCACCTCACCGCGATGTCGGTGCTCGCGACGGCCGACGACCTTCCGGACGGCGACGGCGAGACGGAGGTCCTCACGCTGTGAGCCTCCGCTCCCCCGTCCCACCGCCGGCGCCCGACGCACAAGGAGACACCCCCGTGAGCGAACGCGGCACCACGACCACCCCGCCCCTGCTGGCCGAGCTGGCGCGGGCCGGGATCAAGCTGAAGCTCGCCGGCGCGGACCGGCTGGAGGTCTCCGCGCCGCGCGGCCGGCTGTCCGGCGAGCTGCGCGGCCGGATCGAGCGGGACAAGCCGGAGCTGATCCGGTGGCTGTCCGGCCTGGACGCGGCGCGCCCCCCGGAGGACGAGCCGCCCGCGGTCGTCCACGACGCGGCGAACCTGTACGAGCCGTTCGCGCCCTCGGACCTGCAGATGTCGTTCCTCATCGGCAGCCGCGAAGGGGTGGAGCACCACGTGCGCCCCCACTCCTACCTGGAGTTCGAGGTCGGCGAGCTCGACCCCGGGCGCCTGCAGGCCGCGCTGGACGCCGAACTGGAGTACCAGCGCGACAACATCGTCGTCGTCCGGGACGACATGCGGCTGCAGACGGTGCGCGACCCGGGGCAGGCGCGGATCCAGGTGTACGACCTGCGCGGCCGTCCGGAGCCCGAGCAGCGCGCGCACGTGGACCGCGTCCGCGCGGAGCTGGAGCGCAAGGAGCCGCCGGCCGACCGCTGGCCCTGGCTGGAGATGCGGCTCACCCTGCTCGGCGAGGGCCGCGGCCTGCTGCACTACAACAACAACAACCTGTTCAACGACGCGCCGGGGACGCTGCGGTTCATCCAGACGGTCCTGCGGCGCTACGACCGCCCGGACGAGCCGCGCCCCCCGCTGGAGATCGCCTACCGGGACTGCGTGCTGGCGCTGGCCGACCTTGAGGAGTCGCCGTCCGGCCAGCGGTCCAGGAAGTACTGGCTGGACCGCGTCCCCGGGCTGCCGGGCGCGCCCGCGATCCCGCAGGCGGCGGGCGCCGACCCGCGCCGGCGGTCCCGGCTGCACCGCCGGGAGCTGCTGTTCCCCGCGGCGGTGTGGGGGGAGCTCAAGGCGCGGCTCGGCGCGCGGGGGCTGACAGCCACGACCGCGCTCACCGCCGTCCACGCGGAGGTGCTCGCGTACTGGAGCGGGTCCCGGCATTTCCTGCTGAACAACATGATCACCCATCGGCTGCCGCTGCACCCGCAGCTGAAGGAGCTGATCGGCAACTTCGCCTCGCTCTATCCGCTGGAGGTCGACTGGCGCCCCGACGAGCCCTTCCACGCGCGGGTGCGGCGGCTCCAGGCGCAGGTCCTGCGGGACGTCGAGCACGTCCACTGGAGCGGCGTGAAGGTCCTGCAGGCGCTGAACCGCGAGCACGGGACGCCCGGACGGGCCGTCTGCCCGTTCGCGGTGGGCAGCGCGCTGTTCGTCGGGCGCAGCGACCGGCCGGCCCACAGCACGCTGGAGACGCCCCAGACGACGCTGGACTGCGAGTTCTGGGAGCTGCCCGACGGCCGGCTGTGGGTGGTGTGGGACGTCATCGAGGAGATGTTCCCCGACGGGCTCATCGACGCGATGCAGGAGGGCTACCGCTCCATCGTGACGGCGCTAGCGCACGACCCCGCGGCGTGGGAGACCAGGGCGTTCCCGCTGCTGCCCGCCGGGCAGCGCGAGCGCCGGATGGAGCTGAACCGCTTCCGCGGCGGCATCCCGGTCGACCTCCTGCACGAGAACCTCGCCCGGGTCGCGGCCGACCGTCCGGACGCCACGGCGGTGGTCGCGGCCGGCACCACCCTCGGCTACGGGGAGCTGCACCGCCGGGCCGCGGGCGTCGCCGGGGCACTGCTCGGCGCCGGGGTGCGGCGCGGCGGCCTGGTGGCCGTCGCGCTGCCGAAGGGCTGGGAGCAGGTCGCCGCGGTGTTCGGCGTCCTGACGGCGGGCGCGGCGTACGTGCCGGTGGACCCGTCCTGGCCGGAGGACCGCATCCGGTACGTCCTGGCCGACACCGGCGCGCGCGCCGTGCTCACCACCGAGGAGCTGCGCGGGCGGATCGGCGGCCTGACCGGCGCCCCCGTCCTGCCGATCGGCGCGGACATCGCGGACGCCGCCCCCGCCGACCCGGTGCTGACGACCCGGGACCCCACGGACCTCGCCTACGTCATCTACACCTCCGGCTCCACCGGCCGCCCCAAGGGCGCGATGCTCGACCACTGCGGGCCGCTGAACACGATCCGGGACGTCAACGGGCGGTTCGGCATCGGCGCCGGCGACGTCCTGTTCGGGGTGTCGTCCCTCTGCTTCGACCTGTCGGTCTACGACGTGTTCGGGGCCGTCGAGGCGGGCGCCCGGCTGGTGCTGCCGCCGCCCGGACCTCCCGACCCCGCGTCCTGGCTCGACCTCGTCCGCGCGCAGGGCGTCACCGTGTGGAACTCCGTCCCGGCGCTCATGCAGTTGCTCGTCGAGGAGGCCGAAGCGGCCGGAGCGACGCTCCCGGCGCTCCGCACGGTGCTGCTCAGCGGGGACTGGATCCCGCTCGACCTGCCGGACCGGATCCGGCGGATCGCCCCCGGCGCCCAGGTGGTCGGCCTGGGCGGCGCGACGGAGGCCGCCATCTGGTCGATCTTCTTCCCGGTCGGCGAGGTCGCGCCCGACTGGGTCAGCATCCCCTACGGCAGGCCGCTGTCCCGCCAGACCTGGTACGTGCTGGACGCCTGCGGCCGGGACGCCCCCATCTGGACCGCCGGGGACCTCTACATCGGCGGCCTCGGCGTCGCCCGCGGCTACCTCAACGACCCCGCCAGGACGAACGCGGCGTTCGTCATCCATCCGCGCACCGGCGAACGGCTCTACCGGACGGGCGACCTCGGCCGGTACCTGCCCGGCGGGGACATCGAGTTCCTCGGCCGGTCCGACTTCCAGGTGAAGGTCCAGGGCTTCCGCGTCGAACCCGGCGAGATCGAGCACGCGCTGGCCGAGCATCCCTCGGTCGGGCGCGCCGTGGTGGTGGCGCACCGGTCCGGCTCCGGCAGCCGGCTCGCGGCGTTCGTGACGGGCGCGGACGGCAGTGCCGCCCCGGACGCCGGGGTCCTGCGCGACGCGCTCGCCGGACGCCTGCCCGCCTACATGGTGCCCGGCCGCATCACCGTGCTGGACCGGCTGCCGCTGACCGGCAACGGCAAGCTCGACCGGAGCGCGCTGGAGGCGGCCGGGTCCGCCGCCGAGCCCGCGGAGCGCGCGTACACGGCCGCCCGCACGGCGACGGAGCGGCGCCTGGTGGAGGTCTGGGAATCGGTCCTGGACACCGCGCCGATCGGCGTCGAGGACGACTTCTTCGACCTCGGCGGGCAGTCGTACACGGCGCTGCGGGTGATCGGGCAGATCACCCGCCGGACGGGCCGCCGGGTGCCGCTCGGCGTGCTGATGGAACGCCGCACGATCGCCGCGCTGGCCCGGTACATCGACGGCGGGGGCGGCTCCTGGTCGCCGCTCGTCCGGCTGCGGCGGGACCCCGAGCACGAGGCCCCGTGGTTCTTCGTCCACCCGGCCGGCGGGAACGTGCTGTGCTACGAGTCGCTCGCCGCGGCCTCGGACCGGCCCTTCCACGCCTTCCAGGCGCCCGGCCCGGCCACCGGCCAGGAGCCGCTCACCGGCGTCGCGGACCTGGCCGGGCTGTACGTGCGGGCACTGGCGGAGGCGCGGCCGGACGGCCCGTACCTGCTCGGCGGCTGGTCCTCCGGCGCGGTCATCGCGGCGGAGATGGCCCGCGTGCTGGAGCGGAGCGGCGCGCCCGTCGACCGGCTCGTGGTGGTCGACGCCCCCGCGCCCGTGACCGCGCGGCCGGTCGACGACGCCCGGCTGCTGCTGTGGTTCCTGGAGGACCTGGACGTCGGCCTCAACGCCACCGACGACCGGCTGCGGGAGCTCACCGCCCGTCCCGAGGACGAGCGGCTCGACCTCGCCCTCGGCTGGCTGGCGGACCTCGGCGCGCCCGGAACCCGGCTGGACGCGGCCGACCTCGCCGCGACCTTCGCGGTCTTCCGCGGCGTCGTCGGCGGCTGCAACGCCTACCGGTGCCCCGGCATCGGCGCCCGCGTCAGCGTCGTGCGGGCGCGGGACGGCCTGGTCGGGGAGTTCGCCGGGCACCCGCACGCGCAGGACCCCGACTGGGGGTGGTCGTCGCTGACCACCGGGACGGTGGACGTCACCGCGCTCCCCGGCACCCACCACACGCTGCTCACCGGCGCGTCCGCGGCGCGCGTCGCCGGCGTGCTCAACGACGTCCGGCCGTCCGGGTGACCGGCCCGCGACCCGAGGAGGCCCCCATGATGGCCCAGGAACTGCTCGTCGAGCTGAAGCGGCGCGGTATCAAGCTCCGCCTCACCGCCGGCGACCGCCTCGACGTCGTCGCGCCCGCCGGCTCGCTGACCCCGGAGCTGCGCGACGACCTGCGGCGGCGGCGCGACAACCTGATCGCCCTGCTGCGCGGCGTGGAGGCCGGCGCCGGCCCCGCCGCGCTCACGCCGCGGCCCGAGCTGCGGCACGAGCCGTTCCCGCTGACCGACATCCAGCACGCCTACTGGGTCGGCCGCAGCCCGGCGCTGGAACTCGGCGGGGTGTCCACGCACGTCTACTTCGAGCTGGACAGCGACGGGCTCGACCTGGACCGCGCGCAGGACGGCCTGCGCAAGGTCATCGACCGGCACGACATGCTGCGGGCCGTCATCGGCGCGGACGGCGTGCAACGCGTCCTGCCGGAGGTGCCGCCCTACGCCATCGCGACGGCGGACCTGCGCGGGCTTCCGGCGGCGGAGCGCGACGAGCGGCTGGCCGCGACCCGGCGGGAGATGGACCACCAGGTCCTCCCGGCCGACCGGTGGCCGCTGTTCGACATCCGGGCGTCGCGGATCGGCGCCGGCCGGGTGCGCCTGCACGTCGGCCTCGACACCCTGATCCTGGACGGGTACAGCCTCTACCTGCTGTTCCAGGACTGGCGCCGCTTCTACGAGGACCCCGGCTGGACCCCGGAGCCGCTCGCGGTCAGCTACCGCGACCACGTCCTGGCCGAGCAGGCCGAGCAGGACGGCCCCGCGTTCGCCCGGGCGCGCGACTACTGGCTGGACCGGCTGGCGGACCTGCCGGGCGCACCGGCGCTGCCGCTCGCGGCCCAGCCGTCCCGGCTGTCGCGGACCCGGTTCTCGCACCGGGGCGCCCGGATGGACGCCGCCGCGTGGCGGGCCGTCAAGCGGCGCGCCCAGCGGCACGGGCTCACCCCGTCCGCGGTGCTCATGACGGCCTACGCCGACGTGCTCCGGCACTGGTCCGACCAGCCGGACTTCACCCTCGACCTCACGCTGTTCAACCGTCCGCAGAGCCATCCGGAGATCGGCCGGCTCATCGGCGACTTCACGTCGGTGACGCTGCTCGCCGTCACGGCGCCGGAGCGGGACGAGCCGTTCGCCGGCCGCGCCCGGCTGCTGCAGGGCCGGCTGCTGCGCGATCTCGAACACTCCTCGTTCAGCGGCGTCCGGGTGATGCGCGAGCGCAACCGGCGGCTCGGCGGCGGCCCCGGCGCGAGCATGCCGGTGGTGTTCACCAGCGCCCTCGTCCTCGGCTCGCGGGCCGACGACCCGTCCGACGGCCTGCGCTTCTTCGGCGAGCAGGTGTACGGGATCACCCAGACCCCGCAGGTCTGGCTCGACCACCAGGTCAGCGAGGAGCAGGGCGATCTGATCTACAACTGGGACGCCGTCGAGGAGCTGTTCCCCGCCGGCCTGCTGGACGACATGTTCGGCGCCTACCGGGACCTGATCGAACGGCTCGCCCGGGACGAGGACGCGTGGGAGCGGCGCGGCGCGCCGATCGGGCTGCCCGCCGGGCAGGAGCGGGAGCGGGCCGAGGCCAACGCCACGGCCGTCGACCCGCCGGACCGCACGCTCTGCGACCTGGTGGAGGAGCAGGCCCGGCGGCGGCCGGACGCCCCGGCCGTGATCTGCGGGGACGCGACCGTGTCCTACCGGGAGGTGCTCGCGGACGCCTACCGGCTGGCGGGCCGGCTCCGCGCGCTCGGCGCCGGACGCGGCACGCTCGTGGCCGTCGTCCTGCCGAAGGGGGCCGAGCAGGTCGCCGCCGTGCTCGGCGTGACCCGGTCCGGCGCCGCGTACCTGCCCATCGACCCGCAGTGGCCGCAGGCCAGGCGCGAACAGCTCATCGACCTCGGGCGGGTGCGGGTCGTGCTGACCTCACCGCGGCTGCGCGACGAGCTGGCCTGGCCCTCCGGCGTCACCGTCGTGACCCCGGACGACCCGGAGACCCGCGCATGCGCCGCCGCGCCGCCCGACACCTCCCCCGCGCCCGGCGACCTCGCCTACGTCATCTTCACGTCGGGGTCGACGGGCACGCCGAAGGGCGTCATGATCGACCACCGCGGCGCGGTCAACACCGTCCTCGACATCAACCGCCGGTTCGCGGTCGGCCCGGACGACCGGGTCCTGGCGCTGTCCGCGCTGACCTTCGACCTGTCGGTCTACGACGTCTTCGGGATGCTGGCGGCCGGCGGCACCGTCGTCATGCCGTCGCCCGCCGGGCTGCACGACCCCGAGCACTGGTCCGCGCTCGCCGACCGCCACCGGGTCACGGTCTGGAACACCGTGCCGGCGCTGATGCAGGCGTGGACCGACGCGCCCGCCGCCACCGCCCCCGGCGCGCCCGCGCTGCGGCTGGTGCTGCTCAGCGGCGACTGGATCCCGGTGTCGCTGCCCGCCCTCGTCCGCGCCCGGCACGGTGCCGAACACGGTACCGGCCAGCACGGTACGCCCCGGATCGTGAGCCTGGGCGGCGCCACCGAGGCGTCGATCTGGTCGGTGTGGTACCCGATCGGCGAGGTCCCCCCGGAGTGGACCCGGATCCCCTACGGCAAGCCGCTGGACGGCCAGACGCTGCACGTGTACGGGCCCGGCTTCGTCCCGCGTCCCGTGTGGGCCGCCGGGGAGATCTACATCGGCGGGACGGGCGTCGCCCAGGGGTACTGGGCGGACCCGGACCGGACCGCCGCCCAGTTCGTGACCCACCCGCGGACCGGTGCGCGGCTGTACCGCACCGGCGACCGGGGCCGCTACCTGCCCGGCGGCGACATCGAGTTCCTCGGCCGGGAGGACCACCAGGTCAAGGTCAACGGCTACCGCATCGAGCTCGGCGAGATCGAGGCGGCGCTGCGCCGCCTGGACGGGGTCGGGGAGGCCCTGGTGATGGCCGCCGACAACCCGCGGACCGGCGGGCGGCAGCTCGTCGCGCACGTGCTGCCCGCACCCGGCGCGGCGCGGGAACCGGCCCCGGCGGCGCTGCGCGCGGCGCTCGACGAGCTCCTCCCGGCCTACCTGGTGCCGCGCCACTACGTGCGGATCGACGCCGTGCCGCTCAGCGCCAACGGCAAGGTCGACCGCGCCGCCCTCCCGCTGCCGTGGGACGACGGCGCGCCCGCGGCGCCTGCCGCGCCGCGCGGCGACCTGGAGCGGACGCTGCTCGGCATGTGGCACGACGCGCTCGGCCGGGACGACTTCGGCGTCGACGACAACTTCTTCGAGCTCGGCGGCGACTCCCTGCACGCCGTCCGCATCCTCACCCGCATCCGGCAGGACCTCCGCATCGAGCAGGAGGCCGAGGAGGACCTGGAGATGCTGTTCGACAACCCCACGATCGCCGAGCTCGCCACGACCCTGCGCGAGCGGACGGGGCGCTGACCGCGATGACGTGGACCACGTCCCGGGGATGGGACGACGTGATCGTCGGCGCCGGGTCCGCCGGCGCCGCGCTCGCCGCGCGGCTCTCCGAGCGCCCGGACCGCCGGGTGCTGCTGCTGGAGGCGGGGGTGGACCGGGCGTACCCGGAACGCGCCGCCGACGTGCCGCTGATGGACGGCTTCCACTGGGACTACTCGGCGCACATCGCGGGCCCCGGGGCCGGCCGCGAGTACCCCTACCGGGTCGGCCGGCTGGTGGGCGGTTCGTCCGCGGTGAACGGCGCGCTCGCGCTGCGCGGCCTGCCCGCCGACTTCGACTCCTGGGCGGCGGCGGGCAACCCCGACTGGGCGTGGGAGCGCGTGCTGCCGTTCTACGCGGCGCTGGAGGCCGACGCCGACTTCGGCGGCGGGCCCGGGCACGGCGCCGCGGGGCCGGTGCCCATCCGGCGCGACGCGGAGCTCGCACCGGTCGCGGCCGGGTTCCTGCGCGCCTGCGCCGCGCTGGGCCTGCCGGAGGTCGCCGACCTGAACGGCGCGGACACCGGAGCCGGCGCGGGCCGGATCCCCCGCAACGCGGTACACGGCCGGCGCATGTCGACGACCGAGGCCTACCTCGCGTCCGCGCGCGACCGGCCCAACCTGGCGGTGTGGCCGGGATGCCAGGTCGCCCGCGTCGTCGTCGAGGGCGGACGCGCCCGGGGCGTGGAGGTCGTCCAGGACGGCCGGGTCGCCACGGTCGGGTGCGACCGGGTGACCCTCTCGGCCGGCGCGATCGGCACACCGGCGATCCTGCAGCGCTCGGGCATCGGCCCGGCCGGCCGGCTGTCGGCCCTCGGCGTCCGCCCGGTCGCCGACCTCGCGGGGGTCGGCGCCGGCCTCGTCGACCACCCGTTCATCGCGCTGTGGGCCGAGGCCGCGGAGGGGGCGTGCCGTCCGGGCGACCCGCTGCACCAGGTGCTCGCCCGGCTGCCCGGCGCCGGCGGCGCGCCGGAGCTCAGCGTGACCCTGCTGAACAACGTCACCGACCTCGCCGTCCCGATGATCGGCGGGCTGCTGCGCGGCCGGACCGGGGTGTCGCTGTCGGCCGCGCTGCTGCGCCCGGAGTCGCGCGGCTCCGTCGCGCTGCGCGACGCCGATCCCGGCACGCCGCCGGTGATCGCGCTGCGGCTGGCGTCCGCGGACCGCGACGTCGAAGGACTGATGGCCGGCGTGCGGGCCGTCTGGTCGCTCGCCCGCGACGGCGCGCTCGCGCCGCTGCTGCGGCGGGTGTTCCTGTGGACGGCCCGGATGGTGGAGGACGAGGCGATGCTGCGCGCGTCCGTGCCCCGCTTCGTCTGCCCCTCCTGGCACCCGGCCGGGACCGCCCGGATGGGCCCCGCGCACGACGCCGGCGCCGTGGTCGACGAGCGGCTCCGCGTCCACGGCGTCGCGGACCTGCAGGTGGTGGACGCCTCCGTGATGCCCGCGATCCCGAGCGCCCCCACCAACCTCACCTGCATGATGCTCGCCGAAAGGGCGGCCGAATGGATGAAATGACCGTCACCCCGGCCCGAACCGCCAGGGCCGCCCGGCCCCGCGCCGCCGCGCCCGGAGCGTGGACGGTGACCTGGCGCCCCGCTCCGCGGGCGGCGACCCGGCTGTTCTGCCTGCCGCACACGGGCGCCGGCGCCGCCGCCTACCGGGACTGGGCCGCCCGCCTGCACCCGGACGTCGAGCTGGTCGCGGTCCGGCTGCCGGGCCGCGAGACCCGGTTCCGCGAGCGCCCCTACGCCCGGATGGACGACCTCGTCCCGGCGCTGCTGGACGCGCTCGCCCCGCTCCTGGACCGCCCGCACGCCTGGTTCGGGCACAGCATGGGCGCGCTGGTGGCCTACGAGGCGTGCCGCGCCCTCCGGGACCGGGGGGCGCCCGCGCCGGTGCGGCTGCTGGTGTCCGGCCGCCGCGCCCCGCACCTGCCCGAGCGCGACCGCCCGGTGCACGACGCGCCCGTCGCGGACCTGGTGGCACGGCTGGTGGAACTGGACGGGACGCCCCGCGAGGTCCTCGACGACCGGGCCGCGCTGACCTCCCTCCTGCCGATGCTGCGCGCGGACTTCGCGGTCGTGGAGACCTACGACCGGCGGCCGGCCGCACCGCTCACCGTGCCGATCTCGGTCCTCGGCGGGAACCGCGATCCGATGGCGACGGAGGCGGAGCTGCGCGCCTGGGAGCGGCACACCACCGGCGGATGCGACGTGCGGACGTTCGACGGCGCCCACTTCTTCCTGCACGAGGACAGCGAACCGGTCCTCGCCGCCATCGCCGCCGACCTGTCCCCGCGGCGTCCGCCCGCGCCGGCCGGGAGGCTGCGGTGACCGGCGCGCCGTTCCCGCTGACCGACCTGCAGGCCGGCTACCTGGTCGGCGCGACCCCGCTCATCGAGCTCGGCGGGTTCCGGCCGAACCTGTACACCGAGCTCGACGTCGCCGGGCTCGACCCGGCCCGTGCGGAGCGCGCGATCGACCTGCTCGTCCGCCGGCACGAGCACCTGCGGACGGTGATGCTCCCCGACGGGCGGCAGCAGGTGCTCGGCCCCGGCCGCGCCACCGCGTTCCGGCTCCCCGTCGCCGACCTCTCCGGGCTCCCCCCGGACCGGCAGGAGGAGGTCGTCCGCGAGACCCGGGAGCGCATGCTGGAGGAGGGACCCGACCCGACCGGCTGGCCGCTGTTCGAGGTCGTCGTCCACCGGATCCGGCCGCACCGGCACCGCGTCCAGTTCGCGATGAGCCTGCTGCTGCTCGACTCGGGCAGCACGCTGGCGCTCCAGCGGGAGCTGCTGCGGCTCTACCACGACCCGGACGCGGAGCTGCCCCCGGTCGAGCGCACCTTCCGCGAATGCGTGCTGGCGCGCGCCGCCCGGGAGGACACCGCGTCCTACCGGGAGCAGTGGCGGTACTGGGAGGAGCGTCTGGACTCCCTGCCCGGCCCGCCGCAGCCACCGCTGGCGCGCCGGCCCGCCGCGGTGTCGCCGGTGCGCCTCACCCGCCGCACGTGCGCCCTGTCTGCGGAGCAGTGGACGCGGCTGCGCGCGGCCTTCCGGCGGCACCGCGTCCTGCCGACCACCGCGCTGCTGCACGTGTTCGCCGAGACGCTCGGCGCGTGGTCGGCCGCCCCGCGGTTCTCCCTCAACGTCCTGCACCAGAACTGGGTGCTGCGCGACCCCGCGGCGGAGGGCGTCGTCGGGCAGTTCAGCGCCACGCTGCCGCTGGAGGTCGACCTGACCGCCGGCGCGGACTTCTGGGCGCGGGCGCGCACCCTCCAGGCCCGGCTCTGGACGGACCTGAAGAACGCCGACGTGACCGGCGTGCGGATCACCCGGGAGCTGGCCGCCCGGCGCGGCTGGACGTCCGGCGCCGCGATGCCGTACGTCTTCAACAGCATGCTGGCCTCCGGCGGCGGGCACGCGGCGCCCGCCGCCCGGCCCGCGTTCCGCCGCGTCACCACCGCCCTGCGCACGCCCCAGGTCCTGATCGACAACCAGGTGCTCGACGCCCCAGGCGGCGGTGTCGAATGCGTGTGGGACGTCGTCGACGAGGTGTACCCGCCCGGCCTGCCGGACGCCATGTTCGCGGCGTACCGGGCGATGCTGGAGACGCTCGCCGGGCCGGACGGCCACGCGGCCGTCCCGGACCCCGTGCCGGCGCGGCACCGTGCGCGCGTCGAGGAGCTGAACGCCCCGGCGCCCCCGCCCGCCGGCCGGCTGGAGGACGGCTTCCTGCGGAACGCGCACGCCGACCCGGACGCCGCCGCGGTCATCACCCCCGCGCGCACCCTGACCTACGGGCGGCTCGACGGCGTCTCCCGTGCCGTCACCGCCTGGCTCGCCGGCCGGGGCGTCGGGCCGGGCGACGTCGTCCCCGTCGTCATGGCCAAGGGCTGGGAGCAGGTCGCCGCGGTGCTGGGCGTGCTCCGGGCGGGCGCCGCCTACTGCCCGGTCGACGCGGGCCTGCCCGCCGACCGGATCCGGCACCTGGTCCGGGAGTGCTCGGCCCGCGCCGTGCTCGGCCAGTCGCACCGGCCGCCCGCCGGCCCCCTGGACGTTCCGGTACTGGACGTCGACGGGCTCGCGGATGCCGCCGGCCCGCCGGTCGCCGCGCGGACCGGGGACGGGGACCCGGCGTACGTGATCTACACGTCCGGTTCGACCGGGCGGCCCAAGGGCGTGGTGATCGAGCACCGCGCCGCGCTGAACACCGTCGCGGAGGTCAACCGGATCGCCGGGCTCGGGCCCGCCGACCGGGTCTTCGGCATCTCGTCGCTGAGCTTCGACCTGTCGGTGTGGGACGTGTTCGGCGCGCTCGCCGCCGGCGCTGCCGTGATCCTCCCGGACCCGACGCCGAGGCCCGACCCGGCGGGCTGGGCGGAGACCGCGCGGGCCCACGGCGCGACCGTGTGGAACTCGGTGCCGGCCCTGGCCGAGATGCTCGGCGAGGTCATGGAGGCGGGCGCCGGTCCCGGCCGGCCCCCGCTCCGGGCGTTCCTGCTCAGCGGCGACTGGGTACCGCCGGCGCTGCCGGACCGGCTGCGCCGGCTCTGGCCGGACGCGCGCGTCATCGCGATGGGCGGCGCGACGGAGGCGTCCATCTGGTCGAACGTGTACGAGGTCGGCCGGGTCGACCCGGCGTGGCGCGGCGTCCCGTACGGCAGGCCGCTGCGCGGCCAGAGCATGCGGATCCTCGACCACCGGATGGAGGTGCGCCCGCCCTGGGCGGCCGGCCGGATCTACATCGGCGGCGCCGGCCTCGCCCGCGGCTACGCCGGCGACGCGGCGCGCACCGCCGAGCGGTTCGTGCGGCATCCGCGCACCGGCGAGCGCCTCTACTGGACCGGCGACCTCGGCCGCTACCTGCCGGACGGCGACATCGAGTTCCTCGGCCGCGAGGACCGGCAGCTCAAGATCCACGGCTTCCGGGTGGAGCCCGGCGAGATCGAGTCGGCGATCCGCGGCCTTCCCGGCGTGCGCGAGTGCGCGGTCGGCGCCGTCGCCGGAGCGGGCGGCGCGCCGCGGCTGGTGGCGCTGGTGGTACCGGATGACGGCGGCACGGGCGAGGGCGGCACGGGCGACGTCGCGGCGATCACCCGCCGCCTGCGCGACCGGCTGCCCGGATACATGGTCCCTGGGCAGATCCGGCTGCTGGACCGGCTGCCGCTGTCGGCGAACGGGAAGGTCGACATCGCGCGGGCGCTCGCGACCGCGGCGCCCGCCGAGACCGCCGAGACAGCGGCGGCGGGCACGCCCGGCGACGCGCTCACCCGCCGGCTGACCGCGCTGTGGGAGGACGTCCTGCAGGTCCCGGAGGCCGGGCCCGACGGCGACTTCTTCGCGCTGGGCGGCAACTCGCTACTCGCCCTCCGCCTGGTCAACCGGGTCCGCGCGGAGCTGGGCGGCGACCCGCAGTTCGGGGCGATCTTCGAGGCGCCGACGCCGCGCACCCTCGCGGCGCGGCTGCGGGACGGCGCGCCACCGGAATGCGCCGTCACGCTGTCGTCCGGCGCGGGCACCGGGCTGTTCCTGTTCCATCCGGTCGGCGGATCCGTCCGGGCCTACTACGGCCTCGCCCGCCGGTGGCCCGGCCCGGTCCGCGCCTTCCAGAGCCGGGCGCTCGCGGGCGGCGACACCGAAGCACCCGACCTGGCGGCCATGGCCGCGGCCTACGGCGACGAACTGCTGCGGCACGACCCGCACGGGCCGTACATCCTCGGCGGCTGGTCGATGGGCGGCGTGCTGGCCCACGAGGTCGCCCGCCGGCTCGCGGCCGAGGGCCGCCGGGCAGCCGTCTTCATGATCGACAGCACCGTGCACTGCGACCGGCTGCCGGACACCGCCGCCGCCCGGCACCTGGAGTTCCTGCGCGACCTGGCCGGCGGGCGGACGCCCGGCACGGCGGACGCGGCACTGCCCAGCGCCGGCCCGGCCGAACTGGAGCGGACGGCCCGCGACATCGCCGTCGCGCACGGCCTGCTGCCGGCCGAGATCGACGTCCCCGGCTACGCACGGCTGGCCCGGACGCACGCCGGCAACCTGGCGCTGCTCGCCGCGCACCGGGTGGCGGCGTCGGACGTCCCGACGCTGCTGTTCGTCGCCGGGAAGGCCGGCCGCGCGGACCCGGTCCCGGCCTGGCGGGCGCTGTGCCCCGGCATCGCGGTGGAGGTCCTCCCCGCCGACCACCACTCGATCATGGACGACGAGCAGGTCGCGGGCATCGCCGACCGCGTCGCCGCGTGGCTGCCGGAGACCGCGGTCCCCCCGCCCGGCCGCCTCCGCTCAGCGGGGGACCCGACAGTACTCCCGGCGGTGTAGTCGTACCGCGGCTACACCGTGCCGGGCAGCCCCGAACCCTTCCCCTGCACGACGAGGACGGGCGATCGGGAGGCGAGCATCGAGCAAGAGCAACGAGACGAGGAGAACGGACCCATGACCGAGCAAGGAGAGGCCGCGCGGGCACTGCGCGGCGCGTTCACCGGCGCCGTCCACCTGCCGGGGGACGCCGGCTACGAGGAGATGCGGCTGCCCTGGAACCGCCGGATCGACCCGCACCCGGCCATCGTCGCCGAGGCGTCCGGCCCCGCGGACGTGCAGGCCGCGGTGCGGACGGCGCGGGAGCACGCGCTGTCCTTCGCCGTCCAGGCCACCGGGCACGGCAACCTGGCCCTCACCGACGGCGGGCTGCTCGTCCGTACCGCCGGGCTGTCGGGCGTCGAGGTCGACCCCGAGCGGGGCGTCGCGCGGGCCGGCACCGGCGCCCTGTGGTCGGACGTGATCGCCGCCGCGGCGCCGCACGGGCTGGCCCCGCTGTCGGGCACGCCCTGCGTCGGCGTGACCGGGTACACGCTCGGCGGCGGCATCGGCTGGCTGTCCCGCAAGTACGGGCTGGCCTGCGACAGCCTGCTGCGCGCCGACGTCGTGACGGCCGACGGCGAGCTGCGCACCGTGGACGCCGGGCAGCACCCCGACCTGTTCTGGGCGCTGCGCGGCGGCAGCGGCAACTTCGGCGTCGCGACGTCCCTGGAGTTCAAGCTCTACCCGGTCGGGCAGGTGTACGCGGGCACGTCCCTGCACCCGCTGGACCGCGCCCGGGAGACGCTCGCGCTGTACCGGGAGTGGGCGCGCGACGAGCCGGACGAGATGAACAGCGGCATCACGCTGATGAGCCTGCCGGACGTGCCGATGATCCCCGAGCCGATGCGCGGCAAGCAGTTCCTGTCGCTGCGCACCTTCCACGTCGGGACGGCGGACGAGGGCGAGCGGCTGTTCAAGCCGCTGCTGGACGCCGCCGGCCCGGTCCTCATGGGCGACTACGGGATGATGGACTTCGCGTCCGCGAGCCTGGCGATCGCCGGCCCGCCCCCGCCGCCCGTCCTCGCCCGCCAGCGGATCGAGCTGTGCCACGACCTGTCCGACGGCCTGCTCGACGTGATGCTGGACGCGATGTCGCCGGGCACGCCGCTGACGGCGATCGAGATCCGGCACTGGGGCGGCGCCATCGAGCACGCCGGGCCGGACGCCGGACCGGCCGGCCACCGCGACGTCCCCTACTCGGTCATCGCGACCGCGATGTACCCGCAGCCGGAGATGGACGCCTCCGTCGCCACCGCCATCGGCGGGCTGGCGGAGCGGTTCCGCCCGTTCTCCACCGGCGGCTCGTTCCTGAACTTCCTCGGCGACCCCACCAAGGCCGAGACCGCGTTCACCCCGGACAACTACGCGCGGCTCCGCGAGGTCAAGCGCGCCTGGGACCCGGACAACTTCTTCCGCGTCAACCACAACATCCCGCCCGCCTGATCGGCGCGGCACCGCATTTTCGGAGATGAACAACGCAATTCCCAAAGGGAGGATGGGGGTGAATATCACCGGTGCCGGAAGGGGCGCTCGATGAACGGTGGAAAAGCAGGCGCGAAAAAGCGGGCGCTCCAGATCGGCATCGGACTCGTCCTGGTATTCGGCGTGGCCGTGCACCTGTGGGTGAGCAAGCAGTTCGGCATGTGGCTGGTCATCATCGTGGCCGCGCTGCTGGTCCTGCACCTACCGGTGGCCATGTACATGCGCCGCTCCGTCCGCCGGCGCCGCGCCGCCGCGACCCGCCTGAGCCGCTAGGCGCTCAGGCGCGGTCGTGGCCGCCGACGACGGCCAGGACCGGGATGGCCAGCAGCACCGACGCCCCCGCCGCGGCGAAGGCCGGCGCGGGGGCGCCGTGGTAGAGGGGCAGCCAGATGATGGGCGCGAGCGCCGCGCCGGCGAAGCGGAACGCCGACACCGCCGACAGCGCCCCGCCCCGGTTGCCCGGCACGGCGCGGACGGTGAGGTTCTGCAGCGCGACGGTGAGCATGGACGCCGCGGCCCCGGCCGCCGTCCAGCACAGCGCGAGCGACCAGGCGGAGCCGGTCAGGCCGACCGACCCGACGAACACGGCCGCCACCACCGCCGCGACCGCGCCGCACGTCCGGGCGCCGAACCGCTGGTTGAGCCGGCCCCAGGCGGGTCCGAGCAGCAGGCCGGCGACCCCGAAGCCGAGCAGCGCGGCGCCGGTGAGGTCGGGCCCGGCGTGCAGGCTGTCGTTCAGGTAGAGGGCGACCATGAACGGCAGCGCCGCCGCGCCCAGGTAGGACACGAACGCGCCGCCGGCGAGCAGCCCCATGTCGCGGCCGAGCAGCGACCGCCAGGACGGGGCGACGACGCCGGGCCGCGGCCCCCCGGGCGGTGGCGCGAGGCTGAGCAGGCCCGCCACGGCCGCGACGATGAGGAACCCGATCCGCCACGAGGCGGCCGCCGCCAGCCCGCCGACGAACGGCGCGATCGACTGGCCGGCCGCCATCCAGCTGGAGATCACGCCGACCGACCGGCTGAGCCGCTCCCGCGAGACCAGGTCGGCGAGCCCGGCCACCAGCAGCGGCCCGGTGAAGGCGTTCGCGGCCCCCATGGCGGCGCGCGCCACCAGCAGCACCGCGAGGGACGGGGCGGCGGCGCAGGCCACCGCCCCGGCCGCGTACACGAGGTAGCCGATCCGGACGGTGCGGCGGCGGCCCCAGCGCTCGCCCAGCGTGCCGGACACGAGCTGGACGAGCGCGAACGGCACGAAGTAGGCGGTGATGGCCGCGGCGACGGCGCCGCTGGAGACGTGCAGGGACCGGCCGATCTGCGGGAGCATCGGCGCGATGACGCCGCCGCCGAGCGGGCCGAGCAGCGCCCCGGCGTACACCGCCCGCACGGCGATCCCGGACCCGGGCGCCGCCGGGTCCGCCGCGCGGGTCTTCACCGGAGCGCGCCCTCGCCCTCGCGCTCGCCGAGGTGGGCGAGGATCTCGTCGGCGGCGCGGGCCTTGCCGCCCGCCGCGCGGACGTGCGCCCGCATGTCCGCGACCCGGCCGGCCACGCCGTCGTCGCCGGCCAGGCCGAGCACGGCGGCCCGGATGTTGGCGGCGGTCTCCTCGCCGCGCGCGATCGCGCGGCCCACGCCGAACCCGGCCAGCTGCGCGGCGAGCCCGTCGGCGGCGGCGACCTGCGGCATCGCGACCACGGGGACGCCGGCGTGCAGCGAGTGCATCACGGTGCCGGTCCCGCCGGTGCAGACGGTGACGGCGGCGTGCCGCAGCACGGCCTGCAGCGGGATCCACTCGTGGATCTCGACGTTCGGCGGGACGGGCCCGATCTCGGCGGCGCCGGTGCCCGGCCCGGTGGTGAGCACGACGTGCCAGGGCAGGCCGGCGAACGCGTCGATGCAGGCGCGGAAGAGCTCCGGCTGCTGGTTGAAGCTGGTGCCGAGCGAGATCAGCGCGACCGGCGCGCCGCCGGCGGGCGGCGTCCAGTCCCCGTCGAGTTCGCGCTGCCGGAAGCACGGGCCGACGAAGACGAACTTGTCGTCGCTCGCCGCGTCGGTATAGCCGAATCTGCTCGGGTAGAACACGAGCTTGAGCGCCTCGGGGTCGCCGCGCAGCTGGTGGAACGCCGTCTCCGGGTCGACGCCGTTCATGTCGCCGAGCTTGCCCAGCTCCGTCTTCAGCTCCGCGTACTTCGCCGCGCCGATCGCGTCCGGGGTGACGTGGGAGCTGACGCAGCCGACCGGGAAGACCCGGACGGTGGGCCGGTTCCACCGGGCCGACAGCGCCTCCCCGACGAACCGCACGAAGCCGTCGTAGACCACGATGTCGGGGACGTCGTCCTGGAAGTGGGCGGCGAACATCCGGGTGGTCGCGAGGCCCTCGCGCGCTCCGCCGAGCAGGACGCGGGACAGCCAGTCGTCGACGCCGGGCGGGAAGTCCCGCTGCACGTCGATCGTCGACTCGTAGGTCAGCACGGCGGCGCCGGTCGAGGCGACCTCCTCCGCGTACGCCTCGGTCGCCGGATAGGTGACGCGGTGCCCGCGGCGGACGAGTTCCTCCACCACCGCGAGGGTCGGCATCAGGTGCCCGGCCGCGGGGATGTTGAAGAAGGCCAGATGTGCCATGGCTGCTCTCTCCTCTACTCGGCCTGTGGTTGATCCGGCCCGCCGCTACTCCGGCCGGCGACCGCGAATGGAGACGAACTGGTGGCCGCGGATGACGACCGCGGGGTCGTGCATGATGTCGTTGAGGAAGACGTCGACGTCCTCGGCGGGGACGCCCGACGCCTCGATCGCGTCCCGCTTCTGCAGGATGTTGTTGTGCAGGAGCTTGCAGCCGTGGTCGCCGCCGGTCCACGTCTCGGCGTGCCAGCGCGTCCGCACCGGGGTGAGCCCGGCCGCCAGCATGGTGGCGTGCACCTGCTCGCCCCAGTAGCCGTCGATGCCCTTGGCCTCCATGATGTCGTGGAAGCCGTCCACGACCCGCGTGAAGATGTCGCGCCTGGCCGCGTCCGGCATGGCGAGCGCGCGGGGCTCGGACCGGATGAACTCGCCGAGCAGCAGCCACCCGCCCGGCCGGAGGGCTTCGGCGAACCGGTGCACGACCTCCCGGCGGTTCGGCAGGTGGTGGGTCAGCAGCCGGGCGTGGACCAGGTCCCACGGCCCCTCCCCCGGCAGCGGCCGGTCCTCGCTCATGTCCCGGGTGTGGACGTCCACGTTGGGCAGCGAGGGCACCATGTGGACGTCCTGGTCGACGGCCGTGACCCGGCCTTCCGGGCCGACCCGCTCGGCCAGCATCCGGGTGACCGAGCCGCCCCCGGCGCCGAGGTCCATGCAGCGCCAGCCCTTCGCCACCCCGATCTCGTCGAGCTCGCCGCCGGTGAACGGGTCCAGGAACGCCTCCAGCGGCACGAGCTGGTCGGGGACGTTGTGGAAGACGTAGTCGGCCGTGTTCGTCATGGGGCTCCTCAGTGGCTCGTCGGTGCGGTGGCCCGGGGTCAGGGCCGGTAGCTGAACAGCTCGTTGTCCCGGTACACCTCGTCGCGCCGGTGCAGCGCCCGGATGGCGAGGTCCCGCGCCTTCGCGACGACCGGGTTGCGGGTGTGGCCGAGCCGGGCGATCAGCCGCGAATGGTGGACGATCTTGTTGGCGCGCTTCCCGCGCGCCCGCTGGTAGGCGCGCAGCGCGGCGGGCACCGGACCGCCCTCGGCGATGAGGTCCGCGAGCCGGGCGGCGTCCTCCAGCGCCATGTTGGCGCCCTGCCCGAGGACCGGGCCGATGGGGTGCGCGGCGTCGCCGAGGAGGGCGACCCGGCCGGAGTACCAGCGCTTGAGCGGGTCGCAGTCGTGGACGTCGGTCACGACGATGTCCGCCGGGGCGCACGACTTCACCGTCTCGGGCAGGGGGTCGGCCCAGCCGCCCCACAGCTCCAGCAGGTCGGCCTGCGCCACCGCGGCCGGCTTGGCGGGCCAGCTGCCCTCCGGTCCGTTGACGGTCGCCGTCCAGAACATCCGCTCGTCGTCGCACGCCTCCGCGAAGAAGTGGCCGCCGGGGCCGACGAGCACGAAGCCGTCGCCGTGCAGCGGCGGGCGCGGGGAGATGCCGCGCACCGAGGTGAACCCCAGGTACCGGGGACGGGCCGCGCCGGACACCGTCTCGCGCAGTACGGAGCGGACCCCGTCCGCGCCGACGACCAGGTCGCCGGTGACCTCGTCGCCGTCCGCCAGCCGCAGGACCGCGCGGTCGCCCACCGTCCCGGCGGAGGCGACGGCGCGGCCGTGGTGGATCGTGACGGTGCCCGCGCCGGGTTCGGCGGCGGCCTCGGCGAGCAGCCGGTGCAGGTCGGCGCGCAGGATGCCGACCAGCGGGACGTCCCACCGGCCGGAGAAGGCGAGCACGTCGCGGCTCTTCAGCAGCCGGCCCTCGGACGACATGATCGGCATGGCGTCCGCGTGCTGGTCGCTCGACCAGCCCGCGCCGCGCACGGCGGCCCCGAACCGCGCGCTGATGTGGTCGGCGGACTTGACGCCGTTGGGGGTCAGCTCGATGCCCGAACCGCGGTTGCCGTAGCCGTCGGCGCGCTCGAAGACGGTGCTGTCGATGCCGCGCTCGCGCAGCGCCACGGCGAGCGCCAGCCCGCCGATCCCGCCGCCCGCGATCAGCACTTCGATCGGCGTCATGCCGGCCCTCCTGTTCGCGGATCCACGCGGCGCTCCGGTACGTCCTCCCCATGATTCGAGGGCGGCCCGGCACTGTCTTCTCCGAGGTTGCTCGACTCCGAGATTGCGCACTTGTCTTTTCGCCGCGCTACTGCTGGAAACACCTGTTCTCGTTGTTTAACATCGCGACCACGGAGGAGCATGAAATGACGAATACGGCCAATTTCAGCAGTGCCGGAGAACAGTCGGCGGACACCTGGCGGGCGCTGCGCGTGACCGTCCCCGCGGACCGGCTGGAACCGCTGCTCACCACCGCGGTCGACGCCTGGGCGGCCGAGGCGCGCGGCACCGGCGGGCTCGGCGGCTGGTACTTCGAGCGGCCCGGCGCGGACGGCACCGTCCTGGACCTGCGGCTGCGCGGCGCGGGAGGGCACGCGATCGACGACCTGCGCCGCCGCGTCGCCGCGTTCGGCGCCGGCGCCCCCGGCGCGATCACGGTCGAGGAGCACGCCCCCGGACCGGATGCCGCCCGGTTCGGGGGCGTCCACGGCATGGCCGCGTGCGCGCCGCATCTCGCCGCCGCCGGTGCGCTCGCCGTCGAGACGCTCCGGGAGACCCCGTCGCCCGCGACGCGGCTGCTCGCGGCGGGCGAACTCCTGCTCGCGTCCGCGTGGGCGATGGGCGCCGACTGGCTCACCACCATCGGCTGGCTGCGCGGGTACACCTGCGGCCGGGCCCGGACCGCCGAGGCCGCGCGGGCGCGCGACGCGGCCGAGACGGCGTACTTCCGCGACGAGGCGACCTGGCGCCACCACCACGACCGGGTCCGCGCCGAGATCTCCGCGCCGAACTCCCGGGCCGGCGCGTGGTACGTCCCGCAGTGCGCCGCCTGGGCGGCGCTGCGGCGGCTGCACCGGGCGGGCCGCCTGGACGGGACGCCCGAGGCCGCCTTCCGGGCGCTGGCCCGGTCGGCGTGCAACCGGCTCGGCCTGACCCCGGAGGAGGAGATCCGGGTCGCGTGGCTCTGGTCGATGACGCTGGTCGCCCCCGGACCGCGGCGGCCCTTCTTCGCCGACACCGCGGCGTCCCCCGACCGGCGGCTGCACGAGGAGAGCAAGTACTTCGCCGACCGCCTGCCGGTCCAGGTCCCGGACATGGCGGCCGGGTCGGCCGGCGGCCGGCAGGACGTCGGAACGCCGCAGGAGGTCGTCCGGCTGCCGGAGCCAGCCGCGCCGGACGCGGCGGCGCCGCTGGAGGAGGTGCTGCTCGCCCGGCGCAGCGCCTACGGGCGCTATCGCGGGCCGTTCACCTCGGCCGAGCTAGGCACGCTGCTGTACTACTCCGCCGCCGAAACGGCGGGCAAGACGATGGCGGGGGCGGAGTCCGCCCAGCGGGTGCGGACCTATCCGAGCGGCGGCACCCGGTATCCGCTGCGGCTGCTGGCGTACTGCCACGACGTCGAGGGCCTGCGGCGCGGCATGTACCTGTACGACCCCGCCGCGCACGCGCTGGGCCGGCTCGTGGACGGCGACCTCTCCGCCGGCCTCATGCGGATGGCGCCCGCCACCGACCCGCGGGTGCCCTCGCCGCCCAAGGCGGGCGGCAACATCGACGCCGCGGACTGCCCGCTGTGGATCCTGATGGTCGCCGACCTGACCTACCAGCGCCGCCACTACGGGCTGCGCTCCTACCGGCTGGTGATGCAGGAGAGCGGGCACCTCGGGCAGAACATCGCGCTGGTCGCGACCTGGCTGGGCAAGGCGTCGGTCGGGCTGGGCGGGTTCTACGACGACACGGTGAACCAGGTGCTCGGCCTCGACGGCGTCAACTCCGCGGTGGTGTACGTCCACCTCGTGGGGACGGTGGAGCCGGACGCCTGAGCCGCCCGCCCCGAGCCGCCCGCCCGCTACCGGACGGCCTGGTCGTCCCCGCCGAGCTGCCGGACGAACTCGGTCAGCTCCATCTCGAAGAACGCCTCGGGGTCGCTGACCGCCCAGTCCATGTGGCCGAAGATCTCCATGGCGATGATGCCGTACAGCCGGGTCCACGCGGACAGGAAGGCGAACACGACGGGCAGCTCGATGCCGTCGCTCCCGGCCACGTAGTCGCCGAGCGAGGGCACCAGCCGGTGCCCCTGCGCCACGTCGGCGCGGGGGGCGCGCAGTTCGCCGCGCCGCCACAGCTCCGCGAACTCCTCCAGGAAGGCCACGCCGAGGCAGGCGGCCGCGCTGTCGCGCTCGGCCGGCTCGTCGGCCTCGCCGAGCCCGTGCACGGGCGGGCCGAGCATCAGCCCGAACTCCTGCCGGTGCGCCAGGCCCCAGCGCCGGAACGCCCGGGCCATCGCGGCGACCCGCGGGATCGGGTCGTCCCCGCCGGCCTCGCCGCGCGCCGCCTGGGTGACCCCGCCCACCTCCTCGAACAGGTCCACGCGCAGCGCCGCGACGAGCGCGTCGAGGCTCGGGTAGTAGCGGTACAGCGCGGAGGTCGTCATGCCCATCTCGCGGGAGATCGCGCGCAGCGACACCGCCGTCGGACCGCCCGCGACGAGCAGCCGCCGCGCGACGTCCTTGATCTCCGCGACGGCCTCCGCGCGCCGCCTCTCGCGCCAGGTCAGAGCTACCAAGTCAACCGCCCTCTACTTCGTGGAAGGCACTTGACATCAGCGTACAGCATAGAGAGAGTGAACATCATTCACTGTTAGTACGGTGTTGACGTTCGATGTAGCCTTTCACTTAGAGGTTCCATGTCACCAGCGGCCCGCGACGGGCGAAGAAGGAATCGAGGTGTCATGCCGTGACACGTACGGACGTGATCGACGACATCGGCCGCTCCCGCGACCCGGCCGGGGTGCCCGCGATCGAGATCCGCGGGCTGACCAAGGTGTACGGCGGCGCGGAGCAGAAGGCCGTCGACGACGTCTCGCTGTCGGTCCCGGCCGGCTCGGTGTTCGGGTTCCTCGGCCCGAACGGGGCCGGGAAGACCACCACCATCAAGGTCCTGGCCGGCCTGCTCTCGGCGACCGCCGGCGAGGCGCTGCTGAACGGCTTCGACGTCGCCCGCAGGCGGGCCGCGGCGATGGAGCAGTTCGGCGCCGTCCTCGAAGGCTCCCGCAACGTCTACTGGACGCTGTCGGCCATGCAGAACCTGGTCTACTTCGGCCGCCTGAAGGGCATGCGCACCGCCGCGGCGCGGGACCGGGCCGGCGAGCTGCTCACCGGCCTGGACCTGTGGGACCGCCGGGACGAGAAGGTCGGCGGGTACTCGCGCGGCATGCAGCAGAAGGTCGCGATCGCCGCGGCGCTCATGGCCGACCCGCCGATCGTCCTGCTGGACGAGCCGACGATCGGCCTCGACGTCGAGGCCACCCGCACGGTCAAGGAGTGGGTGCACGCGCTGGCCGCCGAGCAGGGCAAGACGATCCTGCTGACGACGCACCAGATGGACGTCGTCGAGCGGCTGTGCGACCGCGTCGCCGTCATCCGCAAGGGCAGGGTCATCACCGACCTGCCGACCGAGCAGCTGCTCGCCGGCGCCCGCCAGCGCGACCGGTACGAGATCACGATCGAGGGCGACGGCGCGGGCCTCGGCCTGCCCGACGGCTTCGTCCCCGAACCGGGCGAGGAGACCACGGTCATCACCGGGCGCCTCGACGACCCGCAGGACCTCTACCCACTGGTCGACCGGCTGCGCGCGCAGGGCGTCGTGCTGCGGTCGCTCGCCCAGGTCCAGCCGACCCTCGAAGACGTCTTCCTCGACCTGATCAAGGAGCGGCCCCATGGGTAGCGCCGTGTCCGCGGCGACCGCGCCCGTGCGGGCGCGGCCGAGGGCCCGCTGGCGGCTCACGCCCCGCACCGGGGCGGCCGTGCTGGGCGCCGAGGTCCGCAAGGGGCTGACCAACCAGATGGCCCACCCCATCGCGCACCTGGTGATGGTCGTCTTCACCGCGACGGTGTACCTCGGCCTCCAGTACGTCATGGGCCAGGGCCATCTCCAGCGCGACCTGCTCCCGCAGACGCTCATCGGCATCAGCGGCTACTGGCTCCTGCAGTTCGCGAGCATGGTGATGGTCGCCGACCTGGTGGCGGAGAAGCGCGGTGGCACGTTCGGCGCCGCGCAGATGGCGCCCGCGCCGCTGTGGCTCATCATGGCGGGCCGGCTGCTCACCGCGTCGATCATGGGGCTGGTGGTCGCCGTCGTCGCCACGCTGGTGCCGATGCTGGTCGCCCAGGTGACGATCCCGCTGGAGTGGGCCGCGCTCGTCCCCTACTCGCTGGTGCTGGTCAACGTGCTCGCGTTCACGTTCCTGCTGGCCGCGCTCGCGCTGAGCTCACCGATGATCGGCGTCCTCCAGACGATGCTGACCTCGATGGTGATCCTGCTGAACGGCGCGGTGCTGCCGCTGTCGTTCTTCCCCGACTGGCTGGCGGTGCTCGCCCGGCTGGTGCCGACCACGCTGGGCGTGGAGGCGACCACGAAGGTCCTCTTCGAGGACGAGTCGCTGGCCGACATCTGGTCGGACGGCACCCTGCCCTGGCTGCTCGCCTACACGGCCGCCCTGGCGCTGCTCGGCTGGTGGATCTTCGTCCGTAACCACCGCAGGGCGCTGGCCGAGGGCCGGCTCGGCCAGTACTGACACGCGGAGACGATCATGAGTACGCTCACCACGTCCACCCGGCCCGCCGCACCGGCCGCCCCGTCCCGCTCCCGCGCCGCCGTCTTCGTCAACGGCTTCGGCAACGAGGTCCACAAGGGCCTGCTCGGCCTGCGCGCCGAGTGGCGCGGAACCGCAGTCCAGATGGTGATGTTCGGGCTGTTCTACCTGCTCGTCGTCATGTTCATGGGGCGCGGCCAGATGCGCGCCGACCTGCTCGTCACCGGGCTGCTCGGCATGGTGCCGCTGACCTTCATCCACGAGCAGGTCAACCGGTCGTTCTGGAGCTACCTCGGCGACATCCAGTCCGGCACGCTGGAGCAGACCTACCTCACCGCGCTGCCCTCCTGGGTGGTCCTGCTCGGCCGCCAGGCGGCCTCGATCATCGGGGCGCTGCCGTACGCGCTCGCGGTCTTCGTGACCGGCCTCATCGCCGTCGAGGCCAACGGCGCCGACCTGCCGTTCGACGCGCAGGCGCTGGTGCCGATGGCCGCGATCGTCGTCGGCACGTGCGGCCTCGCGCTGATCCTCAGCGGGCTGACCCTGGTGTACAAGCGCGTCGAGGTCGCCACGCAGATCTCGATCGCGCTGTGGTTCGTCGCCGGCGGCACCTTCGTGCCGCTGGTGAACATGCCCGACTGGGCGGCGACGCTCAGCCGCACGTTCATCCCGATCGCGCCCGGCATCGAGGCGATGCGCGAGATCCTGCTGAAGGGCCGCTCGCTCACCACCCTGCAGGACGGCTGGGGCCTGGCCTGGCTGCTGATCCAGCCGGTGCTGCTGCTGCTCACCGGCATCGTGCTGTTCGTCGCGCTGGAGCGCCTGGCGAAGCGGCGCGGCACGCTCGGCCGCTACTGACCCCGCCCGCCCGCCTCCCGCACTGCGGGAGGCGGGCACGGAACCGCCCCGCCTCCCGGAGGAGACGGGGCGGTGCCGTGTCCGTGCCCTTTCCGTGCCGTGCCGTGTCCGGCCGGCTATCCGCGGGCCGTCCGGGGCGCCCGGCCGTACACCAGCCGCCGGATCAGGGCGTCGAGCGGACCGCGCCGCCCGGCCCGCTCCAGCAGCGAGGCGAGCGTGACGCCGGCGAGCCAGACACCGAGCGCGAACAGCGCCGCGCCGGTGGCGTGGATCTTGTCGCCGAGGTTCAGCGTGTAGCCGGCCAGGAACACCGTCAGCAGCGACGTCTGCAGGATGTAGCAGGTCAGCGAGCGGCGCCCCACCGCGGAGACCGCGCGGAACGCCGGGCCCGGCCGGCCGCCGCGCTCCTTGCGGCGGGCGCCGATCAGCCCGAACACCGCCACGTACGCCAGCCCGCCGAAGAAGCCGGTGATGATGTCGAGCGTGGTGATCAGCCCGGTGGTGAGGTCGCCCGGATCCCACAGCTGCGCGCCGACGAGCGCCACCGGGACCGCGCCCGCGGCCGAGACCGGCAGCCCGATCAGGGCCGCCCGCCGCAGCACCGCGCGGTGCCGGACGGGGTCGTCGAGGTAGCCGCGCCGCGCGGCGATGGCGCCGACGAGGATCGCCGGCAGGACGGGCCAGCCGATCATCACGTGGACGTCGGCGAACGGCGCCTCGTGCAGCCGGGTGAGGACCGCGTCGCCGTAGTCCCGCGCCCACAGCGTGCCGCGGAAGCTGTTGCCGTGCGGATCGTCGGCGACCGCGAGCGCGATCGACAGCAGCGTCGCCGCGACCACCGCGATCCCGGCGGTCACGGCCGCGGCGACGTGCAGCGTCCGTCCGCCGCGCACGATCACCCACCCGATCACGATCGCGGAGAGGCCGTACGGGCCGAGGATGTCGGAGGGGAAGATGAAGCAGAAGTGGACGTAGCCGAACAGCAGGAGGAACAGGCCGCGGCGGCGCAGCAGCCGCGACGCCTCCTTCGGCCGGGTGCCCGCGGCCAGCTGCCGCGCGACCATCATCGCCATGCCGTAGCCGAACAGCGCCGCGAACATCGGGTAGGCGCGGTCGTCCATGACGATGATGCCGGCGAAGGTGACCGCCCGGTCGAGCGCGGAGCCCCCGACCGGGTGGTTCATCAGCACGGAGTCGCCGGTCCGCACGTACAGCGAGGCGTGCGCGAGCGCGATCAGCAGCAGCATGAAGCCGCGCGCGACGTCGGGGGCGGCCGCGCGCTCGGTCGCGGTCACCGATCCCCGGCGCATGGTGCCGGGGGTCTCCGGCGTCTCCAGCGGTGTCGGTCGGACGGCCATCGCTACGACACCGCGTCCCGCGCGCCCGGCCCCTGCGGCGGCCGGCGGCGCCCGCGGAGGGACCTGCCGCCCAGCCCGGCGGCGCCGAGCAGGAGCGCCCCGCCGAACGCGCCGGCGTACAGCGGGCCGTGCGAGGCGCCGGGTCCGGCGGCCTCATCGGTGGCGGCCCGGCCGGTGGAGCCGGGCTTCAGCACGGCCGCGGCGGGCGCGGCGGCCGTGCCGCTCGGCGGCACCAGCGTGAGCGACGGCGCGGGGTGCGCCGGCTTGGGGTCGGAGTCGCTGGGGATCTCCACCCACGGGATGACCGTTCCGTCGGCGTAGGTCTGCACGGCCTTGAAGTACATGCGGTCGATCGTGGGCAGGTATCCGGCCAGGACCTTGAAGTCGTCGTACTGGTCGGGTCCGACGCCGTGCGAGCGGCCGCGGACGCTCCAGGTGACCGACCGGACGACCTCGCTCACCGTGCGGCCGCCGCCGACGTCGATCGGCGTGTCCAGCTTGACCTTGCGGATCCTGATCGACCAGTCCGGGTGCGGCTTGACCAGGACGTACGGCAGCGGGTGGGCCTCGGGGAAGGTCACCGTCAGCTTGACCGAGGTGTCGTCCCGTTCGGTGGGCATCCGGAACGCGATCTCGGTCATGCTGCCCTGGACGGCCTGCCCCGGGGTGACCACGACGTGCGCGGACGCCGGCAGCGCGCCGGCGGCCACCAGCGCGCCGAACCCGGTGGCCACCGTCAGCAGCCGGACAAGTGTGCGAAGCATCGTTCCTCCTTGGAAGCCGCGGTCTCGCGGATGGCCGCGCCTCTGGGCGCGGGGGTCGGGGGTCAGAGGGTCAGGGGCGGGGCGGTGGGCCGGTGCGGGGCCGCTACCGGCCCTTCGCGTCGAGTTCGCGGCACACGTCGTAGTCCGGGAGGACGCCCGCGGCCGCCGCCTCGGCGAGGGTGGGCGCCGCGCGGTCCCGGTCGGACAGGACCACCTCGGCGCCCGCGGGGATCGGCAGCCCCAGTGCTGGGTCCAGCGGCGACACGGCCAGCTCGTGCTCGGCGACGTAGCTCTCCGACATCAGGTACGACATCACCGTGTCGTCGGCGAGCGCGACGAACGCGTGCCCGACCCCGACGGGGAGGTACATGGCCCGGAAGTCCTCCTGGTCGAGGCGGGTCGCGTCCCACCGTCCGAACGTCGGCGACCCCACCCGGATGTCGACGACGATGTCGAGGGACTCGCCGCGCGCGCAGTACACGTACTTCGCCGAGCCGGGCGGCGTCACCGTGAAGTGCACGCCGCGCACCACGCCGCGCCTCGACCGGCTGTGGTTGGTCTGCGTCACCGGGAACAGCGGCCGTCCCACCGCCTCGGTGAAGGCGGCCTCCTGGAACGGGGAGACGAACAGTCCGCGGTCGTCGGGAAAGACGTCGGGTGTGAACTCCCACGCGCCGGTGACGGCCAGCCTGCGTGACTTCATGTCTCCTCCGGGGGGTGCGGGGTCAGACGGTGGCCAGGACCTCGCGCAGCGCGTCGATGACCCTGTCCTGGACGTCGCGCGGCAGCGACGGGTACATGGGAAGGGAGAAGATCTCGCCGGCGAGCGACTCGGTGACGGGCAGCGAGCCCTCGCGGTACCCGAGGTGGGCGAAGCCCGTCATCGTGTGGACCGGCCACGGGTAGCTGACGTTCAGCAGGATGTCGTGGGCCTTCAGCGCCTCGATGACGGCGTCGCGGCGCGGGTGGCGGACGACGTACAGGTAGTAGACGTGGTCGTTGCCGCCGGCGACCCGGGGCAGGACGAGGCCCGTGCCGGCGAGCCCCTCGGCGTAGCGCGCGGCGACCGCCCGGCGGCCCGCGATGTACTCCTCCAGCCGGGTGAGCTTGCGCCGCAGGATCTCCGCCTGGACCTCGTCGAGCCGGCTGTTGTGCCCGGGGGTCTCGACGACGTAGTACCGCTCCTCCATGCCGTAGTACCGCGCCCGGCGCAGCCGCCGCGCGACCTCCTCGTCGGAGGTGGTCACCGCGCCGCCGTCGCCGTACGCGCCGAGGACCTTGGTCGGGTAGAAGGAGAACGCGCCGGCGGCGCCGGTCGCACCGGCGATCCGGCCGTTGCGGCGGGCGCCGTGCGCCTGCGCGCAGTCCTCCAGGAGCACCAGGCCGTGCGCGGCGGCGAGCCGTTCCAGCGGCGCGAGGTCGACGCACTGCCCGTACAGGTGCACCGGCAGCAGGCAGCGGGTCCGCTCGGTGATCGCGGCGGCCACCTGGGCGGTGTCCATGAGGTAGGTGTCGGGGTCCACGTCGACGAACACCGGCCTGGCCCCCACGGCGTCGATCGCGACGACCGTGGGCGCGGCGGTGTTCGACACGGTGACGACCTCGTCGCCGGGCCCGACCCCGAGCGCCTGGAGCGCCAGCTTCAGGGCGTTGGTGCCGTTGTCGACGGACACGCAGTGCCCGGTGCCGTGGAAGGCCGCGAACTCCCGCTCGAACCCGCGCATGCTCTCGCCGAACACCAGCCGGCCCGACCTGAAGACGCCGTCGACGGCGTCCAGGATGTCCTTGCGCTCGTTCTCGTACTCGAGCCGATAGTCCCAGACCAGAGTGGTCACGGCCGCCCCGCCCTTTCGAGTGTGCCGACGAAGAGGCCCCTGCCGGACGGCGCGGCCTCGATGAACTCGGCCGCGAATCCGGCCGCGCGCAGCGCGCCCTCGTAGGCGGCGCGGGTGAACAGCCTGTGCGTGTACGTCTCGGTGAAGTGCCGGGCGCCGGCGGCGTCGGCGACGACGTAGTGGACGGTCATCAGCGAGGCGTCGGCCCCGTCCCGGGCCGTGTGCGACACCCGCGCGATCGTCCGGTGGTCGGGCTTGAGGACGTCCGCCGCGACGTACCCGTCCAGGAACGTCTCGGGGAACCACCAGGGGTCGATCACGGTGATCCCGCCCGGCTCCAGGTGCCGCGCGAAGCAGCGCAGCGTGGCGGCCAGCCCGGCGGCCGACTCCTGGTGCGCGATGGCGGTGAACAGGCAGGTCACCGCGCCGAACCGGCGGCCGAGGTCGAACCCGCGCATGTCCCCGAGGTGCAGCCCGGTGCCTGGGTTGCGCGCCCGCGCCACCTCCAGCATGGGCGCCGAGACGTCCACGCCCTCGACGTGGCCGAACGCCGCGCCGAAGTGGGCGAGGTGCGCCCCGGTCCCGCAGGCGACGTCGAGCAGGGACGCCGTGCCGGGACGGCGGGCCAGGATCACCTCGGTCACCTGCGCCGCCTCGGCGGCGTAGTCCTTGCCGCGCAGCGTGTAGACCGGGTCGTAGATCTCGGCGAAGTCCGGTCCGTACATCGAGGCGCCCTTTCGACGGTGGCCGGCGTCAGTGGTGGTCGACCCGTTCCGCGGCGAGGGCGGCGGCGGTGCGCTCCAGCGCCTCGCGCAGCGGGGTCCGCGGACGCCATCCGGTGGCCGCGTGGAACGGTGCGGGGTCGATGACGAGGTCGGCGAAGTCGGTCACCGGGGAGCCGGGCGGCGGATCGACGGACACGACGGGCACCGGGGGCAGGCCCCGGCGCGCGGCCACGATCGCGGCGACGGTGCGGAACACCTCGCCGAGCGGTTCCCCGCGTCCGGTGCCGATCGGCCAGTGCCGGCCGACGAGCCCGTCGGGACGGTCCAGGGCGGCGGCGAAGGCGTCCGCGATGTCGGCGACGTACACCAGGTCGCGCCGGACGGTGCCGTCGTGCCAGAGCGTGATCGGCTCGCCGTCGAGCGCGCGGCGCGTCATGGCGGCGACAACGCCGCGGTCGGGCACCGGCCCGTGCCCGAACACCGTCGGCAGCCGCAGGCTGATCCCGCGCAGGACGCCTTCGGCGGTGGCGCGCTCCAGCAGGTCCTCGGCCGCCAGTTTCTGCCGGTCGTACTCGGTGCGCGGGTGGTCCGGGTCGTCGCCGTCGATCGGCCGGTCGGGCGGCACGCCGATCTGCGACGCGGCGCCCGCGTACAGGACCAGCGGCGGCCGCCCGTCCGGTCCGGGGACGGCCGCGCCGTCGCGGACGGCCCGGACGAGGCTCGCCATCACCCCGACGTTGACCCGTTCGCTGTCCGGGTCCCGCTCCGCCGCGCGCCAGCCGCCCTCGTGCGTCACCAGGTGGACGACCGCCGCCGAGCCGGCGACGGCCCGGCCGACCGCGCCGGGAACGGTCAGGTCGGCGGTCGCGACCTCGACGTCGGCGGCCGGGTCGGCGGGCACGGCCGCGGCCGTCCGCGCCACCGCGCGCAGCCGGACGGGACGGCGGGCGAGCGCGGCGACGACGGCGGAGCCGACGAAGCCGGAGGCGCCGAGCACGGTGATCAGCGGCCGCGCGGGGCCGGCCTGCGGCGCCGTCATCGGTCCGCTCCCATCAGCAGGGCGTTGACGCAGGCCAGCACGCTGCGGGCCTGGACGTTGACGTAATGGCTGTGCGCCAGCAGCCGGGCGAGCTGGCCGAATGTCACCCAGCGGTGCCCGGGGGGCTCGGATCTTTCGTCGGTCTCCACGACGACGTGCCGGTGCAGCGAGTGCAGGAACCGGCCGCCCTCGTCGGAGAGCATCACGTCGGCGCGGATCCGCTCCGGCGGTGCCGCCGTCACCTCGTCGAGGAGGACCGGCCGCGCGCTCGCGGGGAGGTGGTCGTAGTTGCCGGGGGTGCACTGCACGGTCGGCGCCAGTTCGGCCACGTCCACCAGGCCGGGCTCGACGCGGAGGTTCATCAGCGCGTGCAGGACGCCGTCGATGCGGGTCACCAGCAGGGCGATCAGCCCGGGGCCGCGCGGCTCGATCATCGGCTGGTCCCAGCCGCCGACCTCGCGCCCCGACGCCTCCACCCGGACCCCGACGACGTCGAAGAACCGGCCGGTCTCGTGCGCGATCCGGTCCGGTCCGGCGCGCCAGCCCGCCAGCCCGCCGAGCGGGACCGGTTCGACGCGCACGCCGGCGCGGCTGCGCACCTGGGTGATCCAGCTCAGCAGGTCGCCGGTCGGGTGGACGCCGGCGGCCGTGTAGGAGCGGGCGAGCGCGGCGGTGAAGCCGTCCGGTGCGTCCCGCAGCCGTGCGACGGTGGCGCAGCGGTGCAGGGGAAGGCAGGCCAGGACGGTGCGCGCGTCCATGTTGACCAGGTCGTCGACGGCGAGGGCCCGGTGGACCTCGGCGGCGGGCATCCAGCGGAAGCCGTCCTCGGCGGCGACCTCGGCATCGTCCTCGACCCGCACGACCATGTTGCGGTTGCGCTTGCGGAGGTTCCACGCCCCCTGCTCGGACTGCCGGACGTCGACGACCACGCGGGCCGGGCCGGGATCGGTGAAGTGGCGCAGGTACGGCACGGGCCGGCCGCGGTGCACGCCGGTGAAGTTGCTCCGGGTCGCCTGGACCGTCGGCGCCAGCTGCACGCCGCCGCGGTTGCCCGGCTCGGCCTTCGCCTGCATCAGGAAGTGGAGGACCCCGTCGATCCGCTTGGCGAGGATGCCGAGGATGCCGACCTCGGGCTGGTCGATGATCGGCTGGTCCCAGCGCGGCACCGCCGCGTCCGGGATGTCGGCGCGCAGGCCCGCGACCCGGAAGAAGCCTCCGGTGCGGTGCACGATCGCGCCGGTCGCCGGGTCGGTGCCCCAATCGCGCAGTTTCGCCAGCGGGACGCGCTCGATGTTCGTATAAATGCGGCCGCGCACCGATTGCAGCCAATCACCGGGAACCGGAGAAACGATCGAATGGTCTGTCATGGCAGCTCTCGCTTCGGCCGATCGGCGACGTCCGGCGACGAATCCCCAGGGCCGGCGGCGGGCACCGCGGCGATCACCGCCGACAGTGAGCCACGTTCGCACAGGTAAAGGCGGTGCGGCGTCTCCCAAATTGCTCACTTTCGCCGCATGTTCGCCATCCGGCGGCCGCTCCTGCCAGACTTGGCGACTACCTTGACGCTATTTATCGCCGCGTGAAACTTTGTCAGTTCTACGACCTTTGGGAGGCAGCGATGTCGCAGACGGCGCGCCGGTCGCGGGCGGGCGGGAGCGAGGGTCCGGAGCCCGCCGCACACGGCCGTCCCTGGCTGTCGCTCACGGCCGTGGCGCTCGGCGTCATGACGGTCGGCCTCGACGCGACGGCGGTGACCCTCGCCAATCCGGCGATCGCCGCCGACCTGGGCGCCGACCTCACCGGGCTGCAGTGGGTGACCAACGGCTACCTGCTCGCGCTGGCCGTGGCGCTCATCCCGTCCGGCAAGGCGGCCGACCGGTTCGGCCGCAAGAAGATCTTCCTCGCCGGGGTGATCGGCTTCTTCCTCGCGTCACTGATGGTGGGCCTGTCCGGCAGCATCGGCATGGTCGTCTTCTGGCGGGTCGTGCAGGGCGTCGCCGGTGCGATGCTGCAGCCCGCCGGCCTCGCGATCATCCGGAATGCGTTCCCGCCGCACCGGCTCGCGACCGCCATCGGCATCTGGGGCGCGGCGGTCGGCGTCTCCACGGCGGGCGGCCCGATCATCGGCGGGCTGCTCGTCGAGCACATCGGCTGGGAGTGGGTGTTCTACGTGAACGTCCCGCTCGGCATCGCCGCCGCGCTGCTCGGCCTCGCCGTGATCCGCGAGTCCCGGGACGGCGAGTCCGGGACCTCGCTCGACCCGCCCGGCGTCCTGCTGCTGTCCGGCGCGCTGTTCGCCCTCGTGTTCGGCCTGATCAGGGCCGGTTCGCACGGGTTCGACGGGCGGCTGCCGCTGGCCTCGTTCGCGGCGTTCGCCGTGCTCGGCGCCGCGTTCCTGGCCCGCGAGTCCAGGACCGCGCAGCCGCTGCTGCCGCTGCGGCTGTTCCGCTCCCGGGCGCTGTCGGCCGCGACGGTCCTGATGATCGTGGGGATCTTCGGGCTGTTCGGCTCGATCTTCTTCGTCCAGCTCTACCTGCAGCAGGTCCGCGGCCTCGGCCCCATCGACGCGGGCGTGCACATCCTGCCGATGACCGGCATCTTCATCGTGTCCGCGCCGCTCGGCAGCCTGCTGGCCGAGCGGGCCGGCCCGCGGACGCCGCTGCTGATCGGAATGCTCTGCAACGCCGTCGCCCTCTACGGCCTGTCCAGGATGGGGATGGACGCCCCGTACGCGCACCAGTGGCCGTGGTACCTGCTGATCGGGTTCGCCTTCGGGCTCGTCCTGACGGCGGCCACCGACGCGATCGTCGGCAACGCCCCCGAGCAGCTCGCGGGCGTCGCGGGCGGCCTCCAGCAGACCGCCTTCCAGGTCGGCGGCATGCTCGGCACGTCCGTCCTCGGCGCGGTGGTCTCCATGCGGGTCGGCGACGTGCTGGTCGACCGGCTGACCGAGGCCGGGCTGGCGGCGCCGATGGCGCGGCAGCTGCTCGCCGCGAAGGAGTACGTCGCGCAGGGCGGCGCGCCGGCGCCGCCCGGCACCCCCGAGCCCGCCGCCCAGATGATCGCCACCGGCAGCCACCTCGCGTTCATGGACGGGTTCCATACGGCGATGCTGGTCGGCGCCCTCGTCTCGGTCGCCGGAACCCTCGTGGCACTGATCGTGCGCAAGGGCGGGAACAGCGTGCCCACGGGCGAGAACGTCCCCGCCAAGGGCCGCGAGGGAGCGCTGTGAAAGGTCTCGTGCTGTCCGGCGGAACGGGCTCCCGGCTGCGGCCGTTCAGCCATTCGATGGCCAAGCAGCTCATCCCGATGGCGAACAGGCCCGTGCTCGCGCACATCGTGGAGAACCTCCGCGCCATCGGGATCCGCCAGGTGGGCGTGGTCGTCGGCGACCGGGCGGACGAGATCGGCGCGGCCCTCGGGGACGGCTCGGCGCTGGGCGTGGAGATCACCTACATCCGCCAGGACGCGCCGCGGGGCCTGGCGGACTGCGTCAAGGTGGCGCGGGACTTCCTCGGCCCGGACGACTTCGTCGTCTACCTCGGCGACAACATGCTGCCCGACGGCATCGCGGCGGCCGCCGCGGAGTTCCGCGCGGGCGGGGCGGCCGCGCACCTGCTGGTCCGGCCGGTGGCCGACCCGCGGCAGTTCGGCGTCGCGGAGCTGGGCCCGGACCGCCGCGTCGTCCGGGTGACCGAGAAGCCGGACGTGCCGGCCAGCGACCTCGCCGTCCTCGGCGTGTACTTCTTCACCCCGGCCGTGCACCGGGCGGTGGCGGCGATCGGGCCGAGCCCGCGCGGCGAGCTGGAGATCACCGACGCGGTCCAGTGGCTGGTGGAGCACGGCGCCGACGTGCGCGCCGGCCGCTACACCGCCTTCCACGCCGACACCGGCACGGTCGAGGAGGCGCTGCGCTGCAACGCCGAGCTGCTGTCCCGGCTGGCGCCGCAGGCGGCGGGCAAGGTCGACGACGACAGCGAGCTCGTCGGCCCGGTCGTGATCGAGCCGGGCGCGCACGTCACCGGGTCCCGGATCACCGGCCCGGCGATCATCGGCGCCGGCACGGTGGTGGAGGACTCCGCCATCGGCCCCGGCACGTCCATCGGCGCCGGGTGCACGCTGGTGTCGGCGGAGCTGGAGGGCTGCATCGTGCTGGACGGCGCCACCATCACCGGGATCCGCGGCATCCGCGACTCCATCATCGGACGGGCCGCGTCGGTCGCGCCCGCCGAGGGCCACCACCGGCTGCTGGTGGGCGACCACGCCCATGTCCGGCTCGCCGTGGTCTGAGCGCGCGCGTCCGCCCGGCCCCCGCGTCGGCTACTGGCAGCCGGACCCGTCTGGCCCGTCCTCGTCGGGCCCGTCCTCGTCGGGCCCGTCCTCGTCGGGAACCGGCAGGTCGTGGGGGTCGTCGGCGGCGTCGAGGAACATCCGGCCCATGCTGGCCCGGCCGTAGGCGAAGGCGACGACCGCCACCTCCGCGAGGGACAGTTCGGCGAGGGCGAGCGCGGCGGACTCCGGGTCGCCGACATGGGCCACCAGCACCGCGGGGTCGCTCTCGGCGTCCACGCGCACGCCGAGCGTCTCGAACAGCAGCCGCTCCGCGCGGAACCGGTCGCCGGGGTCGCGCAGCCGGAGCCGGATCGCGTCCGAGCCCGAGTCGGCGCGCAGCTCCGCCGCGCTGCCCTCGGCGACGACGCGGCCGTGGTCGAGGACGGCGATCCGGTCGGCGAGCCCGCTGGCCTCGTCGAGGTACCGGGTGGCGAGCAGGACGGTCACGCCCTCCGCCGCGATGGTGCGGACGGCGTCCCAGACCCGCTGCCGGGCGGCGGAGCTCAGCCCGACGGTCGGCTCGTCCAGGAGCAGCAGGTCGGCGCCCGACACCAGGACGAGCGCGAGGTCCAGGCAGTGCAGCACGCGGGGCGAGCACTCGCCCGCCCTGCGGTCGGCCTTGTCCGCGCCGAAGGTGTCGAGGAACTCCGCCGCCCGCGCCCGCGACCCCGCGGAGCGGCCGGTCCGCCGGGTGAGGTTCTCCCGGACGGTGAGGTCCGCGTCGACCAGGTCCGCCTGCCCGGTCACCCCGGTGCGGGCGCGCACCCGGCCGGCGTCCCGGACGACGTCATGCCCGAAAACCAGCGCTCTGCCCGCACTGGGAGCCAATTGAGCAGCCAGGATTCGGAGCAATGTCGTTTTCCCGGCGCCCTCTCGTCCCAGCAGCCCATAGACCGCCCCTGGGCGCACATTGAGGTCCACGCCGTCGACCGCTCGCGCGGACCCGAATACCATCACCAGGCCTCGCGCCTGGACCGCCAAGTCCGAATGCGACTTCAAGTCCGGCTCCTCATTATTTCGACCACGCTCATGACCATCCTGACAGAAGGTGATAATCTCGGCGTCGTCTTTCGGACTACTGTTCTTCATCAACCCGGGATGCAAGGATCGGCGGTGTACCACGCAGGGAGTAGCAGCGTTTTCCTCTCGCCGTCGGAGGCGGGCGCGGCGGGTCGTGTCTAGAGTGCGCTCATGAGCATCCAGACGGGTCTGCGCCGGGCCGCTCCGGACGCCGCGCTCGCCGCCGGGGTGGCGGTCGTCGCGCTGTCGAGCGCCGCCATCGCCCCGCCCGGCCGGACGGCCCTCGACCTGCCCGGCTACCTCCTGCTCCTCGCCGGGCCGCTCGCCCTCGTCGCGTGCCGTCGCGCCCCGGTCCCGGCGCTGTGCGCCACCACCGCGTGCGTCCTCGCGTACCTGCTGCGCGGGTATCCGGGCGTCGCCGCCGCGCTCCCGGTGATGGTGGCGCTGGTGTTCGCGGTGCGCACCGGGCACCGGCGCAGCGCGCTGATCCCCGCCGCGGCCGTCGTCGCCGTGCTGGTCGCCGACATCGCCGTCATCGCCGGCCAGGACGTCCGCCAGGTCGTCGAGGACCGCTTCCTGCTCACCGGGTGGCTGGTGGCGAGCGGGATCCTCGGCGAGACGTTCCGGCAGTGGGAGGCCTACACCCGGCAGGTCGAGGAGCGCGCCGCCGAGGCCGAGCGCACCCGCGAGGAGGCCGCCCTGCGCCGGGCCGGCGAGGAGCGGCTGCGGATCGCCCGGGAACTGCACGACTCCCTCACCCACTGCATCTCGATCATCAAGGTGCAGGCCGGTGTCGCGATCCACCTCGCCCGCAAGCGGGGCGAGGACGTGCCGGAGGCGCTGCTGGCCGTCGAGGAGGCGGGCGCGGACGCCATGGCCGAGCTGCGCGCCACCCTGGAGGTGCTGCGCGACACCGGCGACGGGAACGGGGCCGAGAACGGCTCCGACCGGCTCGACCGGCTGGTCGAGCGCATCCGCGCGGCCGGCCTGCCCACCGAGCTGGCGATCACCGGTGCCGCGCGCCCGCTGCCCGGCGACCTCGACCGCGCGGTGTACCGCATCGTCCAGGAGGCGCTGACCAACGTCACGCGGCACGCCGGGCCCGCGACCGCCGTCGCCGCCATCGACTACGGCGCCGGGACGGTGACCGTGCGCGTCGACGACGACGGCCTCGGCGCGCCGGACTCGTCCTTCGAGCCGGGCGTGGGGCTGCGCGGCATGCGCGAGCGCGTCGCCGCGCTCGGCGGCGAGCTGCGCGCGGGGCCCGGCGCGGAGGGCGGCTTCTCGGTGCGCGCCGAGTTCCCCGTCCCGCCGCCGGACCCGCCGGCGGCCGGCCATCGCGGCGGCGCAGATCACGGGGCGGCCGATCACGGGGCGGCCGATCACGGGGCGGCCGATCACGAGGTGAAGGAGCGAGCGTGATCCGCGTACTTCTCGCCGACGACCAGATCCTCATCCGGGCGGGCTTCCGCGCGCTGCTGGAGGCCGAGGACGACATCGAGGTCGTCGCCGAGGCGGCGGACGGGCGGCGGGCGGTCGAGCTCGCGGTCGAGCACCTGCCCGACGTCGCCCTCGTCGACGTCCAGATGCCGGCGATGGACGGCATCGAGGCGACGCGGCGGATCGCCGGCGATCCCCGGCTGCCGGAGGTGCATGTCGTCATCCTGACGAACTACGGCCTGGACGAGTACGTCTACGACGCGCTCCGGGCCGGGGCGAGCGGGTTCCTCCTCAAGGACACCGAGCCGGCCGACCTGCTGCACGGCGTCCGGGTCGCCGCGCGGGGCGACGCGCTGCTGTCCCCCGCCATCACGCGCCGGCTCATCGGCGAGTTCGTCGCCCGCCGGCCGGGCGCCTGCCCCGCGGAGCTGGACGTCCTCACCAAGCGCGAGCGCGGGGTGGTGGCGATGGCCGCCCAGGGCCTGTCCAACGGCGAGATCGCGGCGCAGATGGTCATCAGCCCGGCCACCGCGAAGACCCACATCAGCCGGGCCATGTCCAAGCTCGGTGCCCGCGACCGCGCGCAACTCGTCGTGCTGGCCTACGAGACCGGGCTCGTGACGGCGCGGGGGCCGGGCCGTCCGCCGGCGGGGGAAGCCCCCGAGGCCGGCGCCGACGGCCGCTGAGGCGGCCGCGCCGCCGCGGCCGCCTCGTCCCGGGCGCGCGCGGATCGCGGCCGCCACGGACGGCTACGCCGGGACCGCTTCGACGATGGCCGGGGCGCCCGGCGCGAGCGGCACCACCCGTTCGAGCCGCAGCCCCGCCCGCTCGCACAGCCCGGCGAACTCCGCCTCGGTGCGCTCGCGCCCGCCGTAGGCGAGCATGACGAGGTCGAGGAACACCGGCAGGTCGGGGCCCGACCCCGGCGTCAGCACGAACTCCACGATCAGCAGCCGCGCGTGCGCGGGCATGGACTCCCGCACCGTGCGCAGGATCCGCACGGCGTTCTTGTCGTCCCAGTCGTGCAGGACGTGCTTGAGCAGGTAGCCGTCGGCGTCGGCGGGGACCGTCTCGAAGAAGTCGCCGCTCACCGTCTCGGACCGGTCCGCCAGCGCGGACAGGTACCGGCCGGAGCGTGCGATGACCTCCGCCCTGTCCTGCAGGACGCCGTGCAGGTGCGGGTGGGCGCCGAGCACGTCCGCGAGCAGGCTGCCCTCGCCGCCGCCGACGTCGGCGACGCGCTTCCAGGACGAGAAGTCGTAGGCCTGCGCGACCATCGGGTTGATCAGCGCGGAGAAGTTGGTCATCGCCGCGTCGAACGTCGACGCCGACTCCGGGCCGTGCTCGGTGAAGAAGTCGAACAGCCCCGTCCCCGAGGTCGGGTCGAACGCCGGGACCCCGTCCTTGATGACCTGCGGGAACGCCTTCCAGGTCTCCAGCATCCAGTCCTCGGCGAAGCACAGCACGAAGTCGCGGACGGTGCCGGGGACGCCGGTCCGCAGCGCCTCCGACAGCGGGGTGTTGGCGTAGGCGCCGTCGTCCTGCGCGCGGAACACCCCGATCGAGGCGAGCGCGCGCAGCAGGCGCTCCAGCGCGGCCGCGTCCATGCCGGTCGGGGCGGCGAGCGCGGCCGCGGTCCGGGGGCCGGCGGCGAGGTGGTCGGCGAGTTCCAGCCGGGCGGCGATATGCAGAGCGCGCGCCCGCCACATGCCGAACAGGATTTCAAGAATCGTTTGCGGCGGAGGCTGTTCCACGGTCACGCTCCTTCTTCCGGGGCCGATCCCGGCCGTGGTGGTCGTCTGCGGTAATTGTGCACGTGCCCGGCCCCGGGCGTATCTCTCAGATTGCTCGGCAATCTCGGCGATGACAGCGCGGCGGGGCGCGCCCATCGTTGGCTGTGCCGGCCATGGGCGATACGGAAGAGGCGTGAGTGAACATGCAGAATTTCCGCGAGGCGCTACTCGGCGATGTCGCACCGAAAGAACTGGCCGCGCTGCCGCTCCCGGATTCCCATCGGGCCCTCACCATTCACCGCGAGGAGATCGGCATATTCGACGGGCTGCCCACCGGGGAGCGGGATCCGCGGCGCACCCTGCACCTGGACGAGGTGCCGGTGCCGGAGCCGGACGTCGGCGAGGCCCTCGTCGCGGTCATGGCGAGCTCGGTCAACTACAACACCGTCTGGTCCTCGATCTTCGAGCCGGTGCCCACGTTCCTGTTCCTGGAGCGCTACGGCCGCAGGTCGCCGGCCGCCCGGCGGCACGACCTGCCGTACCACGTCCTCGGGTCGGACCTGGCGGGCGTCGTCCTGCGCGTCGGCCCGGGCGTGCAGCGCTGGCGGCCCGGGGACGTCGTGGTCGCGCACTGCCTGTCGGTCGAGCTGGAGAGCCCGCAGGGCCACGACGACACGATGCTCGACCCGGAGCAGCGCATCTGGGGCTACGAGACCAACTTCGGCGGGCTGGCGGAACTGGCGCTGGTCAAGGCGAACCAGCTGATGCCCAAGCCCGCGCACCTGACGTGGGAGGAGGCCGCCTCCCCCGGGCTGGTGCACTCCACCGCCTACCGGCAGCTCGTGTCGCGCAACGGCGCGAACCTGAAGCAGGGCGACATCGTGCTGATCTGGGGCGCCTGCGGCGGGCTCGGCTCGTACGCCGTGCAGCTCGCCCTCAACGGCGGCGCGATCCCCGTCTGCGTGGTGTCCTCGGCGGACAAGGCCGACCTGTGCCGCGCGATGGGCGCCGACCTCGTCATCGACCGCGCCGCCGAGGGTTTCCGCTTCTGGGACGGCGACGTCCCCGACAAGAAGGAATGGCGCAGGTTCAGGCAGCGCGTCCGGGAGCTGACCGGAGGCGAGGACCCCGACATCGTGTTCGAGCACCCGGGCCGGGAGACGTTCGGCGCGAGCGTCTTCACCGCGGCGCGCGGCGGCACGATCGTCACCTGCGCGTCCACGAGCGGGTACGAGCACCACTTCGACAACCGGTACCTGTGGATGCACCTGAAGAAGGTCGTCGGCACGCACTTCGCGAACTACCGGGAGGCGTGGGCGGCGAACCGCCTCGTCGGCCGGGGACTGATCCATCCGACGCTGTCGGCGGCCTTTCCGCTGGAGCAGGCCGCGGAGGCCGTGCGGATGGTGCACCAGAACCGGCACATCGGCAAGATCGGCGTGCGCTGCCTCGCCCCCCGGGACGGGATGGGGGTGAGCGATCCGGAGCTGCGGGACGGGGTCGCCGGCGAGATCGAGCTGTTCCGGCGGTGGACCGCCGGGCCGGCCGGGCGGCCCGGCGGGGCCGCGGCCACTCCCGGCCACGATTCCTTTCCAGCGTCCTAAATGCCGCCCCCCGGATTGTCCGCTACAGAATGCAACGGATGATCACGCTGCGCCACGATTCGCATTCGATCGGCATTGAGCAAGGACGAAGAAGACACAATTTGCCGGTTACGTAAGCATGGCATGGCACGGACACGGAAGGGGGCATCGTGGTGACCATCCGCGAGCAGCGGCAAATAACCGGCAAAAACCACAGGTCAGGCCATGCGGACCGACTTTGGCAGTGTATCGGCCTGCCGCTCTTTACGGCTCTTTGTTGATTTAACGGACCCGCCGAAATGGGACCGAAAATCGGCGGCGCAACTCATTCGCACCGTCACGAATCGCCGGTTCTTCTCCCGAACCACGCCAGCGGACTCCCGAAAGCGCTCGCCCCCGGCGCGTCGTGACCCCCCTGTTCACCAGGACCCACGTCCCCCCGCCCAGTCCCCCGCCGCCGCACCCGCCGCCCGCAGGGCCGGGGTGCCCCGGTGCCGGGCCGTGGCGGACGCCGACCTCCGCCACACCGTCCGGCGCCATCGACACCGGGAGCGCCACGCCGATGCATCTCTACCGGGAGCAGACATGGAACACCTGATCGAGCGCGCCGTGCTGGCGATCCACGAGCGGTACGGCGAACCGCTCCGCCTGGAGGAGCTCGCGCAGACGGCGATGCTGAGCAAGTACCACTTCCTCCGGGTGTTCCGCCGCGTGACCGGGGTGACGCCCGGCCGCTACCTCAGCGCCGTCCGCCTCCAGGAGGCCAAGCGGCTGCTGCTCACCACCTCGTTCAACGTCGCCCACATCTCCGCACAGGTCGGCTACAGCGGTACCGGGACGTTCACCCGCAGGTTCAGCGAGTCGGTCGGCATGTCGCCCACGCAGTACCGGCGGATGGGCCACAGCGGTGCGGCCGTCCGGCGGGAGACCGCCGCGCCGCACCCGCCGTCCAGGGCGCGCGGGGCGCTGGCCGGCACGATCGAGGTGGTCGAGCCGCCCCGGTCGCCGGTCTACGTCGGCGTGTTCGACAGCCCGATCCTGCAGGGCCGGCCGTCCGCCTGCGACCTGTTCGCCGCCCCCGGCCTGTTCCGGCTCCCCGCCATACCGGTGGGCACCTGGTACCTGCACGCGGTGGCGCACGGGGCGCATCCGCCGGTCACCCCCTACTGCGACCAGCCGCTGCTCGTCGACACGGTGGGGCCGATCGTGGTCCGGCCGAACCGGGAGCTGCGGCTCGACCTGACGATCCGGCCGCTCGACTGGACCCGTCCCCCGGTACTGCTCGCCCTGCCCGGCCTGGCCCCCGTCCCCAGCGCCGCCTGACCCCACCGGCCGGATCCTCCCCGTCCGGTGGGGCCGGCGCGGGGATCGTCAGCCGGCCAGGCCGGCGCCCTCGCCGCCGGTCGCCGCGCGGGCCCGCCCGGCGGCTCCGGCGACGTGGTCGGCGGCGACGAAACCGAACACCAGCGCGGGGCCGAGCGAGCAGCCGCCGCCCGGGTACACCCGGCCCATCACCGACGCCGACGTCGCGCCCGCCGCGTACAGGCCGCCGATCGGCGCGCCGTTCCGGGCGAGGACGCGGGCGTGCGCGTCGGTGAGCAGGCCGCCGCAGGTGCCGGCGTCGCCCGGGTACAGCTCGATGGCGTAGAACGGGGCCTTCTCGAGGGCGCCGAGGCACGGGTTGGGCTTGTGCGACCGGTCGCCGCCCGCCCGGTCGACCTCGCTGGCGCCGCGGGCGAAGTCCGCGTCGACGCCGGCGTCGGCCATCCGGTTGAACCGCTCGACGGTGCGGGCCAGCCCGTCCGCGTCGATGCCGCAGGCCCGCGCCAGCTCCTGCACCGTGCCGGCCTTCTTCAGGTAACCGCTGGTCAGCCACTCCTTCGGGGTCATCCGGGGCATGGCGTCACCGAACGGGTAGCGGTTGCGGTGCCGGGCGTCGAACACGATCCAGGACGGCACCGCGCCCCGCTCGTACATCCGCTGGCCGATCTCCATGTAGCTGCCCGCCTCGTTGCAGAACCGCTCGCCGCGCGCGTCGACCATGATCGAGAACGGGGTCATGCGCTCCCACAGCGGCGCCGAGGGCGTGCCGTCGGGCAGCAGCGTCGTCGGCGACCAGGTGGCCTCGTCCATCAGGTCGGTGGCGGCGCCGATCTCCATCGCGGCGCGGATCGCGTCGCCGGTGTCGTGGACGCTCACCGACGTCCAGTCCGCCGACGAGGGGTGCGGGCCGTACTCGCGGCGCATCCCCGCGTTGCGGGCGAACCCGCCCGCCGCGAGGAGCACCCCGTGCCGGGCGCGGACGGCGACGTCCGCGCCGCCGCGCGCCACCGTCGCACCGGTCACCGCGCCGTCCGCGACCATGAGCCCGGTGAGCGGGGCCTCCCGCCAGACGCGGACGCCGAGCCGCTGCGCGGCGAGCAGCAGCTGCCCGACGAGCGCCTGCCCGAGGCTGACCTTGCGCTGCCGGCGCAGCCTGCCGAGCACGGTCCGGCCGGCCACGGCGGCGAGCGCGCGCCGTCCCGCGCCGGTGGTCACGACGTACGGGACGTCCATGATCTCGCGCGCGTCCTTGATCAGGATCTGCATCTTGAATCCGACGTCCCGGCGCATCCAGGCGTCCCACTCGCCCAGCCGGCGGCGGTCGAAGATCTCCGCCATGATGCTGCGGCCGCGCACGTGGCCGCCGGGCAGCTCGGGATAGTAGTCGGGGTAGCCGTCGGAGTAGCTGAACGTGAGTCCCTGCCCGCGCAGGAAGTCCACGAGCCGCGGCCCCTCCCGGACGTAGGCCTCCTTGCGCGCGCGGGAGGCCGCGGGGCCCGGCTCGCCGACGCACGCGTCCAGGTAGGTCATGGACCGCTCGAACGAGTCGTCGGCCCCCGCCTCCTTGATCAGCGGGTTGTCCGGCAGCCAGATGGCGCCGCCGGACATCGCGGCGGTCCCGCCGAGGAACTCGCCCTTCTCCACGACGAGGACGTCGAGGCCGAGCGCCGCGGCCCGCACGGCCGCCGACAGGCCCGCCGCCCCGGACCCGATGACGACGAGGTCCGCGGTCGCGTTCTCCAAGGCTTGGTCTTGTTCCGGGTTCACCGGCCTGCTCCCCTCACGAGATGAAGTCGTACGCGGAATGGACGCGGTCGCCGGCCACCGCGTCCCGCCAGGTCGCGTACCGGCGCAACCCGTACAGCAGCGGCCGGTGCACGCCGACCCGGGTGACCGCGCGGATCCCGCCCATGATCACCGCGTGGTCGCCGACGACGCTGGCGTCGACGACCGCGCAGTCGGCGATGGTGTGCGCGGAGTTCGGCAGGTGCGGCCCGGCGGCGTGCTCCCCGAGCTCCCAGCCGATGTGCGCGAACCGGTCCGCGGCCCCGGAGGCGAACAGCTCCGCCGACGCCTCGGCCTCGTCGTGCAGCAGGTTGACCGCGAACAGGCCGCGCTCCCGGACGGCCCGCAGCGTCGGGCTGCCGCAGCGCAGGCAGACCAGCAGGATCGGCGGATCGAGCGACACGCTGCACAGCGACGTGCACGTCATGCCCCAGGGCCGGCCGTCGCCGTCCAGCGCCGTGACGATCGCGACGCCCGTCGGGAAGCCCGCCCACAGGGGCCGGATGTCGACGGGCCGCTCCACCTCGGCCGGGGCGGAATCCGGCCTGGCCTCGTGCTCCGACGTCATGATCGTTGTACCTCCTGCGGAAGGGCCTCCTGCGGACGGGCGGCCGCGGGCGTCCGGGCGAGCGCGCCGGCGGGGACGCCCGGGCGGTGCTCCAGCGAGCGCCGGATCTCCTGCCGGACCGCCGCCCCGAAGCGCGGGAAGGCGGCGCCGAGGAAGTGGAAGTGCGCCCCGGGGAACAGCAGCCGGCGGAAGGGACCCGTCGTCTCCCGCGCCCAGGGCGGCAGGGAGTCGGGCGGCGCCAGCGGATCGTCGGTCCCGCCGAACGCCGTCACCGGGGCGGTCAGCGGCGCCCGGCCCGGCACCGGGCGGTACGTCCCGAGTGCCCGCAGGTCGGCGCGGACCACGCGGAGGAACCGGTCGCGGAACTCCGGCACCTCGTCGATCCGGTCGGGGACGCTGCCGATGCGCGCCAGCTCCGCCATCAGCTCCCGGTCCGGCAGGTCCGGCCGGTCCAGCGCCGTCGGCACCGCCCGGCCCGGCGCGGGACGTGCGGACACCCCGACCCAGGCCAGGTCGACGCGGCCGGTCACGGCGCGGGCGGCCTCGGCGGCGACGGTGGCGCCGAGGCTGTGCCCGAGCAGCGCGATCGGCGGGCCGGCCCAGCCGAGGACGTCCGCGGCGGCGCCGGCGACGAGCCGCGCCATGTCCGGGACCGGGGGCGACCGGTGCCGCTTGCCCCGGCCGGGCAGGTCGACCAGGACCAGGTCCCAGGTGCGCGGCAGGCAGTGCAGGAGCGGGTAGTAGGCCGCGGCCGACCCGCCCGCGTGGTGGAACACCAGGAGCCGCAGCTCGGGGTCGCGCACCGGCCGCGGCCGCAGCACGCCGGCCGGCCCGCCCATCACGCCCGGCTCCCGGCCGGCGCCGCCGCCGTCTCGGCGATGTGGCCGGCGAGGCGGTCGACGAGTTCGGCCACCGGGATGTCGACGGGCACGTCCTCCGGCGGCACGCCCGTCTGGAAGTGCTCCTCGACCTTCGTCAGGTACAGGGTGAAGATGAACGAGTCGCCGCCCGCGTCGAGCAGGGACGCCTCCGGGTCGACGTCCTCCGGTGCGTCCAGGACGTCCTTCAGCACGGCCATCAGGTATGCCCGCATGCCGTCCCGGTCCTGCGGGTCCGGGCGCTCCGGCGAGGCGTCCGGCGCGGTGTCCGGCACGGCGGGCGCGCCGGTCGCGGTCGCCTCCGGCTCGTCGATCCAGAACCGGACGCGGCGGAACGGATGGGTCGGCAGGTCGCCGACCAGCCGCGCGCCCGGTGCGCGCAGCGCGTCCAGCCGCGGGTCGCCGCCGCTGGTGAACAGATCGGCGAGCGCGTCGGCGAACAGGTCCGGAGCGCTCTGCGGGGAGTCGCCCACCAGCGGCACCGAGCGGGCCGGGGCGCCGCGCCCGGACTCCCACTCCAGTCGCGCGGGCTCGGTGTCGCGCGACCCGTCGGACCGCGTCCGCACGCGCAGCCCCAGCCGGCCCAGGACGTGCGCGAGCCGCTCGGCCGGTGCGTCGGGCGCACCGTCGAGGGCCTCCGCCAGCTCCGGGAAGGCGTCGGTGAGGGCCGTGACCGCGTCGGCCAGCAGTCTGGTGTCCGCGTCGCCTCGGCGGAGCCGCAGCGTCAGCGAGCGCACCGGCGCCGTGGCGCCCGGGGCCGCCTCCGCGAGGCGCGCGGCGGCCTCCGCGGGCGTCGCGGCGGTCACCGCCAGGCGGTGGGCGAAGGCGGCCCGTCCCGCCCGCAGCGTGTGGCAGATGGACGGGAACTCCGCCGGATCGGCCTTCTCCAGCCGGGCGCGGACGGCCGCGGCGACGTCGGCCAGTGCCTCCGGGGTCTTCGCCGACAGCGTCAGCAGTTCCGGCCGCGTGCCCGCGGCCGGCGGCTCGGTCTCCTCGGGCTCGTACGCCTCCAGGACGGCGTGGACGTTGGTGCCGCTCATCCCGAACGAGTTGATGCCCGCGACGCGGCGGGGCAGCGAGCGCGGCCACGGCTGGTTGCGGCGCGGCACCGTGAAGTTCAGCCGCTCCCAGGGGATGTGCGGGTTGAGGTCGCCGTCCGCGTCGTCCACGGCGGCCGGGATCTCCGCGTGCCGGAGCATCAGCACGGTCTTCATCAGCGCCGCGATGCCCGACGCGGCCTCCATGTGGTTCAGCCGGGACTTCACGCTGCCGAGCGCCAGCGGCGTGCGCCGCCTCCGGATCGCGTCGCCGACGGCGCCGTCGAGCGCGCCGACCTCGACGGGGTCGCCGAGCACCGTCCCGGTGCCGTGCGCCTCGATCCAGCCGAGGTCGGACGGGTCGACGCCCGCGTCGGCGAGCGCCGCGCGGACGACCTCCCGCTGCGCGGGCCCGTTCGGCGCGGTCAGCCCGGACGCCGCGCCGTCGTGGTTGGCGGCGGTCCCCCGGACGACGGCGAGGATCGGGTGCCGCCCGCGCTCGGCGTCCGCCAGGCGCATCAGCACGACCGTCCCGACGCCCTCGGCCCGCCCGTAGCCGTCCGCCGACGCCAGGAACGATCTGGACCGCCCCGTCGGCGACACCGCCCGGGTCTGGCACAGCGACACCATGAGGTTCGCCGACAGCAGCAGGTTCGACCCGCACACGAGGGCGTACCGGCAGTCGCCGTTCCGCAGCCCGCGCACGGCGAGGTGCAGCGCGGTGAGCGAGGACGAGCACGCCGTGTCGACGCTCACCGCCGGGCCCGACAAGCCCATGACGTAGCCGATCCGCCCGGCGCCGAAGCACAGCCCGCCGCCCGTCGTGTAGTACGGGTCGATGCGGCTCCGCGTCGCGTCCTCCAGCCGCTCGCTGTACTCCGAGGCCATCATGCCCAGGTAGACGCCGGCGTTCAGCCGGTCGGAGCGGCGGACGGCGACGCCCGCCCGTTCCAGCGCCTCCCACGCGGTCTCCAGCAGCATCCGCTGCTGCGGGTCCAGCAGCTTCGCCTCCCGGTGGGAGATGCCGAAGAACTCCGCGTCGAAGTGCGCGATGTCGGACAGGAACCCGGCGCGGTCGACGTAGGAGCGGCCCGGCCTGCCCGCGACCGGGTCGTACACCGCGCGCAGACCGGGGCGGTCGGCGGGGATCTCCGACAGCGCCGTGCCCTCGCCGCGCAGGAAGTCCCAGTAGCCGTCGGGCGAGTCGATGTCGCGCGGGAACCGCAGGCCCATGCCCACCACGGCGATCGGTGCGCGCGCGGCCTCCTCCAGCTCCCGGATCCGTGCCCTCAGCCGCTTCGACAGCCGGAGCTGGTCCTCCAGCAGCCCGCGTATCTCCGGGGAGTCCACCATGTCCACTCTCATTTCCTCGGCTGCAGATCGGCCCGCACGGCCTCGATCAGCTCGTCGAACGACAGATCGGCGGGATCGGCCTCGGACGGCGCCCCGGGGACGTCGGCCTCGGTCTCGGCCCCCGTCTCGGCGTCCGGTGGGAACAGGAGGCCGGTGACGTGCGCGGCCAGCCGCTCCGCGGTGGGGTGGTCGAGCGCCACGGTGGCGTCCAGGTCCAGGCCGACCGCGTGCGACAGCCGGGTCCGCAGGTCGATCACCATGATCGAGTCCAGCCCGAGGTCGCCGAAGCCGAGCTCGCCGCCGGCCGGGGCCGGCGCGCCGAGTACCTCGGTCACCATGTCCTCCACCGCGTCGCGGAGCCGCTCCTCGCGGTCCTGCGGATCGGCGCCGGCGACGTCCTCGGCCAGCCACCCGCGCGGCCGCTCCGGCACCCGCGCGGCGGCCCGGGGACCGGCCGGACGTGCGAGCAGCGCGGCCCGGGGGTGGCCCGCCGCGCCGTCGAGGTAGCGGTCCGGGTCGAGGGCCACGGCCGCGAGCCGGGCGTGCCCGCCGTCGACCGCGAGCCACAGGAGCTCCTCGGCCTCCTCGTCGGACAGGGCGCGCACGCCGCCGCGGGCCGCCGCGCGCTCCGCCGCCGCGGACGCGGCCATGCCGCCCTTCGCGCGCGGGATCCACGCGCCCCAGTCGATGGCCGTCGCGGGGACGCCGGCCGCGCGCAGCGACTCGGCAAGGCCGCCGAGGTAGCCGTTCGCCGCCGCGTAGTTGGCCTGCCCGGCGGTGCCCAGCACGGCGGACGCGGAGGAGAAGAGCACGAACGCGTCCAGCTCGTGCCCCGCGAGCGCCGCCGCCAGGTTGGCGGCGCCACGGGCCTTCGCCGCGAACACCGTCTCGAACGACGCCTCCGTCAGGCCCTCGAACGCGTGGTCGTCACTGACCCCGGCCAGGTGCAGGACGGTGCGGAGCGGGAGGTCGCGCGCCGCCTCCGCCACCGCCCGCCGGCACGCCTGCGGCTCCGTCACGTCACCGTGCACGACGTGGACGCGGACACCGCGCGCGGTCAGCTCGTCGATGACCCGCCGCGCGGCCTCGTCGGGCGCCGACCGTCCCATCAGCGCGATCGACCGCACACCCCGCCCGGCGAGAAAGCCGGCGACACTGAGCCCGAGCGCACCAAGCCCACCCGTGACCAGCGCCGCACCCGTGGTGGGGGCTGGCGTAGCGAGGGGGCTGGATTGGCCGGCCGGGGTCAGGCGGGCCACCTGGACGTCTCCTGGTCCGATCTTCAGTCGGGTCTCGGGGATGTTCTCGTTGAGGGAGCGGGTCAGTGCGCCGGCGAGGGTGGCGTCGTCCCAGCCGGCGGCGAGTGTGATGCGCAGGAGCCGGCGGTCCGGCTGCTCGGCCTCCAGCGCGGCCAGCAGGCCGTACAGCGACTCGCGTACCGGTGCCGTGGCCTCGTCCTCCTCGCATAGGAGGGCGTACGGGACGTCGCGCGGGGCGGTGCGCAGTTGTTCGGTGAGGGCGAGGGCCGAAGCGAGGGCGTCGCCGGGCCCGGTGTCGGCCACCGCGAGGAAGCGGGCGTCTACGACGAGGTCGGGGACGGCGCCGTCCGCCATGTCCGCGACCCGGTGGCCGAGGGATTCGAGCTCTGCCCGTAGGCCGGCGGTGCGGCCGTCGGGGTCGGTGACCGCGACGTGCCATCGCTGTTCGGCCGCGTCGGCCGCCGGGGCCTCCCGCTCCGCCCACGTCAATGTGTACGCGTGGTCGGCGGACTCCCGCAGGGAGCGCTCGAGCAGTGCGCGAGGGGCGCGGCGGAACCGGAATCCGTCCACCGCGAGGACGGTCGCGCCGCCCCGGTAGAACAGGTGGAGGTCGGCGGCCTCGACGTGCGCGAGGTCGGCGGATCCCCGGTCGCGGCGGGTGGCCCGCACGTGCCCCCACAGTTCGCGGCCGGGCACGGGACGGCCGGGGAACGCCAGCCGCGCCGCCGCGAACGGGATGCCGAGCGCCGGCTGCTCGGCCGGGTCGCCGCCCGGCAGCCCGACCGCGAAGGCGACCGTGCTCTGCAGCACCGAGTCCAGCAGGCCCGGATGGATCTCGTAGCCGGCCGGGTCCTCGCTCGGCTCGGCGGGCTCGGCGTACCGGACGAGCGCCTCGTCGCCGCTGATCCAGATGTCGCGGATCCAGCGGAACGACGGGCCGAGATGGTAGCCGAGCGCCCACAGGTGCCGGTAGAAGTCGTCGCCGGACAGCCGGCGCTCCGCGCCCGCGACGAACGCGTCCGCGTCCGGCACGGGCCGGGCCTCGGTCCCGTCCGCCGGGACGATCCGCGCGGCGAGGTGCTCCTGCCAGCGGTCCCGGTCGGGGTCGACGAGGCTCTGCACGCTGACGGTGCGCGTCCCGTGGTCCTGCACCGCGTCGATGATCTGCATCTCGTACCGCTCGCCGTCCCGCAGCACGAGGGCGCGCGGGAAGTGCAGGTCCGCGAGGACGAGCGGGGACCCGTCCGCGCCGAGCGCCGACAGCACGGTCGCGGTCTGCGACGCCCCCGGCACCGACACGGTGCCGAAGAGGCGGTGGTCGGTGAGGTGCGCGGGGAAGGCGGTGCTGCGCTCGGTGGCGAAGACGCGGCCGCGCAGACCGGGCGAGCGCAGTTCGGTGCCCCAGGCCGCGGCGTGCAGTCCCGGGCCGGACGCCGCGTGTCCCGGGACGTCCGCCCAGTGCCGGGTGCGCGCGAACGGGTAGCGCGGGGCCGGTGGCCGGTCGCCGCCGTGCGGCGGGAGGATCCGGGCCCAGGTCAGGTCCTGGCCGAGCCGGTAGAGCGCCGCGGCGGCGGTGCGCATCGCGGCCCGGTCGCCCGACCGGCGGCGCAGCGAGGCGTGGGCGCCGCCGGACGGCGCCAGCCCGGCGGCCTTCACCAGGTTGGCGAGGGTCCGGTCGGGGCCGATCTCCAGGCAGGCGTCGACGCCGAGTTCGGCGAGCCGCCGCGCCCCGGCGTGGAACCGCACCGGGTCGCGGGCGTGCCGCGCCCAGTAGCCGGCGTCGTACGCGCCGGGGCCGGCGAGCCGGCCGGTCAGGTTCGAGATGATCGGCACCTGCGGGGCGCGCGTCTCCAGGCGCTCGGCGGCGGCGGTGAACTCCGCCAGCACCGGGTCGAGCAGCCGGGAGTGGAAGGCGTGCGACACGCTGAGCCGCCGGTGCCGGACGCCCCGCTCGGCCAGGCTCGCCACGAACGCGTCCGCCGCCGCCGGCGCGCCGGACACGACGACCGATTCGGGGCCGTTCACCGCGGCGAGGTCGAGGCCGTGGTCGGCGGCCCAGCCGGCGGCGTCGGTCTCGGCGGCGACGACGGACACCATCGCGCCGCGTTCGGTGCCCTGCATCAGCCGCGCCCGTTCGGCGATCAGCGTGAGCCCCGCCTCCAGGTCGAGGACGCCCGCGTGGATCGCCGCGGCGATCTCGCCGACGCTGTGCCCCATGACGACCGCCGGGGCGACGCCCCACGACTCCCAGAGGGCGGCGAGCGCGAGCTCCAGCGTGACCAGCGCGGGCTGCGTCACCCGGGTCTCGTCGATCGCCTTCGGGTCGTCGCCGTACAGCGCCAGCTCGGCCTGCGACGCGCCGAGCAGCGGTTCCAGGACGCGGTCGCAGCGGTCGAAGACGTCCCGGAAGACGGGCTCGGTCTCGTACAGCTCCCTGGCCATGCCGAGGTACTGGCTGCCCTGGCCGGCGAAGAGGAACGCGACGCGCGGGGAGCGGGGCGCGGGGTCCCGGGGGGCCGGTGCGCGCAGCGCGGCCAGTAGCGCGTCCCGGTCGGCGCCGAGCAGGGCGCGCCGGTACGGGAAGTGGGCGCGGCCGGTCGCCGCGACGGCGGCGAGCCCGCCGAGCTCGTCCTCGGTGGCGCTCTCCAGGCGCTCGGCCCAGGCGTCCGACAGCCGGGCGAGGCCGTCCGCGTCGGGCGCCGACAGCGGGACGAGGTAGGGGGCGCCGCCCGCCGCCGCGCCGGGGCCGGGCGGGGCGTCCGCCGGGTCGGCGAGGACGATGTGGGCGTTGGTCCCGGTGAACCCGAAACCGGACACGCCCGCGACGCGCGGCCGGTCGCCCCGCGGCCACGGCGCCGGCGCCGCGACGACCTCGACGTTCATGGCGGACCAGTCGACGTGCGGGTTCGGCTCCCGGAAGTGCAGGTTCGCGGGGATCACCCCGTCCCGCAGCGCGAGGACCGTCTTGATCAGCGCCACCGCGCCCGCCGCGGACTCGCAGTGCCCGACGTTGCTCTTCACCGAGCCGACGCGCAGCGGCTCGTCCGGCCGCCGCCCCTCACCGAGGACCCGCCACGCCGCGCCGATCTCGACCGGGTCGCCAAGGGAGGTCCCGGTGCCGTGCGCCTCCAAGTAGGACACCCGCGCGCCGGGCACGCCGGCGTCGGCGAGCGCCGTGCGGAGCATCGCCTCCTGCGCGGTGCCGCTCGGCGCGGTCAGGCCGGAGGAGGCGCCGTCCTGGTTGACGCCGCTGCCGAGGATCACCGCCAGCACCCGGTCGCCGTCGCGCCGGGCGTCGCTCAGCCGCTTGAGGACGAGCACGCCGCAGCCCTCCGCGCGGACGAACCCGTTCGCGTCGGCGGAGAAGGCCCGGCAGCGTCCGGTGGGGGACAGCATGTGGGCGCGGCTCACCGCCACCGTCGACATCGGGTCGAGGATGACGTTGACGCCGCCCGCGAGCACGGCGTCGGTCTCGCCGCCGCGCAGCGACCGGACGGCGAGGTGCACGGCCACCAGCGAGGACGAGCACGCGGTGTCCACCGCGACGGCCGGGCCGGCGAGGCCGAGCAGGTAGGCGATCCGGCCGGCGGCGGCGTTCAGCGCGGTGCCCGTGCTGTAGTAGGCGTCGATGTGCTCGGGGCCGCCGCGGGCGAGGACGCGCGCGTAGTCGCCGTAGCTCACCCCGGTGAAGACGCCGGTCCGCGTGCCGCGCAGGCCGTGCGGGCCGATGCCGGCGTCCTCCAGGGCGTGCCAGGCCGACTCCAGCAGCAGCCGCTGCTGCGGGTCGAGGTTGTCGGCCTCGCGGACCGGGATGTCGAAGAACGCGGCGTCGAAGCGGTCGATGTCGCGCAGGAAGCCGCCCTGGTCGGTGGTGATCCGGCCGGCCCGCCGGACGTCGCCGGTGAAGGACGCCGCGTCCCAGCGGTCCCGCGGCACGGTCGTGACGCCGTCCCCGCCGGTGCGCAGCAGGTCGCGCAGCTCCTCGACGGAGTCCGCGCCGGGGAACCGGCCGGCCATGCCGACGATCGCGATGGGCTCTCCCCCGGCGGCGGCGGCGTGCGGCACCGCCGCGCCCGTGGGCCGCGCCACCGGCAGCGGGGCGCCCCGCCCAGGCGCCTCCTCCAGCACACCGGTCGTGGGCCCGGCGACCGGCAGCGGGGTGCCCCACCCCGGCGGCTCCTCCGGCGCGCCGGTCGTGGGCCCGGCGGCCGGCGGCGGGGCGCCCCGGCCCGGCTGCTCTTGCGGCGGGGCGGTCGTGGGCCGCGCCAGGATGTGGGCCGCCAGCTCGGCGACGGTGGGGTGGTCGAAGACGTCCGCCGACTGCAGGTCCGTGCCGAACTCGGCGGACAGCCGGGCCACCAGGTCCAGCGCCATGATCGAGTCGACGCCGAGCTCGAAGAACCCGGTGTCGTCGGCCACCGCGGCGGGGTCGGCGTGGCCGAGCTGCTCGGCGACCAGCCTGCGCACGTGCGCGGTCGCGGCGGCGGGACGGCTGCGCTCCGGCAGCGCCGCCAGCTCCGCGAGCAGCGCCGATCCACCCGGTGCGGCGCCCGGCGCGGCGTCCGGTGCGCCGGGGACCATCCCGGTGTACAGGCCGCGCGGCCGCAGCCCCGACATGACCTCGGCGAAGCGGGGCGGGTCCAGCGGGCAGGCCAGCACGTGCCCGGCCGGTCCGGCCGCCCGGCCGGTCAGCGCGGCGCGGCCCTGCTCGGCGGTCAGCGCGCCGACCCCGATCCGGCCGTAGCGGCGCAGCGCCGCCTCGTCCGCCATCCCGGTGCCGGCCAGCGCCCACGGGCCGTAGGCGATGCTCGCCGCCGGCCGCCCGAGCGACAGCCGGTGCGCCGCGAGCGCGTCGAGCGCGCCGTTCGCGGCGGAGTAGGCGCCGTACCCCTCGGTTCCCCACACCGCCGAGACGGAGGAGACGAGGACGAAGAAGTCCAGCGGCCAGTCGCGGGCGGCCTCGTGCAGCCGCCACGCGCCGGCGAGCTTGCCGAGCAGCGCGGTCTCGAAGCCGGCGGTGTCCAGCCGGGCCAGCGGCAGCCGGTCGGCGCTCCCGGCGGCGTGCACGACGCCGCGGACCGGCGGCAGGCCCTGCAGGCCGGCGCAGGCCGCGGCGAGCGCGTCCGGGGTCTCGCAGCCGCCGCCCCGGTAGGCGATCCGAGCGCCGGCCTCGCGCAGCCCGGCGAGGAACGCGGCGTCGCCGGCGTCCAGCGCGTCCGGGTCCCGGCGGCCGATGAGCAGCAGGGAGCGGGCGCCGCGACGCACCAGGTCGGCGGTGATCTCCCGGCCGACCGCGCCCAGCCCGCCGGTGACGAGGTAGGTCGCGTCGTCCCGCACGGGCAGGTCCGGGACGTGGCCGGGGGCGGCGCGCAGCCGGGCCGCGCGCACCCGGCCGCCGCGCACGGCCGCCAGGTCCTCGATGACCGCCGGCGGGTTCGGGCCGGCCTGCGCGGCGACGAGGGCGAGCAGCGCCCGCGCGTCCCCGGCGCCCGGCTCCGCCGGCAGGTCGACGACCCCGCCCCAGGCACCGCCCGTCTCCAGCCCGAGCACCGGCGCCAGACCGTGCAGCGCCCCATGCGCGACCGAGACCACCTGGTCGTCGCCGTCGACGCGGCGGGCGGCACGGGTGACCAGAAAAACCCGCGCGCGCACCCCGCCCTCACCCCCGCCCGCCGCGCCCACCGCCACGGTCACACCAGAGCAGAGCACCGCAGCAGCAGCGGCCGGGCCAGCATCACCTGGGAAGGGCGTCGCCGTGGCGGTGTCGGGTGCCGCGGCCGGGTCAGGGTCACCCGGGAGGGGGGTCTTGGGGGCGAGGATTAGTACGGCTGGTTGGGAGGCTGGTCGGGTGGTCCAGAACTCGCGCCAGGTGTCTGCGTTCGTGGGCAGGTCGGCCTGCGTCCAGCCTGGTGGGACGTCGGTGGGGGCGGGGGCGAGGATCGTGCCGTCTCGTCCGTGCTCGGCGGCCTCTCGGGCCAGCAGGCCGAGCAGGTCGGCGTCGTCTCCCGCCAGGACGAGGGCGGCGGTGTCCAGCGGCGTCTCGTCCGGGTCGGCCGCGTCCCAGGCCAGCTCGTAGGCGGCGGGTGGGGGCGGTTCCGGCGTGTCGTGCGCGGGGGCGTGCCGGGTGCGCTGCCAGGGGTAGGGCGGCAGGTCGATGACGCGGCGGGGCAGGGTGTCGGGCGGGTCGGCGCCTTCGTCGTCCCCTGCGGACGGCTCACCGGTTGCGATGGCTCGCAGCGCGGTGGCGGCGGCGGCCGGGTCCGGTGCCGTGACCCGGGCGCGCACCTCGTGCCGGGTGCGCCCGTGCGTGGCCGTGTAGGCGAAGGCGGGGTAGTCGGCCGGGTCGAGGCCCTCGACCCGGTCGGCGTAGGAGCCGGCCAGCGCGCGCAGGGCCCCGGGGGTTTTGGCGGAGATCTCGAATTCGTCCACCCTGGCGGGTTCGGCTGCCGGGGCCTGTCCGGCGGGCGCGGCGAGGATCACGTGCGCGTTGGTCCCGCTCATGCCGAAGGAGCTGACGCCCGCGTACGCCCCGCTCGCCGGGTCGAGGCCGGCGAGTTCCGTGGGGACGGTGATCGCGGTGCCGGACAGGTCGATGCGGGGGTTCAGCGTCCGGAGGTGCACCACGGGCGGCGCCGCGCGGTGCCGCAGGCACAGGACGGCCTTGAGCAGCCCGGCGATGCCCGCCGCCGACTCCAGGTGCCCGAAGTTCGTCTTGACCGCGCCGACCGTGAGGGGCGCGCCGCCGCTGCGCCGCCCGATCGCGGTCGCGAGGGCCTCCATCTCGATCGGGTCGCCGAGGGAGGTGCCGGTGCCGTGCGCCTCGACGTAGCCGATGTCGGCCGGCTCGACGCCGGCGTCCGCCATCGCCCGCTCCAGCAGCGCCACCTGGGACAGCACGTTCGGCGCGGTGAACCCGCCGGACCGGCCGTCCTGGTTGACGGCCGAGCCGTGGATCACCGCGTGCACCCGGTCGCCGTCCCGCAGCGCGTGGTCGAGGCGCTTGAGGACGATCGCGCCGCACCCCTCGCCCCGGGTGAAGCCGTTGGCCCGCGCGTCGAACGCCTTGCACAGGCCGTCGGGCGCGAGGGAGCGGGTCTCCCGGACGAGCCGGGTCGACCGGGGCGACATGATCAGGTTCACCCCCGCGGCGATCGCCGTGCCGCACTCCCCCCGGCGCAGCGCCTGGACGGCCAGGTGGACCGCGACCAGCGAGGACGAGCAGGCCGTGTCGACCGCCATGGCCGGCCCGGTCAGCCCGAGGGTGTAGGCGATCCGCCCGGCGGCGAAGTTGTGGCCGTTGCCGGTGGTCCAGTACGCGTCCGGGTCCCCGGTCAGCCACTCCCGGTAGTCCTGCCACATGATGCCGAGGTAGAGGCCGGTCTCGGTGCGGGCGAGCACGTCGGCGGGCAGCGCCGCGTCCTCCAGGGCCTCCCACGTCACCTCCAGCAGGAGCCGGTGCTGGGGGTCCAGGCCGCGGGCCTCGCGGGGGCTGATGCCGAAGAACGCCGCGTCGAAGTCCAGGACCTCGTCCAGGAAGCCGCCGCGCTGCGGCAGCCCCGCCCATGCGCCGGCGAACGGCCCCATCCGCGCCGCCGGCATCGGGCGCACCGCGTCGCCGCCGGCGGCGAGCAGGTCCCAGTAGCCGCCGAGGCCGGCGATGCCGCCGGGCAGCCGCAGCCCCGCGCCGACGACCGCGATCGGCTGCCTGCCCTGCCGCTCCTCCAGCTGCTCCCGCAGCGACCGGATCGTCGCGAGCGCCCGCTTGAACGGGGTCTGCCGCGCGTCGTCCGGGGGGCTCATCTCGTCCATGCGTCCGGTTCCTCGTCGTGGTCGGGCGGTGCCTGCCGCGCCGGCGCGGCGGCCGGCGCGGGGCCGGACAGCCGTTCGCACAGCGCGCCGGCCAGCGCGGTCATCGTCGAGTAGGTCCACAGCAGGGTCGGCGAGAGCCGCAGGCCGAACGCCGACTCCAGGCGGTTGCGCAGTTCGAGGCTCATGAGCGAGTCCAGGCCGAGTGCCTTGAACGGGGTGCGGGGCTCCAGCCGGTCCGGTTCGGTGCGCAGCACCCGGGCGGCCAGTTCCCGCAGCTTCGCCTCGACCAGTTCCGCTCTGGCCTCGGGGGCGGCGTCGCGCACCAGGGCGCGGAACTCCCCGCCGGCGGTGCCGGCGTCGGCGCCGGTCCGGACGGCGGCGCGCAGCCTCTCCCAGCTCGGCAGCGCCGCCGTGTCCGGGTAGGCGTCGAACCACCGGCGCGGGTCGAGCGGCACGTATCCGATGACGGGCTCGTCCCGGCCGAGCATCCCGGCCAGCGCCGGCCACGCCTCCGCCACGGAGATCCCGCCCATGCCGCGCTCCTCCAGGCGGGCGCCGCGCTCCTCGCCGGCGGCGGCCAGGCCGATCCCGGTGAAGGGCCCCCACTGCACGCTGAGCGCGGGCAGTCCCCGCGCGCGGCGCGCCTCGGCGAGCGCGTCCAGGTAGGCGTTGCCGGCGGCGTAGGCCGCCTGGCCGGCGTTGCCGACGAGCGCGGCGGCCGAGGAGAACAGCACGAACAGGTCCAGGGGGTCGCCGGCGGTGGCCTCGTCGAGGTTGCGCGCCCCCGCGGCCTTCGGCGCGAGGACCCGGGCGAGCTGCCCGTCGGTCAGATTCTGGATCGTCGCGTCGTCGAGCAGCCCGGCGGCGTGCACGACGCCGCGCAGCGGCGGCAGGTCCTCGCGCAGCCTCTCCAGGCCGCGCCGCAGCGCGGCGGCGTCGGCGACGTCGCATCGCACGGTCTCGACGCGCGTCCCGCCCTCGCGGAGGCGGTCCAGCTGCTTGGCGGTGACGTCGTCGGGCGCCGACCGGCTCAGCAGCGCGACCGCGCCGGCGCCGCGGCCGGCGAGGAACGCCGCGAGCGACATGCCGAGCGCGCCGAGGCCGCCGGTGATCAGGTAGGTGCCGTCGGCGCGGAACCGGCCGCCGGGCATCGGCACCGCGGCGACGCGTCCGACGCCGTCCGGCTCGGTGAGGACGAACCGGCCGGGACGCTCGTTCCGCGCCATCTCGAACAGTGCGGGTCCGGCCTGCGCGAACGGGCGGCGGTGCACCGGCAGGGGGTCGAGCCGGCCGGCGGCGACGTGCTCCCACACGGTCCGCAGGATCTCGCCGAAGCGCGCGGGGTTGCGCCGGACGAGGCCGTTCGCGTCGGCCGCCGACAGCGTGATGCCCTTGGCGAACGCGGCGAGGCTGATGCTGCGGCCCTTCATGATGTCCTGCTTGCCGGCCTCGACGAACCGGCCGTCCGGCGCGAGGACGTCCAGGCCGGCGGGGATCGCCGCGCCGGGCAGGAAGTTGAGGACGACGTCGGCGCCGCGCCCGCCCGTCGCGGCCATGACCTCCTCGGCCCAGGACAGCCCGCGCGAGTCGAGGACGTCGTCGATCCCGAGGCCGCGCAGGTGGTCGCGCTTGGCGGCGCCGTCCGCGGTGGCGATCACCCGGGCGCCGAGGACCCGCGCGACGTGCACCGCCGCGAGGCCGATGGTGTCGGCGGCCGCGTGGATCAGGACGGTCTCCCCGGCGCCGAGCCGGCCGTGGTCGACGAGCGAGTACCAGGCCATCGCCATGACCAGCGGGAGCGCCGCGGCCTGCGCGTCGTCGAGGTGCTCGGGCACCGGCAGCGCCTGGGCCGCGCCGATCGTCACGTGCCCGGCGAGGGACCCGAAGGCGCAGGCGGCGACCCGGTCGCCGACCGCGGGCGTCCGCACGTCCGGCCCGGTGGCGACCACGCGGCCCGCGCACTCCCCGCCGAGCAGCGCGGCCTCGCCGGACAGCCCGCCGGGGAACGCCCCGGCGGCCTTGAGGACGTCGGTCGGGTTGACCGCGGCGGCGGTGACCTCGATCTCCACCTCGCCGGGTCCGGGCGGCCGCCGGGTCAGCGGGACGCAGTCCACGCCGCCGGGCGTGCCCGGCCGCAGCACGGCGACGCGGAACGGCTGCGGCGCCGTGCGGGCCGGCGGGAGCCCGGCGGCCCGGTCCGGCTCGCCCGCGGTGAGCCGGACGGCGAGCCGCCGCCCCGCGCGCAGCGCCACCTGGTCCTCGCCGGCGCCGCACAGGATCTCGGCGGCGCAGGACGCCGCCCAGTCCGGGTCGGCCGGGTCGACGTCGATGGCGCACGGCACCATCTCGCCGTGCTCACGGCGCAGCACACGGGCGTACCCCCAGTACAGCGCCCCACCGGGGTCCGGCGGAACAGCGGCGCCCGGCGGAACAGCAGCGTCCGGGCGAACGGCGGCGTCCGGGGAGACGACGACGTCCGAGGGAACAGCGGCCTCCGGCGGAACGGCGGCGTCCGGGGTCTGGGCGCGTTCGGTTACCACGGCGAGGCGCGGCGGGACGGCGAGGCCGGTGCAGGCGCGGACGAGCCGGGTGAGCCGGCCGAGGCCGCGGCGCTGGGCGTCGAGCCCGGCGTCCGCGCCCGGTGCGGCGAACACGATCCCGTCGGCCGGGAGCACGTCGCCGGCGCCGTCCGGCTCCGCGAGGTCGACGACCTCGGCGCCGGCGCGGGCCAGGGCGGCGCCGAGCGCCGCGCGGGACGCGGTGTCCCCGCAGACGATCCAGCGGCCCGGCGACTCCGGTGCCTTCCCGGGTGCCCGGTCGGTGACGTCGACCCATGCGGCGCGGTGCAGGCGCTCGGTGCCGGTCCCGTCCCGCGCCGCGCCCGGCAGCGGTGTCAGCGCGAGTCCCTCCATCACCAGCAGCGGCTCGCGCGCCGCGTCGAAGACGCGGACGTCCACCCGGTCGTCGGCGCCGCGCACCGCGTGCGCCCAGACCTCGGTGACGGGTTCGGCCAGGTCGCCGAGGACCCGGACCGCGCGGACCGCCGTCGGCAGCAGCGCTTCGTCCCCCTCGAACAGGGCGAGCGCCACCTGCAGGGCGCCGTCCCACAGGGCCGGGTGCAGTTCGTGCGGGCGGATGCCCGGCAGGAGGTGCCGCGCCAGCCGGACCTCGCCCGCCGCCTCGCTCCGCCCGGGGAGGGCGCGCACCGATCGGACGCCCTGGAACGCGGGCCCGTAGTCGAGCCCGCGCTCGGCGCACCGCCGGTAGAAGGCGGCCCCGTCGACGGCCTCCGCATCGCCGGCCCAGGACGGGAACTCCGGCGCCGGCTCGTCGCCGCCGTCCGCGAAGTACACCCGGCCGGTGGCGTTCACCGTCCAGGAGACGCCGCGCTCCGGCAGCGACAGCAGCCGGAAGCCACCGCCGCCCGCGACGTCGTCCCGCCACTCGGCGGTCACCCGGACCGGTTCGCCGCCGAGCGGCATCCCGGCGCCGAAGGCGACCTTCTCGATCCGGCGCGGCACCGCGCCGCTCCGCGCGCGGGCCGCGTTCACCGCGATGCCGAGCATGGCGGCGCCGGGCAGGACCGGCGCGCCGTGGACGCGGTGGTCGAGCAGCCACGGCAGGTCGTCGGTGGCGAGTTCCAGGGCGCCGTGCCAGGTGTCGGGCTCTCCGGGGGCCGGGACGAGCGACACCTCGAATCCGGTGACGGTCGCCCGGCCGCGCCGGCGGACCGGCGTCCAGTGGCTCTCCCCGTGCAGCGGGTGGCCGGGCGCGGCGGCGAAGCCGCGGCGGGGCAGCCCGCCGAAGGGTTCCAGGCCGGCGGTGTAGGCGCGTGCCAGCGCGAGCGCGAAGCTCGCCGGATCGCCCTCGTCGCGGCGCAGCGTCGGCAGCGCGGCGGGCGGCTCGGCGCGGCCGGCGGCGAGCTGCTCCAGCGCCGGGACCAGCACCGGATGCGGGCTCACCTCGACGACGTGGGTGACGCCGCCGTCGAACAGCGTGCTCATCGCGTCGGCGAACAGCACCGGGTTGCGCAGGTTCTCCGCCCAGTACGCCGCGTCCATCTCCGGGCCGTCCAGCCGCCGGCCGCGGACGGTCGACATCAGCTCGACGCGGCCCGCGCGGGGCGCGGCGGGGGCGAGGGCGGTGAGCAGGTCGTCGCGCAGCCCCGCCATCTGCGGGCTGTGCGAGCCGTAGTCGACGTTGACCAGCCGGCAGAACACGCCGTCGGCCTCCAGCAGCTCCTTGAGCATCAGCACGGAGTCCTCGTCGCCGGACAGGACGCACGACCGGGGCCCGTTGTGCACGGCCAGCGACACGCTCTCCTCGAAGCCGTCGAGGGCGCGCAGCGCGGCGTCCCGGTCCAGGTCGACCGCGAGCATGCGGCCCTTTCCCGAGGTGCGGCGGACGATGGCGCTGCGGCGCGCCATGACCAGGGCCCCGTCCTCGTAGGACAGGATCCCGGCGAGGGTCGCCGCGGTGATCTCGCCCTGGCTGTGGCCGAGGACGACGTCGGGTTCGACGCCGGCGGCGCGCCACAGCTCGGCCAGGCCCAGCGACATCGCCCACAGGATCGGCTGCAGCATGTCGATGCGGGTCGTCCACTCGTCCCCCGCCTCGCCGCGGAACACCGCGAGCGGGTCCCAGGAGACGTGCGGGCGCAGGGCGTCGGCGCAGCGGCGCACGACGTCGGCGAAGACGGGGCTGTCGCGGTAGAGGTCGCGGCCCATGCCGGCCCACTGCGAGCCCTGGCCGGGGAACACGAACGCCACCCTGCCCCGCGCGGTGGCCCGCGCGGTGACGAGGCCGGACGCGGCGGGCTCGTCCTGCCCGGCGGCCAGCGCGTCCAGGGCGGCGTGGACGCGGGCCCGGTCGTCGCCGAGCAGCGCGGCGCGGACGGGGAAGTGGTCGCGGCGCCAGGCGAGGGTGCCGGCCAGCGCCGCCAGGTCGTCCGCCGCCTCCGGCAGGTCGTCCCGCAGCATCGCGGCGCGTTCGGCGAGCACGGCCGGGGTCGTGGCGGAGACCGGCAGGAACGCGGGCAGGCCCAGCTCCGGGGTGGTCTCCGCCTCCTCGGCGGTGTCGCTCGCGGGCGGGCCGGTGATCACGACGTGCGCGTTCGTGCCTCCCCAGCCGAAGGAGCTGACGCCCAGGTAGACCGGGTCGGTGTCCGGCAGCCGCAGCGGCTCGCGGACGATCTCGACGTTGAGGTCGGCGAACGGGATGTCCGGGTTCGGCGTCTCGGCGTGCAGGCTCGGCGGCACCGTCCGGTGCCGCAGCGCCAGGATGATCTTGAACAGGCCGGCCAGCCCGGCGCACGCCTCCAGATGCCCGATGTTCGTCTTGATCGACCCGACCGGCAGCGGGCCGGTTGCGCGCCCCCGGCCGAGGACGGCGCCGATCGCGGCCGTCTCGATCGGGTCGCCCCGGCCGGTGCCGGTCGCGTGCGCCTCGACGTAGGCGAGCGCGTCCAGCGGGACGGCGCCGTCCCCGTAGGCCAGGCGCAGCAGATCCTCCTGGCCCGCCCGGCTCGGCGTGACGAGGCTGTCGCCGCCGCCGTCGTTGTTGACGGCCGTGCGGGCGATGACGCCGTGCACCCGGTCGCCGTCGCGCAGTGCGCTCTCCAGCGTCTTGACGTACAGGGCCGCGACGCCCTCACCGCGCACGAACCCGTTCGCGGACGCCGCGAACGACTTGGAGCGCCCGTCGGGCGACAGCCCGCCGAAGTGGGTCAGCCCGACGGTGACGTGCGGGTCCAGCATGAGGTTGCAGCCGCCCACGATCGCCGACTCGATCTCGCCGTCCCGCAGCGCCCGTGCCGCCAGGTGCAGCGCCACCAGCGAGGACGAGCAGCCCGTCTCGACGGTGAGGCTCGGCCCGCGCAGCCCGTAGAAGTACGACAGCCGCGCCGCGATCACGTCGAGGGCGTTGCCGACCAGGCTGTGCGGGGTGGCGCGGGCGCCGCGCTCGCGGCGGAGGATCTCGTAGTCGTGCCACGAGGCCCCGACGTAGACGCCGGTCCGGGTGCCGGCCAGGTCGGCGGCGCGCCGGCCGGCGTCCTCCAGCGCGAGCCAGCTCGTCTCCAGCAGCAGCCGCTGCTGCGGGTCGATGGCCGCCGCCTCGCGCGGGGACACGCCGAAGAAGCCGGCGTCGAACCGGTCCACCCCGTCGATGAACCCGCCGACCGCCTGGACCGGCCGCTCCGGGTCGAGCTGGGCGGAGGCGTCCCACCGGTCCGCCGGGACCGGCGCGATCGCGTCGCCGCGCCCCATCAGGAGCCGCCACAGGCTCTCGGTGTCGGGCGCGCCGGGGAACCGCCCCGCCATGCCGACGACGGCGATCAGGTCCGCGCCGTCCCGCGCCGCGTCCCGTGCTCCATCCGGTGCCGCGTCGCGTGCTGCGTCCCGTGCTGCGTCCATGCGCTGCCTCCGCGTCCTCGTTGGTGGCGCCATGTGCTCCGCCGTCTACTCCTTGACCCGCATCCGCACGAGGCCCTTGCTCGCCCGGATCATCCGCGGGCCGATCTGCGGGGGCGCCTCGCGGCGGCACCAGACCGCGTTCTTGGCCATCTTCATCGGCGACATGTTGAAGCAGCGGGTGTCGCGCTCGCCGAGCCGGAAGGACGGCGCGATGTAGTCGGCGTCCCGGATGCGCCCGAGGATCCGCCGCGCCACCTCGCCCGCATCGAGGGTGCCCGCCTCGACCTCGCGGCACAGTTCGCGGGTGGCGATACCGAGTTCGTTGAACCCGTCGCTGACGGGGAACGGCGACCCCGGCTGCTTGCTGTCCTCCAGCTCCAGGAAGACCTTGTCGTCGCCGCCCTTGATGTAGCGGTAGTAGGCGTCCTCCAGCATGACGTTGCCGAGCATCGTGCCGAGCATCCAGGTGCGGCACACCGCGTTCCACAGCTCGTAGTCGCCGAAGCCGACGAACGAGCTGTAGACGAGGTCGTCGTGGAAGTCGAACAGCCCCTGCTGCAGCGCCTCCAGGTGGGCGAAGCGCTCGTAGGACCAGTCGCCGTCGCGGGACGCCGCGATGAGCCGCCAGCCGAGGGCGTTGATGATCTCCAGCGTGTTGGTGAGGCCGCGGGAGTACAGCGCGTCGATGAACCCGGCGGCGTGCGAGGTGAGGCAGAACCGCTCGCCCACGACCTGCTTGGCCGAGTACTGCAACCGGCCCGTGGACACCCACGGCCGCACCGCCCTGGCGCCCTTGAACTGCTCCGCGATCTCCGGGAACCGCGCCAGGAAGTCGTCGAACTCCTGCTGCGGCGCCGCGTCGCCCTTGGGGAACACCCGCGGGTCGAGGGTCAGCCCGACGCTGCACAGCGGGTTCATCGAGCCGGGGTGGTTGTCGAACGGGATCACCCAGAGCCAGCCGCCCTCGAACACGTGGTGCAGGGTGCCGTTGTGCCACGGGTTCGGCTGGTCGTGGCGCCGGGCCGCCGGCACGTCGTCGAACGGCGTGACGCCGACCATGTGCGTGAACAGGCAGCGCGAGTGGGTGCGGGCGCGCGTCGGGGTCTCGCGCAGTTCGAGCTTCTCCGCCAGCGGGGAGCGGAAGCCGCTGCCGTCCACCACGTAGCTCGCGCGGAACTCCTCGCCCCGGTCGGTGCGCAGCACCGCGCCGGAGTCGGGGTCGATCTCGATGTCGGCGATGCGCGTGTTCAGCCGGGGGTGCGCGCCGTGCTTCACCGCGACGTGGAAGAGGTAGGCGTCCACGTCCTGCCGGAACAGGTGGCTCTCGGTGCGCAGCAGCGACGGGACGACCAGCTGGTTGATCCGCTCCGGGTCCTGCGCCCTGCCCTCCTCGTGGTAGACGAAGCCGAAGTTCTGCTTGCGGCCGCAGTTGCGGGACACCTCCGCCTGGACGCCCTTGAAGCTGGACATCGCCTTCAGCTCGGGGACCCCGTACCGCTCGGCGATGAGCCGCGTCATGCCCGAGGTGTAGGGGATCGTCGACTCCCCCACCGCGAACCGCGGGTGCGTGCCCGCGTCGAGGAGCAGCACCTTCACGCCGTTGCGGGCGAGCACCGCGCCGAGCATGCCGCCGGCCATGCCGCTGCCGAGGATCGCCACGTCGTACTGGTCGGCGGACGTCCGCGGGGTGTTGTTTGCCTGCAACTCCCTCACCTTCATTCCTGGTCTCGTGGGGCAACGGGTCGAACGGTCACGTCGGGGTCCGCGCCGCGGGTTCGGCCCCGGCCGCGGGCCGGGCCACCGGTGCCGCGGCCGGCCTCCGGTGGATCAGCGACAGCAGCGGGCCGGTCATCAGCGTTGTGAGGACGGCCATCGCCACCATCAGGGAGTAGAGCTCGCCGTCCAGCAGCCCCAGCTGGAGCCCGAGCCCGAGGATGATGAGTTCGGTCAGGCCCCGCGTGTTCATCAGCGCCGCGAGCGCGGCGGACTGCCGGGCGGGCAGCCGCTGGAGGCGCGCCCCGGCGTAGGTGCCGCCGAGCTTGCCGGCCACCGCCACCAGCAGGACGGCGGCGAACTGCCCGACGTCGCCGGCGTCCAGGCGGCTCAGGTCGACCTTCAGGCCGGCGGTCACGAAGTAGACGGGCAGCAGCAGCGCCGTCAGCCGGCCGACCCGGTCCTGCAGGTCGGCCCGCAGCGCCGTGGCGCCCTGGCGCGGCACCGCCAGCCCGAACAGGAAGGCGCCGAAGATGGGGTGGACGCCGATCGCCTCGGTCGCCGCCCCGGAGAGCAGCGCGCCCGCCAGCACCAGCGCGAACGTCCAGGCCGTCAGCGGCGCTCCGATGCCGCCGGGTGCCAGGACGCGGCGCAGGACCGGCCGCACCACCAGCAGCATCGCCGCCGCGAGGAGGACGATGAGCGGAACGCGCCAGGCCCCGCCGCGCCCGCCGACGCCCGCCTGGAGCACCGCGAAGGCGATCCAGGCGACCACGTCCACGATCGCGGCGGCCGCCAGCGCGATCCCGCCCAGCTCCGTCCTGATGAGGGACCGGTCGGCGAGGATCCGGGCGAGCACCGGGAAGGCGGTCACGGAGATCGCCAGCCCGACGAAGAGCGCGAACGCGCCCGTCGACTGCCGCGCGTGGCCGTCCAGGACGTACACCGCCAGGCCCGCCCCGAGCGCGAACGGGACGAGCACCGAGCCGAGCGCCGCGCCGGCCGCGACCCGCCCGCGGCCCCTGATCGTGGCGGGCTCGATCTCCAGCCCGACGAGGAACATGAACAGGGTGACGCCGACGGTGGCCATCGCCGCCAGCGGCCGCTCCACCGCCGCGGGGAACAGCGCGTCCGCGACCGCCCCGGGCAGCAGCGTCGGACCCAGCAGGATGCCCGCGATGATCTCGCCGACCACCGGCGGCTGCCCGAACCGGCCGGCGAGCGCGCCGAGGGCGCGGGCCAGCAGCACGATCAGTGCGAGGTCCACGAGCAGCAGCTGCACCTGGTGGCTGGTCAATTCCCGGCTCCGTCACGTCGTCGGTCCGCTGGTGGGGCGCCCGGGGCGGCGGCGCGGCGGCCGCCGCCCGGGGCGGGGTCAGGGCACCGGGGCGGTCAGCGAGTCCAGCTCGACCTCCTCGAGGTCGATCTTGAAGAGCTCGTGCTGGCCGCTCAGCCCGGAGATGAGCGTCACGAAGTCCTGCGACGGCTCGTTCTTCTTCTCCGGGTCGACGAGCTCCTGCGCGAGGCCGTAGTAGAACTCCTTGTGCCGGGTGCGGTCGTAGAACCGCTCGACGAACGTGCGGATCTCGTCGAAGAAGTTCTTGTAGGCCTCCGCGTAGCGCTTCATGGCCTCCTGCTCGATCGCCGGGTTGTCGAGCACCTTGTCGATGATCTTCGACAGCACGCTCGCGGCCAGCGTCGCGAGCGCCACCCCGGTGGAGAACAGCGGATCGACGAACGCGGCCGAGTCCCCGACCAGCACCCAGCCGTCGCCGTAGAACTGGTGGCCCGTGTAGGACCAGTCGCGGGCCGTGCGGAAACCGCTCGCCTGGCGCCCGTCCTTGAGGAGCTCCTTGAGCCGGGTCGTGCGCTCCCGTTCCAGGGTGAACAGCTCCTGGAGGGACTTGTCGGTCGCGCCGACCGACTCCGAGCGCGTCACGTAGCCGACGCTCATGGTGCCCTTCTCGATGGGGATGGCCCAGAACCAGCCGTCGTCCAGCCCCTCGATGAGGATGTTCGTCCACTCGTCGCCCGGCAGCCGGTGGCAGTTGTCGAAGTAGGTCCAGACCGCGACGTTCCGCAGGTCCTCGTGCCAGGTGACGTCGGCGTACTTGCGGCTGAGGATGCGCGCCTGCCCGGAGGCGTCCACGACGAGGGACCCGCGCGCCTCGCGCGGCTCGTCCATGCCGCGGATCTGGTACCGGACGCCGACGACGCGGCCGTCCTCGTTCTCGATGGTGTCCTTGACCGTGGCCTCCTCCATCACGAAGGCGCCGAGTTCGCGCGCGCGGTTCAGGATGAGGGCGTCCAGGTCGGCCCGGCGGGTGTGGTAGGCGTGGCTGAACTTGCCGCCCTTGATGAACGAGAAGTTCCAGGGGATCTTCTGGTTGCCCCAGACGAGGCTGCCGCCGTACTTGCGCTCGAAGCCCCGCTCGTCCATCAGGTCGGTCAGGCCCAGCTCGTCCATGGGCCGCATGACCGCGGGGATGAGCGACTCGCCGATGTGGTAGCGCGGGTGGCGCTCCTTCTCGAGGACGAGCACCCGGCGGCCGCGCTGGGCGAGCAGGCCCGCGGCGGTCGCGCCGGCGGGCCCGCCGCCGATGATGACGACGTCGAAGTCGTCGGGAATCCCGAAGAGAGTGGACGACATCCGTGACCTTCCCTTTCCGATCCGCTCGCGCCCGCCGTCGGCGGGACGCGTTGGGCCGGGCCCAGTCTGCGCAGGAGGGTCTGAAACCGATCTGTACGCCGTCTGAAGCGGCCGGTCAGCGCTCCTGCGGCTGGAGCATGTCGGCCACGGCGGGCCGGGTCCGGACGGCCCACGCGACGGCGGGGCGGCTGAGCGCCAGCGCCCCGAGGAAGACCGCGGTGAGCAGCAGCCACCCGGCCATGCCGAACCGGTCCGGCACCGCCGTCACGAGCGTCGGCCCCGCGACGAGGGCGACGGCGTCGCCGATGGCGAAGGCCCCGCCGTACTGGCCCTGCCGCGTCGCCGGGGCGAGCTCGTACCGCAGGCCCCAGCGGGCCGCCTCGCCCCAGATCTCCCCGAAGGTGAACAGCACGACCGCGGCGGCCAGGATGACGCCGGCGGTCCAGCCGGGGACCCCGTGCGAGAAGCCGGTGAGGACGCACGCTCCGGCGATCACCAGGAACGTCCAGCGCTGGAGCTTCGCCGCCCCCGGCACCGTGTCGGCGTCCCGGGCGACGTGCACCTGGAGGAACACGACGATGAGGGTGTTGATGAGCGTCAGCCACGCGGCGAGCGGCCGCGGCGCCGAGGTGTGCGTGACCAGCCACACCGGGACGCCGACGGCGACGATCGTCGGGCCGATGCGGGCCAGCCCCGCGACCTGCGCGACCAGCAGGTACGGCACGTCGCGCACCGCGCTCATGCGGTCCCCGCCGCGTCCCTCCGGCCGCACACCGGGGACGCGCGGCAGCCGCATGTACAGCGCGGACACGGCGACCATGGCGGCGGCGTTGCCGAAGAAGAGCGCCTGGTAGGCCGCCCGGTCGTCGACCGCGATCACGAGCCCGGCCGCGAGCGACGCCAGCGCGAACCCCCCGTTGAAGACGCTGCGCATGTACGCCGAGAGCCGCACCCTGCCGTCCCGTCCCATGACCCCCGCGACCAGGGCGCCGCGCGCGACGTGGCCGGTGTTCTCGGCGACGCCGAGGAGGGCCACCACGGCGAGGTAGGCCGGGAACGAGTCCGCGAACGCGGCCAGCGTGAGCATGACCGCCTTGCACAGGGCGAGCACGGCCGTCGTGCCGCGCGGCCCGAACCGGTCGGCGAGCTGCCCGACGGGCACTCCCAGCGGCAGCGCGAGGACCCCCGCGAGGGACAGCCCGATCCCCACCTGCCCGGGCGAGAGCCCGACCTTGTGGACGAAGTAGACGGCGCCACCGGTCATGTAGAGCCCGTTGCCGAGGCTGGCGACGGCGGTGCACAGCACCAGCAGCCGCCCGGGCCCGGGTTCGGGAAGGAGCCGCCGCAGCCGAGAATGCTTCACTGGTCGAACCTTTCGCTGTTCAGCCGCCCTGGTCAGGTGCGGCTTCGGGGGGTGCCGGCCCGCCGCCGGCGGCATGCGCGAACAGAGCGATCCGCCCGCCGAGGACGAGAGTGTTGACCTCGTCCCGCGACATGGGCTCCGCCGAGAGCAGGAGCACGGGAAGCCCGCTCGCATAACCCACCTCGTCCGCAACCCGCGTCCGCTCCCCCCGCCCACCCCCCACCCCAGCCGAAACCACAAGAAAGTCGACCCCACCCACCCCCGCACTCCGCGCCACTCCCACAAACTGCGCCAGTTCAGCTGGTCGGGGGGGTTCTGGGGGTGGTAGGAGGAGGCCTATTGCTGTGGCGCCGCGGGAGCGCAGGGTGCGGGTCAGTGGTGTCAGGTCGGGGGGTGGGCTTGTGATCAGGACGCAGCGGGGGGCTCGGTGGGGCAGGGGGGCGCCGGGGTGCACGATTGCGCATTGGCCGTGGCAGTCCGCTGTTGGGAGGCGGAGTGTGCGGGTGCCTTGGGCATCGTCCGTTACTTCGGCGTACCGGCCGGTGAGGTCTATGCCGCCGATTCTCAGCGGCAGGTCGGCTGGTTCGCCTTCGGCGGGGCCGGCGGCCAGGGTGCGCAGTGCGGCCGCGACGAAGTCGGGGTCGCGGGCGCGCAGGCGGTCGTAGGTGTTGGCGGTCCGGCGGCTCCGCAGCGCGAACACCGTCTGGTGCCCGCGCACCCGCTCGCGCCGGCTGAGCGTCTCGAACCAGTGGCGGCTCTCGGCCGCCTCCTCCTGCGCGGCCCGGATCACCGGGCGACGCGCCGCCTCGTAGGCGTCCAGCGCGTCCGACGGGTCCTCCGCCAGCGCGCGTGCGAGGCAGCGCGCGTCGTCGATGGCGAGGGCGGTGCCCGAACCGGTCGAGAAGTGCACCGTGTGCGCGGCATCGCCGGCGAGGACGACGCGGCCGCTGTGCCAGCGCTCGTTGACGATCGTGGTGAAGGCCCGCCACCCGCGCGTCTGGGCGTGCAGCGGCGCCCCGCCCAGTTCGTCCGCGAACAGTTCCGCCAGGAGTCCCTCGATCTCCGGGAGCGGACGGTCGAGCAGCCCCAGGCGGGCGAGGACGCCGGCGTCCGCCTCGACGATGAACGTGCTCACGTCAGGCCCGTGCGGGTAGGAGTGCACGATCAGCACCCCGCCGCACACCGGTTTGAGGACGAACGTCGGTTCGAGGGCGATCGGCGTGCTCATCCACAGGAAGCGGGTGCGGCCCTCGGACGAGCGGGTGCCGAAGTCGCCTTCCCGCGCGGTCCGCAGCCGGCTCCGCGCGCCGTCGGCCGCGACGACCAGGTCGTAGCCGCCGGGGTCGCGGGGGACGGTGCGCCGGACCGGGGTGACGTTGGGCAGACCGGACGCCAGGTTCCGCAGGTGGCCGTTGAACTCCCGCCGCGAGACCCCGAACATCCCGTACGCCCCGGACCACACCCGCTCGCCCGCCACGATGGTGAGCGTCCGGTCCCAGGTCGCCAGGGCGGAGCCGGGCAGGTCGAACACGCGCGGGTGGTCGGCCTTCACGCCGTCGGCGAAGTCCCAGGACAGCACGATGCCCGCGCCCGGCGGCGCGCCGCCCCGGTCGTAGAGGTCGATCGCGGTGCCGGGCCGCAGCCGGGACAGCTCCAGTGCGAACAGGGCCCCGGCGGCGCCGGCCCCGACCACCGCGACCCGGCCGGGCGGCCGGCGGCTCATCGCTCGGTACCGTCCCAGTGGAACCGCCGGCCGCGGGCGATCGCGGCGCCGCGCGAGACCGCCATCATCTCGCCGCTCGCGATCTTCATGATCGTCATGAACTCGGTGAAGTACGGCTCGGGGGCCGACACCAGCTCGCCCGCCCGCCGCATCAGCGCGAGCCAGCGCAGCCGCTGCTCCCGGGTGATCAGCCAGTGGCTGTGCGCCTGGTGCAGCCGCGGGTCCCACGCGGCCGTCAGGTCGTTGTCGCCGTACAGCTGGACGTAGTGCGCCGCGAGCCGCTCGGCCTGCCGGGGCCAGTCGTCGACGGGGAACAGCGGGGCCAGCACGTCGTCCGCGGCGACGAGTGCGTAGAACCGCTCGGCGAGGGTCGCGAAGAACTCCGCGCCGCCGATGCCCTGGTAGAAGTCGTCGACCTTGTCGTCGACCTGCGACCGGGTCATCTCCTCGCCCGGTTTCAGGCCCTGGTCCGCGACGAGAAGGATCTTTCCGTCATGCTTCGGCACTGGTGTGGTGGGCATGGGTCGCTCAACTCTCCTCGGCTCGTGGCGGGGGCTGCGGGCGGCGTGCGACGACGCGGGGGCGCCCCGAGTCGGGCTCACCGGCGACCCCGCGTCGTCCTCATGGAACGGTGTACCGATCGGTTCAGGCGCGGTCCCAGACCTCGAGCTCGTCCCAGACCTTGCGCTCGTCCCAGACGGTCAGCTCGTCCCAGACCTTGAGCTCGTCCCAGACGAGTTCGTCCCAGACGTCGAGCCGGTCCCAGACCCTGAGCTCGTCCCAGACCTTCAGCTCGTCCCAGACGCTGAGCTCGTCCCAGACCTTCCGGTCGGCCGTGGTGGCCTGCGGCATGGCAGTCTCCCTTCGCGTGGACAGCCTTCGTACATTCCACGAACCGGACGCGCCGCGGCTGTGATCCATGGCCGTATCAGGCCACCGCCCGCCGCGGCGGCAATCTCGGAGATGACACCCGCCGCGCCCGCTTGCCAGTCTTGATCAAGATCGTGCGACGCACTTCAGCGCCCCCTCGGCCCGAGAGGCGACGAACATGGGCGAGGAGAAGGATTTCAATGAGCTGTTCATAGAGATCAGGCCGGCCCTCTATGCGCATGTCATGAAATTGCTGGGCGACCGCCATGAGACCGAAGAAGTCGTGCAGGACGTCTACCTGAAGCTCGCCAGCGAGAAGTCCCGGCGAAACTTTGCCGCCCACCCCAACAGGATGGCCTACCTGCTGGTCACCGCGAAGAACATCATCCGCGACTCGTGGCGGCGCAGGCAGCGCATTTCCGCGGCATTGGCGCTGAGCCAGGAACGGGCCGAGCAGGTCCACGACGGCGGCCTGCGCGAATGCGAGGACCGCATGGTCGTCGCCTCCCTGCTGCGCGGCCTGACGGCCCGGGAGGCGGCCGCCATCCGGCTCGTGGACATCGAGAACCACTCGCTGGAAGAGGCCGGCCTGCTGCTCCGCGTCCACTGGGGGACGGTGCACCGCAACCGGCAGCGCGGCCTGCGCCGGCTGCGCGCCGCCCTCGGCCGCGACGACGGCCGGTCGCCGAACTGAACCGACCACGGCAATTTGGACGATGACACCCCGCCCCCGGCGGTTCAGTATTGGCCTTACCCGCAAAGAATCCGGTACCGGCGGCCCGACGGGCCCGGCCCCGGAATCGCACAGGCGCGGGCGAAAGGAGGCACGGGCCTTGTCTCATGCGCTGGAACCATTGCGACTCGAATTGCTGGGTCCGATGCGAATTTGGCGGAACGGGCGGGAACTGGAGATCGCGGCGCCGAAACAACGTGCCGTCCTCGGCCTGCTCGCACGCCGGGTGAACGATGTCGTGCGATTGAACGAGATCGTCGACGCCCTCTGGGCCGGCGACGTCCCGAAAACGGCGGTCAATTGCGTCCACACCTATATCGCCGGGTTGCGGAACGTGCTGGAGCCGAAGCGGAGCAGGCGCGCCTCCGGCGAGCTCATCATCTCCGCCGGCGGCGGCTACAGCCTGCGCATGCCCGCCGAGAACGTCGACGTGCAGCGGTTCCTGCGGCTGCACGAGCGGGCCCGGCGGCTGCGCGCCGAGGGCCGGCCGGACGCGGCGCTGGAGGCGTTCGGCGCGGCGCTCGGGCTGTGGCGCGGCGACGCGTACGCCGACGTCCCGGGGCCCTTCGCCGACCTGGAGCGCACCCATCTGACGGAGCTGCGGCTGGCGGCCGTCGAGGACTGGGCCGCCGAAATGCTGGCCGCCGGGCGGCATCCGGAGGTCACCGGTGCGCTGCCGGATCTCATCGCCAGGGAGCCGCTGCGCGAACGGCTCCGGTGGCTGCTGATGCTGGCGCTCTACCGGTGCGGCCGCCAGGCGGACGCCCTCGCCGTCTACCGCGAGACGCGGCGGCTGCTCAGCGAGGAACTCGGCATCGAGCCGGGCCTTGACCTGCGGCGGCTGCACGAGCAGATCCTGGCCGGCTGCCCCGACCTGATCCCCCGCCGTCCCGCCGGACCCGCGCCGGACGCCTCCCCGGCCGCGCGGGACGCCGCCAGGCCGGTACCGCCGCGCCCGGCCCAGCTGCCGCCGGACGTCCGCGGGTTCGTCGGCCGGGCCCGGGAGCAGGCACTGCTGCGGGACGTCCCGGACCCCGGGCGCGCACCCGACGGCCCCAGCACCACGCTGGTCGTGATCGACGGGGCCGCCGGGGTGGGCAAGACGGCACTGGCCGTGCACGTCGCGCACCGGCTCGCCGACCGCTACCCGCACGGCCAGCTCTTCCTCGACCTGTGCGCGTTCGACCCGGACCGCGACCCGCTCAGCGCCGCGGCGGCGCTGGCGTCGCTGCTGCGCGGGCTCGGCGTGGACGAGCGGCGGCTGCCCGCGCGCCTGGAGGACCGGACGGCGCTGTACCGGAGCCTGCTGCACAACCGCCGGATGCTGATCGTGCTCGACGACGCGTCCGACGCCGAGCAGGTGCGGCCGCTGATCCCCGGGGGTCCGGCGTGCGTGCTGGTGACGAGCCGGCGGCGGCAGGCCGGCCTCATCGCGCGGGACGGCGCGCACCGGGTCCGGCTGGCGCCGCTGGCGCCGCACGAGTCGGTGGAGCTGCTGGCCCGGCTGGCCGGCCCGCAGCGGCCGGCGGACGCGCGGCGGCTCGCCGAATTCTGCGGCCATGTGCCGCTGGCGCTGCGGATCGTCGCCGAGCGGCTCGCCGCCGACCCGACGATGACGCCGGCCGACCTCGCCGGCCGGTGCGCCGCCGGGCCGGGCCGGCTGGACCGGCTGGCGGTCGCCGGGGACGCCATGGCCGGCCTGCGCTCGATCCTCGCCGCGTCCTACCTGGAGCTGCCGCCGCAGGCGGCGCGGATGTTCCGGCTGCTCGGCCGCTACGACGGGCCGGTGATCACCACGTCCGGGGCGGCGGCGCTGGCGGGCGCCGGCCGGGTGCGCGCCGAGCAGCTGCTGGAGATCCTCGCCGCCAACCACCTGCTGGAGCCGGCCGGCCGGCACCGGTACCGCTTCCCGGCGCTGATCGGCGCGTACGCCGCCGAGTGCGCGCGGGAGGATCCGCGTACGATGATCCCGACGCGGTGGGACCGGCCCGCCGTGGCGGGCTGAGGACGGCGCGCCGGCGTCCCGCACGACCCGGGAGGTCCCGTGAGCGAGGGGCACATCGCCAACCGTCTCGCCGCGGAGTCGCTGGCGGCCGGTGATCCGACCGGCTGGTTCGAGCCGCTGTACGCCGCCGCGCGCGATGGCGGGACGACCGTCCCCTGGGACCGCGGCGCCCCGCAGGACCTGCTCGTCGGCTGGGCCCGGGAGCGCGGCGCCGCCGGGGCGGGCCGCCGCGCGGTCGTGGTCGGCTGCGGTCTCGGCGACGACGCGGAGTTCACCGCGGGCCTCGGTTTCGACACCGTCGCCTTCGACATCTCCGCCAGCGCGATCGAGCTGGCCCGGCGCCGCTTCCCCGGGTCGGACGTGCGGTACGTCCGCGCGGACCTGCTGGCCGCCCCGCCGGCCTGGTCCGGGGCGTTCGACCTGGTGATCGAGGTGCAGACCGTGCAGGCGCTGCCCGAACCGGACCGGAGCCGCGCGATCGCCGCGGTGGCCGGGCTCACCGCGCCGGGCGGCACCCTCCTGGTCGTCACGGCGGCCGGTGATGCGCAGGACCCGCGGAGCCCGGTGCCGCCGTGGCCGCTGGCCCGCGCCGAGATCGACGCGTTCGCGACCGGCGGCCTCGCCCCGGTGCGCGTCGAGGACGTCCGCGACGCCGCGGCCGGCCGGCGCCGCTGGCGGGCGGAGTTCCACCGCGCGGCGGCGCCGCCTCGCTAGCGCCGGTTGTGCGGGTAAGGGATCATGGCCGACATGGCCCGTTATCAGCGCGATGCCCAGCTTGAACCGTTTCCTCGTGGTCTGCTGGACGAGGTCGTCCGCGCGCTGATGAACGTGGCCGAGGAGGCACCCGTCACCGGGGCCGGCCTGGAGTTCGGGGGCGACGTCCTCGACGACCTGCGACTGCTGGAGGGCCGGCATCTCGCCGCCGGAGCCCGCTACCGGATCGCGTTCGAGGAGGTCTCGGGCGACCTGAGCGTCGCGGCGTGGGACAAGGCCGGTGAGACGCGGATCGACGTCACCACCGGTTCGGAGGGCCATACCGCCAATCTGCGTGTGGATCTACGCATGTCCGGCCAGCGCTTTCACGGCATCCGCATTACGGGTGACTATCAGGGGCCAAAGCCGTTTCGCTGGTTGCGGCGCGCGCGGTGGGAATGTGAAGTGCGGGCCGAGGAATGGTGGTCCCCGCTCGGTCCGAAGACGTCTCCCCTCTCGCTGCGCGTCGAGCATCCGCTCGCCTTCGTCGATCTGCGGGTAGCGCGCGGCAAGGACGCGAGCGGACGCTGGTCCGTCGATACCGCGGCGCGGTTCGGCGGACGTTCGTTGTTGCGTCCACTCGCGACCGTGGCGCTCGCCGTCATGCGGCGCCGCCTCCGGCGCACGCTGGACGAACGGATCGGCAAGGCCGTGTCCACATGGAACGCCGAGGTTCCCGGAATGGTCGAGCACGGTCTGCGGGAGCGGCTCGACTTCGAGCACCAGGTAACGCTCAAGGCCGTGTCTCGCGAATGGGCCGAGGCGTACACGACCGCACTCCATCGGGCGATCGAGGGGGCGCCCTTCGAGAAGGGCGGCCTCATAAGGAGTTCTGAAGGAGCCGTCAGTGTGCGGCTCCTCGAAGGCGAGCACATCGGGCCGGGTGCCCGTTACCGCATCGCACCCATTCCGGAGGACGGTGTCGAGCCGCTCGACGTGAACGTCGTGGCGTGGGACCTGGACGGGCCGAACCGCGTGGAGTTCAGCAGCCCGGAGGGCGCGCAGACGGGATGGGTCGCCATCGACAGCGCACGGGAGCCCACCGTTGTGCGTGCTGCGCTCGCCGGCACTCTCGGGGATCTCACGCAGGCGAACTGCGAAGGCGAGATGGATCTTGAGCGCTGGTGGGCGTCCGAAGATCCGGCCCTGACGGTGACCGCGGACAGCCCGCTGGGCGAGGCGGGCCTGACCATCACGAGGACGCCCGAAGGCACCGGAACGTGGACGGTGAACGTCGCCGCGACGGCCGAAGGCCGCGCGTGGACACGTCAACTGGTCGCGGTGGCCGGTCTCGTCGCCGCCGTCCCCCTGAGCCGTTCCTTCGAGGAGAAGGCCGACGCGGCCGCGTCGAGCTGGTCCGGCCTCATGGGCGGAGGGGAGGAGATCTCTCCCGAGGACGCCGCCGACGCCACTGTGCGGGCACTTCTCGACCACGGTTCACCGGACTGGACCGGCAGGCGCAAGCTGAGCCGGGTGGAGGCCGAGCTCTCGCGGCAGCTCGCGGATTTGGAAGCGCGCTCCGCGTAAGCCCCGCGACGTCGCCCCGCGTCGCATGACTGGCAACTTTCGCCCAACTCCAGGGCGTTTCACGGCGTTTCATGCTGATTTTTAGGCGGGCCCGCGCTGGTTCGGTGCCCAAGCTGGGGTGGTTGGCGAGGGGCCGGGAACGAGGGGTTGCCCAGGTCACGGTCGCTGGTTATCTTGCTCGCAAATAGATAGGAAACCTTCCTATCAAATAGCGGTCGTTCGGGGTTCGGGGGAATCCGCCAGCGTCGAAACCGAGGGAGTCAGCCCTTGCGCCCCCGCTCTGTTCTCAGCCTCCTCGCCGTCCTGCTCCTCGCCCTGCTCGTCCCGGCCACCGCGCATGCCGCCGCGGGCGCGTCCGCGGCGTTCACCAAGCCCTCCGACTGGGGCTCGGGCTGGGAGGGGCGGTTCACCCTCACCAACGGGACCTCCACCGCGATCAACGGATGGCGGGTCGAGTTCGACCTCCCGGCCGGCACGTCCGTCGGGTCCTACTGGGACGCCCTGCTCGCCAAGGACGGCCAGCACAGCACGTTCACCGACCGCGGTTACAACGCCGCCATCCCGGCGGGCGGCTCGGTCACGTTCGGTTTCCTCGGGAACGGTCCGGGGAGCCCGCAGAACTGCACGTTCAACGGCGAACCCTGCGCCGGCGGCCCCACCGATCCGGGCGGGCTCGGCGCACCGGGCACCCCGGCCGTCACCGGACGCACCGACACCTCGCTGACCCTGAAGTGGGAGCCCGCCGCCGGGACGCCGTCCGGATACCGCGTCTACGAGGGCTCGGCCGTCAAGGCGACCGTCACCGGCACCACCGCCACCATCGGCGGGCTCGCGAAGTGCGAGACGCACACCTACACGGTCAAGGCGTACGACGCCGAGGGCGAGTCGGCCGCCAGCGACGCCGCCACCGCGACGACCAGCGGATGCGCGACCGGGCCGCTCCCCCGGCACTTCCTGACCGGCTACTGGCACGACTTCGTGAACCCGGCGCAGGAGCTGAAGCTCTCCCAGGTACCGGACGAGTACGACCTGGTCGCGGTGGCGTTCGGCGAGTCGACGGCACGCGCCGGTGAGGTGACCTTCCGGGTCGACCCCGAACTGTCGACGGCGCTCGGCGGTTACACCGACGCCCAGTTCAAGGCCGACATCGCGGGTCTCCACGCCAAGGGCAAGAAGGTCATCCTGTCGGTCGGCGGCGAGAAGGGCGCCATCCGGGTCTCCGACGGCACCTCCGCGCAGCTCTTCGCGGACTCCGTCCACGGGCTGATGACCGAGTACGGGTTCGACGGCGTCGACATCGACCTCGAGAACGGACTGAACCCGACCTACATGGAGCAGGCGCTGCGCGCCCTCCGCGCCGAGGCCGGCGCCGGCCTGATCATCACGATGGCGCCGCAGACCCTCGACATGCAGTCCACCGGCGGGTCCTACTTCCAGCTCGCGCTGAAGATCAAGGACATCCTCACCGTCGTCCACATGCAGTACTACAACTCGGGCGCGATGCTCGGCTGCGACCAGAAGGTGTACGGGCAGGGGACGGTCGACTTCATGACCGCGCTGGCCTGCATCCAGCTGGAGGGCGGCCTGCGTCCCGACCAGGTGGCGCTGGGTCTGCCGGCCGGGCCGGGCGCGGCGGGCGGCGGTGTCGTGGCGCCGTCGGTGGTCAACAACGCACTCGACTGCCTGGCGAAGGGCACCGGGTGCGGGACGTTCAAGCCGTCCCGCACGTATCCCGACATCCGCGGCGCGATGACGTGGTCCATCAACTGGGACGTCACCAACGGCGGCGGCTTCGCGAGCACCGTCGGCGCCCACCTCGACACGCTGCCGTAGGAGGCCGGACATGAGGAAGATCTGGGTCCTCGCGGCGCTGGTCGCCGGGCTGCTGGTCGGGGTCACCGCCCCGGCGCAGGCGGCGAACATCCTGGCCAACGCCGGGTTCGAGAGCGGGTCGCTGAACCCGTGGGCATGCGACGGCGGCTCCGTCGTGGACACCCCGGCGAGGACGGGCGGCCACGCCCTCGCGGGCGGTGTCACGGCGGGCGGCACCGGGCAGTGCACGCAGACCGTGACGGTGCGCCCCAGCACGGCGTACACGCTCGAAGCCTGGGTGCGCGGCAACTACGTGTACCTCGGTGTAACCGGCGGATCGTCCACCTGGACGCCGTCCGCCACCGACTTCACCAAGCTGTCGGTCACGTTCACGACCGGCGCCGACCAGACGTCCGCGCAGATCTTCCTGCACGGCTGGTACGGCAACGGGACGTACTACGCGGACGACGTCGTCCTGGACGGCCCCGGCGATCCCGGCGATCCCGGCGGCGACCCGGAGCCCGGAGTGCCCGGTACGCCCGCGGCACCCCGGCTCGGCGCCGTCACCGACACCTCGGTCACGCTGAACTGGGGCCAGGCGTCGGGGACGGTCACCGGTTACCGCGTCTACGAGAACGACACCGTCAAGGCCACGGTGACCGGGACGAGCGCAACCGTCTCCAACCTCGCGAAGTGCAGCTCGCACACCTACACGGTCGCCGCCTACAACGACGCCGGCGAGTCGGCCAAGTCGCCGCCCGTCAGCGGACGGACGTCCGGCTGCGTCGACACCGGCCTCCCGAAGCACGCGCTCATCGGCTACCTGCACGCGAGCTTCGCCAACGGCTCCGGTTACGTGCGCATGGCGGACGTCCCCGACGCGTGGGACATCATCGACCTCGCGTTCGGCGAGCCGACGTCGCCCACGTCCGGTGACATCCGGTTCACCCGCTGCCCGGTGGCCGAATGCCCGAACGTGGAGAGCGACGAGGAGTTCGTCGCCGCGATCCGCGCGAAGCAGGCGCAGGGCAAGAAGGTGCTGATCTCGATCGGCGGCCAGAACGGCCAGGTGCAGCTCACGACGGCGGCCGCGCGGGACGCGTTCGTCCGCTCGGTCTCCGCGATCATCGACAGGTACGGGCTGGACGGCCTGGACGTCGACTTCGAGGGCCACTCCCTGTACCTCGAAGCGGGCGACACCGACTTCCGCAACCCGACCACCCCGGTCATCGTGAACCTGATCTCGGCGCTGAAGTCGCTGAAGGCGAAGTACGGCGCGAAGTTCGTCCTGACGATGGCGCCGGAGACGTTCTTCGTGCAGGTCGGGCACCAGTTCTACGGCGGTTCGAGCGCCGGCGACAACCGGACCGGCGCCTACCTCCCCGTCATCGACGCGCTGCGGGACGACCTGACCGTCCTGCACGTCCAGGACTACAACTCCGGCCCCGTGATGGGCCTGGACGGCCAGTACCACACCATGGGCGGCGCCGATTTCCACATCGCGATGACCGACATGGTGAAGGCCGGGTTCCCGGTCGCGAACACCGGTCGCACGTTCCCCGGGCTGCGTCCCGACCAGATCGGCATCGGCGTCCCCGCGGCGGTCAGCGCGGGCAACGGTTACACGCCGCCCGCCCAGGTGCAGCAGGCGGTCACATGCCTGGTGAAGGGCACCGGCTGCGGCGGTTACACGCTGCGCGGCGGGACGTCCCCGGACCTGCGCGGGCTCATGACGTGGTCGATCAACTGGGACCGCTACTACGGCTGGGAGTTCATGGACAGCCACGAGCCCTTCCTGAACGGCCTCCCCTAGCCATCCCGTCCCGGTACCCCCACCCCACCGGAGGAACAGACACATGAGATCCATCCGCTCGAAGGCCGCCGCGGTGGCGGTCACGGTGCCGGCCGCGGCCGCGCTGGTCGTGCTCGGCACCGCGACCGCCGCCAGCGCGCACGGCACGATGTCCGACCCGCCGAGCCGCGTCTACACCTGCTTCCTGGAGGACCCGGAGGCCCCGCAGTCGGACGCCTGCAAGGCGGCGGTCGCGGCCAGCGGCACCCAGGCGTTCTACGACTGGAACGAGGTGTCGCTGCTGAACGCCGGCGGACGGCACCGCGAGCTCATCCCGGACGGCCAGCTGTGCAGCGCGGGACGCGCCAAGTACCGGGGCCTGGACCTGCAGCGCGCCGACTGGCCCGCCACGCACATGGAGCCCGGCCGGCAGACGATCACCTACCACGCGACCGCGCCGCACTCGAACAGCAACTTCGAGTTCTACATCACCCGCGAGGGCTGGGACCCGACGCAGCCGCTGCACTGGGCCGACCTCGTCCCGCTGGCGTCGTTCACCCACCAGTACCCGACGACGTTCACCAAGTGGACGCTCGACATCCCGCCCCGGACGGGCCGCCACATCCTGTACTCGATCTGGCAGCGGGTCGTGGGCAGCGAGGAGGCGTTCTACACCTGCTCGGACGTTGACTTCGGCGGCTCCGGCACCCCGACCCCGACGCCCACGCCCACGCCGACCGACACCCCGACCCCGACGCCGACACCCACCCCGACCGAGACTCCCACCCCGACCCCGACCCCCACCCCGACCGAGCAGCCGGGCGGCACCTGGCAGGCCGGGACGGCCTACGCCGCCGGCGACCGGGTCACCTACAACGGCACGGCCTACGAGTGCCGCCAGGCGCACACGGCGATCGCCGGCTGGGAACCGCCGAACACGCCCGCGCTCTGGCAGCCGGCCTGAGCGGGACGCCATGAGACGCGGCATGTCGACGTACGGAGCGCTGGCGCTGCTCGCGGCGTGCGGGCTGCTGCTGGTCGTGCAGTGCGGGGCGGGCGGATCGTCGTCCGCCGGCCCCGCCCCCGCCGCGGCGCGCGGCGGGGCCGGGTTCAACGGCACCGACGTGATGTTCCTGCAGATGATGCTCCCGCATCAGGAGCAGGGCGTGGCGCTGGTCCGGCTGGCGAGGCGGCATCCCGTCCGGCCCGAGGTGCGGACGCTGGCCGCGGCGATCGAGACGACCGAGGTCGCCGAGGCGCGGCAGATGCAGGACCGGCTGCGCGGCTGGCGGCGGCCCCTGCGGGCGGACCCGGGCGCGCACGCCGCGCACGGCGGCATGCCGCAGACCACCGACGCCGAGTTGACGGCGCTGGGCAGGACGCGGCCCGACCGGTTCGAGCGCGCGTTCCTCAACCTGCTGATCGCCCACCAGGACGACGCCGTCCAGCTGGCGCGGCTGGAGACCGGCAAGGGCGAGGACGCCTGGACGAAGCGGCTCGCGCAGCGCGTCGAGAAGTCCCGCTCCGCCGAGATCGACCAGATGCTGGGGCTCCTCGGCGCCCCACCCCGGAACGAACTCCCCCAGAAATAGGTATCGGGTATGCGCAGATTAGTCGGAATTCTTCTTACCTTTGTGGTCGTCGCGGCGCTGGCCGTCGCGCCCGCGCGGGCGGCCGACCGGCTGACGGCGGTCTTCAGCCTGTCCGGAACGACCGGGAAGTACGTGGTCAGCAACCCGGGGACGGCCGCCGTCAGCGGCTGGAAACTGAAGTTCGACCTGCCGGCCGGTGTGACGGCGGGCAACCCGCAGAACGCCGCGCTGTCGCAGAACGGCACGACGGTGACGCTCACCCCGGCGTTCTACATCGACACGATCAAGGCGGGCGGCAGCACCGAGCCCTACAGCCCCACGTTCACGCTCAGCTCCGCCGCCCAGCCGGCGAACTGCACGCTGAACGGCGCGAACTGCGACGGGACCGGCGCGCCGCCGCCCACGCTCACCGGCGTCACCGCCGACTACACCGTCAGCGGAAGCCAGGCGACGTTCGTGGTCGCCAACCACACCTCCGCCGCGATCGACAACTGGACGATCGTGTTCGACCTGCCGTCCGGCGTGACCGCGAGCAACGCCTCCAACGGGTCGATCAGCCAGAGCGGCACGACCGTCACCCTCAGCCCGGCCTACTACAACGCCGCCATCGCCGCCGGGCGGACCACCGACCCCTACAGCCCGACGTTCACGGTCAGCCGCTCCGGCGCGGAGCCGACGAGCTGCCGGGTCAACGACGCCAACTGCGACGGGGCGGCGGACGTCCCGCCGAGCGCGCCCGCCGGGCTGAAGACGACGGTGAAGACGACCAAGACCGTGTCGCTGGCCTGGGACGCGGCCGAGGCGGGCAGCCTGCCGATCACCGCGTACGAGGTCTACAACGGCTCGGCCCTCGCGACGACCGTCCCGGAGACGAACGCCACCGTCACCGGCCTCACGCCCAACACCGAGTACACGTTCACGGTGAAGGCACGCGACCGAAAGGGAAACCTCTCGCCCGCCAGCGGCCCCGTCACGGTCAAGACGAACAACCCCGCCGATGACACGCAGGCGCCGTCCGTCCCGTCCGGGTTGCACAGCACCGGTAAGGACTCGGGCAGCGTGAAGCTCGCGTGGAGCGCCTCGTCCGACAACACCGGCGTCGCGAACTACGACGTGCTGGTGGACGGGAAGGTCGCCACGACCGCGACCGGCACGACCGCGACCGTCGCGGGCCTGTCACCGTCCACCGAGTACACGTTCACCGTCCGCGCCCGCGACCTGTACGACAACATGTCGGCGGCGAGCGCGGCGGTCAAGGTGACGACGGACGACGTGGTCGCGAACGGTTATGCCCGCGTCGGCTACTTCGTCCAGTGGGGCATCTACGGCCGCCAGTACTTCGTGAAGAACCTCGACACGACCGGCAACGCCGCACGCCTGACCCACATCAACTACGCGTTCGCGAACATCGACCCGACCAACCTCACCTGCCTGCAAGGCGTGACCAAGGGCACGACGTCCGACCCGCAGGACCCGAGCCAGGGCGACGGCGCGGGCGACGCCGAGGCCGACTACGGGCGCCCGTTCAGCGCCGCGCAGTCGGTGGACGGCGTCGGCGACACCGGCTGGGAGAAGCTGCGCGGCAACTTCAACCAGCTGAAGAAGCTGAAGGCCAAGTACCCGAAGCTGAAGGTGCTGATCTCCATCGGCGGCTGGACGTACTCCAAGTACTTCTCCGACGTCGCGAAGACGGACGCGTCCCGCAAGAAGTTCGTCGCGTCCTGCATCGACACCTACATCAAGGGCAACCTGCCCGACTACAACGGCGCGGGCGGGCCGGGCACGGCCGCCGGCATCTTCGACGGCATCGACCTCGACTGGGAGTGGCCGGGCGCCGAGGGGCACCCCGGCAACCACGTCAGCCCGGACGACAAGCACAACAACACGCTGCTCATCGAGGAGTTCCGCCGCCAGCTGGACGAGCTGACCACGTCGACCGGACAGCGCTACCTGCTGTCGGCGTTCACCCCCGCCGACCCGGCGAAGATCGAGGCCGGCTGGGAGCTGGCGGAGGTCGCCAAGTCCATGGACATCTTCAACATCCAGGGCTACGACTTCCACGGCGCGGGCAGCGACAACTCCTGGGAGCCCAACCGGACGGGCCACCAGGGCAACCTCTACACCGACACCGACGACCCGTACTCGTTCCACTTCAGCGTGGAGAACGCCGTCCAGCCGTATCTCGACGCCGGGGTCAACCCGCGCAAGCTCACGATCGGCCTCGCCTACTACGGGCGCGGCTGGCAGAACGTGGCGGACGGCGGCAAGAGCGGCGAATGGCAGCCCGCCAACGGCGCCGCCCCCGGCCAGTTCCAGGAGGAGGCCGGGACACGCGGTTACAGCAACCTCATCTCAAGCGTGCCGAACTGCAAGGTCGTCCATGACGAGCAGGCGGTCGCGACATCCTGCTACACCGGCGACAACGGCCAGTGGTGGAGTTTCGACGACGCCTGGTCCATCCAGAAGAAGACCGAATGGCTGCGGAGCAAGAACCTGCTCGGCGCCATGATCTGGGAGATGTCCGGCGACCCGGGCGTCCTGACGAAGGCCCTCGATGACGGCCTGAGCTGACGGCCGGGCCGACCGGCCCGACCGTTCCCGTCCCCGATCCCAGGGCCGGCGTCGCTGCCCCGCTCGCGGCGCCGGCCCTGTTCCATGCCTGCTGCTCAGGGGCTCTTCTGCGGAGCCGGGGCGGTGTCCCCGGGGGCGGTCTGCTGGTTGCCCTGCGGGTCGACCATGCTCTCGTTCGCCGCGCCGACCGAGGTGACGTCGGTGACCTTCCACTCGCCGCCCCGCCGGACGAGCTTCATGTCGAGGTACGACCCGCGGACCCGCCGGGTGCCGGCCGTGCTGTGCACCTCGGAGTCGACGACCACGACGGCCTTCGCCGTCCCCTCCTCGATCTTCTCCAGGTACACGGCCTGGACCTCGGCGGTCGCGTCCGCCTTCAGCTTGCTGATGACGCCCTCGAGCCCGCCGGTGAACGCCTCGTCATAGGTCTTGGCGAAGTCGTCCGACGCCAGGTCGAGGACGCGGTGCCGGGCGTCCTGAAGCTTGGTGTGGTCGTAGCTGAGCAGCGCCACCCCGAACTCGGCGGCACTGGCCCTGACCTCCTGCCGCTCCTGGTCCCGCTGCGCGGCCTGGTCGGCGGCATGCCACTGGAGGCCCGCCGTCACGGCCGACCCGACGATCGCCACCGCGACCGTCGCCCGCACCAGCCAGGACCTCACCGGCACGCCCCGCCACGCCCGCTGTCCCCCGCCCGCCTTCTCCGGGCCGCCGGCGACCTTGGCCGCGGACTTCGCCGAGACCTTCCGCGGCTCGTCCCCGGCCTCGGCGCCCACTTCGTCCTCGGCGTCGGGCTCGTCATCGGCTTCGGGCTCGGTCCGGGCCTTCGGGTCCTCGTCGGCCGGGGTCTCGGTCTTGGGGACGTCCTTGCGGGTGTCGGTCTTGCTCACGGGGTCCTCCAAGGACTATCGGGAACGGCGGCGCAGGGCGACGCGGAGGGTGTTGAGGACGGCGACGACGACGATGAGGCCGCCGAGCACCGGGGGCAGCAGGGGCAGCCAGCGCGCGGAGTCCGGGCGTTCCTCGCCGGCGTTCACCGGCCGCAGGTCGCCGTCCGGGGACGTGCCGGCGGGCTGCTCCGCACCGGGCTCGCCGGGGGTCGGCCTGACCTTGCCGCCGGCCTTGGCGGCCTGCTGGTTCAGGGGGCCGTTCGCCCCGCACAGGGTGATGTTCGGGATCTGCGGCTTGGGCGCCGGGGTCGTGTACTCGGTCGCCGCCTCGGCCGGGCCCGCCAGCGTGATGACCGGCGTGACCCGCAGGTACTTGCCGCTCGGGTCGTTCGCGGTGACGTCCGCGACGAGCGCCTGCAGCGTCGGGACGAGCCGCAGCACATGGTTGATCTTCTGCCGGGTGGCCGGGGTCATCAGCGGCGCGGTCGGCGTCGCGGCGGCGATGAGCAGGCAGTCCAGGCCGGGGCGCGCGTCCTGGAGGAGCCCGTGCAGGTTCTTCATCGCGCCCGGCCCCTGCGCCAGCACGGTGTCGAGATCGCGGCTCGACTGCCGGAGCGACGCGGTGAGCAGGGCGAGGTCGTTGACGCCGGACGCGATGTCGCCCCGGTGGGCGGTGAGCGTCGCGGTCAGCCGGGTGAGCTCGCCGGACAGCGCGTCCAGGGTGCCGGCGTCGGCGGCGAGGGTGCCGGTCAGCCGGTGCGCGTCGGAGATCATGTCGTGCAGGTCGTCGCCGCGCCCCCGCAGCCCGGTGGCCAGTTCGTGGACGAGCGTCCGCGTGTCGCGCGGGTCGATGGCGTCCAGGGTGCGGCTGACGCCGTCGAACAGCTGCTTGTAGTCGGTCGTCCCGGCGGTGCGGCTGATCGGGATGTGGTCGCCGGGGGCGAGCGTCTTGGTCCCGGGGGACGAGGACGCCGGCGCGGTCAGGTCGATGTACGGCTCGCCGATCGCGGACTTGCGCAGGACGCGCGCCCCGACGTCGGCCGGGACCCGGGCGTCCCGGTCGAGTTTCAGGCTGACGGCGACATGGTCGCCGCGCAGCCGCACGGACCCGACCTCGCCGACGCGGACGCCCAGGTGGGTGACCTCCAGGTCGCCGTGCAGGCCGGGTGAGGTCGCGAAGTCGGCGGTGACGGTGTAGGGCCGTTCGAGCGCGTCGATGTGGATCAGGCTGCGGACGGCCCAGACCATGAGGACGGCGCCGAGCGCGGCGAAGAAGACGAGGTTGACGGCGACGCGGGGAAATCTCATGGGCGCGGCCCCAGCAGTCCTTGGAGGTTCGTCCGCTTGGCGGCGGTGCCGCCCGCGGCGGTCGTGGCGGGGGTCTTCCCGGCGGTCTTCCCTGTGGTCACGGCGGCATTGGGGTACGGCAGGAAGCCCTTGATCCACATGAACATGAGCGCCTGGCCGCTGTAGGACACCGACGGGCCGTCCAGGAACTTCAGCACCGTCGCGGCGAGGGTCTTCAGCTCGTCGCGCCCGCGCAGCGCGGCGGCGAGCAGCTGGTCGGCCTGCTCGAGCAGGGTGCCGAGCCGGGCCGCGTGGCGCTGCTGCACCTTGGCGTTGACGGAGGTGGCGAGCTTGAGCAGCGCCTGGATGGTGCGTTTGAGGTTGTCCCGGTCGGCCTGCAGCCGCCGGGTGGCGAGCTCGATGTTGCCGGGCAGCGGTTCGAGGTTCTTCGCCCCCTTGTCCAGCGAGCGCCCGAGCCTGCCGAGGGAGTCGAGGGCGCGGCCGAGGTCGGTGCTGGCGGCGGCGTACTGGTCGCCGACCCTGCTCGCGCGCGCGATGAGCGTGTTGAGCTGCTCGCCCTTGCCGCCGACCGCGGTGGCGGACTCGGCGCTGATGGTGGCGATGTCCTGGCCGCCGAGCGCGGCGAGCAGCGGGCCGATCTTGTCGCTGATCTGCTCCAGGTCGGGCTGCACGCTGGTGTCGCCGATGGTGGCGCCGGCGGCCAGGAACGGGCCGGTGTCCAGGCGGTGCCCGGCGGGCAGGTCGAGCCGCACGTAGTTCTCGCCGAGCAGGGACGACTTGGCGATCGTCGCGGTGGTGCCGGCGGGGACCCGCTCGCGCAGCGACATGGTGACGCGGGCGCGGTAGCCGTCCAGCCGGATGCCGGTGACGCTGCCGACGCGGATGTCGGCGACCTGGACGCTGTGCCCGACGACGAGGCTCTGCACGTCGTCGAACGTGGCGTGCAGCGTCACGTCGCCGCGCGGGGCGCCGATCGTCTGCAGCGAGCAGCCCGCGGTCAGGACGCACACCAGGACGAGTGACACGAGCGCTTTCATCGACGCCCTCCCGGCGGCGGCTGGCAGCTGGCGAGCGCCGGCTCGCCCTTGAGGCACGGGACGTTCCCCCAGCCCATCGCGGTGAACAGCGGCTGGAGCCACTGCCGTACGGTGCCGTGGACGACGAGCCGGATGGTGGCGACGTGGTTGCGGCGGTCCCACGCCTTGATCGCGACGTCGGCGAACCGGCCGAGGCTGTCGATGGCCTGGGTGAGCCCGCCGACGTTGCCCTTGAGGCTCAGCACGATGTTGGACAGGTCCGCGACCGTGGACGGCAGCTTCTCCCGGTAGGCGGTGATCAGCACGTCGCTCTTGCGGATCGCCGCGGCGAGCCCGGCGACGAAGTCGCGCAACTGGGTGCGCTCCTCGGCGAGGCTGCGGCTGGTCGAGGAGAAGGACCGCAGCAGCTCCGACAGTTTGACGTCGCGCCCGTTGAGGTCGGCGGCCAGGGTGTGCAGCCCCTTCGCGAGCGAGGCGATCTTCTCGTCCTGCGCGGCGAGGTGGCCGGTCAGCTCGGAGGTGTTGTGCAGGGCGTCGTTGATGCCCGGGCCGCGGCCGCGCACCGACTCGGCGGCGCGGTGCATCGCGGGTCCGAGGGTGCCGGTGTCGATCGAGTCGTTGAGCTTGGCGAACGCGGCGAGCGCGTCGTCGATCTCCACCGGCAGCTCGGTGCGCTCCTTCGGGACGACCGCCCCGGCGGCGGCCTTCTTCATGCCCGGCTTCCACACCGGGTGCAGGGAGATGAACCGCTCGCCGAGCGCGTCGGACGAGTCGACGGCGGCGTGCACCCCGGCGGGGACGGGGACGGACCGCCTGACCTTGATCTCGACGCGGACGCGGTTGCGTTCGTCCTTGATGGAGGTGATGGTCCCGACGTCGGCGCCCATCACCTTCACCTGCGAGTCCTTGTAGAGGGAGGGCGCCTTCGCGAAGTACACCGTCATCGGGTAGGTCGGCCCGGAGCCGATCGCGCAGCCGCCGAGCGTCGCGGTCAGCGCCAGCGCGGTGACCGCCGCGGCGGGACGTCGCATCGCGGTGCCTCCTCCCATCGCCCTGCCGTCCCTCATCGCCGGGCCTCCTTCGGTGCGATGCGGGCGAGGTCGGCGAGGTCCTTCGGCGACAGCGGGCCGAGCCCGGTCGCGACGACGTCGAGCCACGGCCCCCGCCCGCCGGCGCCGGACATGCCGGACAGCGTGGGGCCCGCCCAGGCGAGCAGCTGGTTGAAGTCGCCGGTCGCCGGGCGGAGGGTGCCGAGGGTGCCGCGCAGGTCGGCGACGAGCGTCAGCAGTTTCGCCTGCCGGTCGTCGATGAGCCTGGTGATCGTCTTGACCGTCCGGTTGCCGCTGCCGAGGAAGGCCGACAGCTCGTTGCGGCGCTGGCGCAGCTCGTCCAGCATGACCTGGACGTTGCCGAGCAGCCGGATCAGTTCGTCGTCCTTGGCGCGCGCGAGCTTGAGGATGCGGTCGCCGCTGTCGAGCAGCTTCTTGATCTGCGGGTCGGCCTCGTTGACCGTCTCGGCGAGCTTCGCCAGGTTCGTCAGGGAGCGGCCGAGCCGGCCCTGGTCGTCGTCGCCGAGCCCGTTCAGCTCCGCCACGATCTTGTTGATCGACTTGGTGTCCAGCCTGGAGACGGTGCGGGTGGTGGCGTCCAGCACGTCGTTGATCGTCGTCGGCACCTGGGTCCGGTCGAGCGGGATGCGGCGCCGGTCCTCGGGCAGGTCGGCCAGGTGCGGGGAGGCGACCGGCCCGGACAGCCGCAGGTACCGCCCGCCGAGCACGTTCTCGACCTTGATCTCGGCGCGGGTGTTCGGGCCGAGGTCGACGTCGCCGTCGACCTTCCAGGCGACGACCACGTACCCCTTGCGGTGGTCGGGGTCGACGGAGCCGATCTCGCCGACCTGGACGCCCGCGACCCGCACCTCGTCGCCGGAGCGCAGGCCGCCCGTCGCGGCGAAGACCCCGGTGACGGTGTAGCGGTCCTTGAGCAGCCCGCGCGTCCCGACCAGGTACACGGCGGCGAGCAGCACGGCGAGCGTGCCCGCCGACACCAGCCCGACCGTGATCCGGTTGCGGTCGCGGAAGGATTTCAGCCCCATGTCTTCCCCCCGACCATCAGGTTCTCCAGCTCCTTCGACGTGTCGACCTTGGCGGAGCCCTCGCGCGGGCCCGGCAGCCGCGTCGGGTAGGGGCAGGGCGGCGCGGCCAGCGTCAGGCAGGGGATCGCCACCTCCCCGTACTGACCGTTGTCGAAGGCCGCGAAGATGTGCTGGAGCTTCGGCGCCACCGACTTCAGCACGTCCGCGAGGGTGCCGCTGTTGCGGTTCACCCCGGAGGTGAACGCGGTGAGCTTGTCCACGACCAGGCCGAGCTCGCGCTCGTTGCCCGCGAGCAGCGAGTCGGACGTCCGCGCGAGGGCGGCCAGCTGGACGAGGGTGCCGTCGATCAGCTTCCGGTTGCCGGCGAACGCGTCGCTGAGGCTGACGAGGTCGTCGACGGCGGAGCCGATCTGCTTGTCGCGGCGGGCGATGATCCCGGTGACGGTGGCGTAGTCGTCCAGCATCTGCTTCAGCGTGGCGCGCCGCTTGGCGATCGTCGTCGACAGCGTGTCGATGTCGGCGATCAGCCGGTCGATGTTCTGCGTGTTCCCGTCGAGCGCCTCGGCGAGCGACACCAGCACGGTGTTGACCTGTTTGGGGTCCAGGCTGCGGACGAGCGGCCCGAGCTGGTCCAGCAGGGCGCTGCTGTCGGCCGCCGCCCGGGTCTTGGTGATGTGCGCGCCGTCCCGCATCATCGCCGTGCTCCTGCCGGGCACGAGGTAGACGACGCGCTGCCCCATGGCGTCGCGCCAGCGGATCGCCGCCTCGCTGTCGGCGGGGACCTTGACCGTGTGGCGGACGGTGAAGTCGACGCGCGCCTTGCCGTCCACGACCTTGACCTCGTCGACGCGGCCGACCGGGGCGCCGGCGATCTTCACCTGGTCGCCCTCGCGCAGGCCGCTGGCGTCGTCGAAGGTCGCGGTCGCGTGCCAGCCGCCCGCCGTGTCCACCCGCGCGATCTGCATCCCGATGACCACGGTGAGCAGGCCGGTGACGGCGACGAACGACGTGAGCCGGACGACCAGGCCGATGCGGGCGCGCCGCAGCGCGTTGGACGCCATGTCACCGCCCTCCCTTCGCCGGCGCGCCGGTGCCGTAGGGCCCGCAGAGCCCGAGGATCAGCGCGCACGGGTCGGTCGGCAGCAGGCCCTGGGTGCGCATGTAGTTCTTGCCGCCGACGCCCTTCAGCGAGGTCAGCTCGCCGTAGAGCGGCAGCAGCTTGTTCCCGGTCCGAATGGTGTCGCCGAGCAGGCCGAGCTGGGAGTAGATGATGCGGGCGGTGCGCTCGGACGACCGGAACGCCTGGCCGAGCTGCCCGCCGCGCTTGTCGAAGCCGTGCGAGACCAGCAGCGACATGTCCGTCAGCCCGTCGGCGAACCCGGCCAGCCGGCCCTTGCCGCCGGCCGCCGCGCCGACCAGCGCGTTGGTGTCCCCGGCGATGCCCGTCAGCTCGTCGCCCTTGTCCTGCAGCGCGCCGGACAGGTCGGCGGCGTCGCCGACGAACGTGCGGGCGTTGCCGCGGTTCTTGTAGGCGACGTTCAGCAGGATGCCGGTCTGGTCGATGGTCTCGCGCAGCCGCGCGCCCTGCCCGTGCAGGCCGATCGCGACCGTGTGCACGATCGTCCCGGCCTCCTCCGCGTCGATGGCGCCGAGGCCGGCGTCGGCGCGGGCGAGCAGGTCCGACAGGTCGCTCGGGTCGGACGTGCGCGCGATCCGGGCACCGGACGCCAGGTAGGGGCCGGAGTCGGCGTGCGCGCCGGGGACCAGCGCGACGTACTTCGGGCCGAACGCCGACGCGGGCTCGATGGACGCGGTGACGGTGTCGGGCACCCGCGTCCCGGCGTCCAGCCGCAGGCTGATCCGGGCCCGGCCGCCGCCGGTCAGCGCCACGCCCGACACCGACCCGACGGTCACGCCGCGGATCTTCACGGGCGTGTTGGAGCCGAGGCCCTGCCCGGCGCGGCCGAACTCGGCGGTCAGCACCGTCCCGGGGTCCCGCCACGGCCGGGCGACCAGCACGTACAGCAGCCCGGCGGCGACGGCCAGCGTCACCGCGCTGATCAGCAGCCGGCGCGGCAGCGAGATCTCCTCGTTGATCATCCGGTCAGCCTCACGGTCGCGCCGTTGCCCCAGAACACATAGGACAGCAGCAGGTTCAGGGCGACGATCACGATGATGGACAGCCGGATCGCGCGGCCCGCCGCGCGGCCCACCCCGGCCGGTCCGCCGGTCGCGTAGTAGCCGTAGTAGCAGTGGATGGTGATCACCGAGAAGGCGAACACCGCGACCTTGATCGCGCTGTAGACGAGGTCGATGGTCGGCAGGTAGAGCCGGAAGTAGTAGTCGTAGACGCCGGGCGCGAGGTCGAAGAAGCTCGTGCTGATCAGCCGGGTCGCGAAGAAGCTGGCGAACAGCGCGATCAGGTAGAGCGGGACGAGCGCGATCAGCGCGGCGACGACGCGGGTGCACACCAGGTAGGCGAACGACCCGATGCCCATGACCTCCAGGGCGTCGATCTCCTCGGAGATGCGCATCGCGCCGAGTTCGGCGGTGAACGCCGACCCGCACTGCGCGGCGAGCGCGACCGCCGCGATCACCGGGGTGATCTCCCGGACGTTCGCGAACGACCCGACGAGGCCCATGAACGACTGCGCGCCGATCGACTGGAGGCCGGTGTAGCCCTGCAGGCCGACCTCGGTGCCGACGAAGAACGCCATCGTGAAGATCACGAAGATCATGCCGCCGCCGACGACGCTGGCGCCGACGCCCACCACCACGTCCGACACGTGCCGGGCGATGGTCTTGCTGTACTTGCGGCGCAGGACCAGGTCGCGGATCGAGTACAGCAGGATCCGGTAGACGAACACGGGCCACTGGGCGAGGTCGCCGGAGCGCTGCAGCGCGGCCGACCCGGCCTGGGCGGCGCGCGGCGCGATCCTCTCCATCACGGGAATGCCTGCCATCAGATCCTCGGGGGGAACGCGACGAAGTACACCGTCGTGATCACGTAGTTGAGGGCGAACACGAGCATGAACGCGACGACGATGGCGCGGTTGACGGCGCGGCCGACCCCGACCGGGCTGGCCGCGCAGTTCATCCCCATGTAGCAGGCGACCACGGCCGCGATCACCCCGAACAGCCAGGACTTCAGCAGGGTCACGATCAGGTCGGACGTCTGCAGCAGCGACACGGCGCCGTCGAAGTAGGCGCCGGGCGTGACGTCCTGGAGCAGCACGTTGAACACGAAGCCGCCGGCCGCCCCGGACACGATGACCAGCGAGGCGAGCAGCGTCGAGACGAGGCTCGCCGCCCACAGCCGGGGCGTGACGAGCCGGTGCACCGGGTTGACCGCCATCGCCTCCATCGCCGACAGTTCGTCCCGGATGCGGCGGGCGCCCATGTCGGCGGTCATCGCCGACCCGCCCGCCCCCGCGATGATCAGCGCGGCGGCGATCGGCGCGACCTCCCGGACCAGCCCGACCACGACGGCGCCGCCGGTCGCGGACTGGGCGCCGAGCTGCGCGGCGAGCTGCCCGACCTGGAGCGCGACGGTCGCGCCGAGCGGCAGCGACACGAGGATCACCGGGAGGGCCGTCACCCGGGCGAGGAACCACGCCTGCTCGGCGAACTCCCACGCCCAGGTCCGGACGTCCCACGTCCGGCGGACGGCCTCCAGCGCGATGACGAAGAGCTCGCCGACCTCGCCGAGCAGGCCGTGCACGCGGCGCGGCAGTTGGATGGCGGACAAGGGGTGTCACTTCCGTTCGGGTACGGGGGGACCGGCGGACCCCGCGTGCGTCTGGCGCGAAGACGTGGATCACGCGGGGGCCGCCGGGGCTCGGGGGCCCGAGGAGGCCGGGGCTACTGGTCGTCGAAGATGTGCGGCAGCCCCCGCCGGTAGCGGTCCTGGTCGAACTTCTCGGCGTCGTCGAACGCGGGCGCCACCCACAGGTCGGCGAGCGCGGCCTTGCCGCCGCTGTATCCGGCGGCGTCCAGGAGGGCGTTGGCGGCCATGCGCCCGCCCTCGTTGGCGGTCTCCATCGTGGACACGTACAGGTTCGTCCTCACCCAGTCGCCGGCGAGGAAGAAGTTCTCGATGCCGGTCTTCGCGGTCGGGCGCAGCTCGTACGCGCCGAGCGTCTGGATGAACAGCGGGTCCTCGTTGGCGACCTGCGGTGTCCCGGGGTTCTTGATGCCGGGGTCGAGGTACCAGGTGTGCAGCATGTCGTCGGTCAGGACGGGCGGTTTTCCGGGCTTGTTGAGGTGCGCCTTGATCTGCGCCCACGCCTCCTGGGCGATCTCCTCCGGCGTGCACTCCTTGGCGGTCTTCCCGTTGAACATGCCCGGCGAGTTCCAGTCGGAGATGATCGCCGAGAGGTTGTCCTTGACGGTGCCGTCGCCGTAGGTGGCGAAGTCCCGCTTCCAGAACTGCGCTTCGCTGATGGACGTGAGCGCCCAGGTGGAGTCCCAGTAGTTGACGTGGCCCGGGGTGATCGGCAGTTCCTCCTTGAGGAAGAACATCAGGCCGTTCATCCAGTCGTTGCCGAGCTTGGAAATGTCGTCCAGCGACGGGTCGGCGCGGCGCATCGCGGCGTTGACGAGCTTGTCCGCGCGCTCCAGGGGCACCGCCGACAGGAACCAGTCGGCCTCCACCGTGTGCCGGGCGCCGTTCGGGTCGCTGACGACCGCCGACGCGACCCTGCCGCCGGTGAGCTGGAACGACTCGGCGGCCCACCCGACCTTGAAGGTGACGCCGAGGGACGTCAGGTGCGCCACCCACGGGTCGATGAGCATCTCGCTGGTCGCGCCCGCGAGGACGCGGTCGACCGAGCCGCCGTCCTCGTTGCCGGCGCCGAGGACGCTCCACAGCGTCGCCTCGCCGACGAGGCCGATGGCGTGCGTGCTGGCCTGGTCGGACTTCATCGCGGCCAGGTTGCGGATCAGGCCGTCCGCGAGCAGCGTGTTGTACTCCTTGGAGCGCGTCCTCGTGCCGAGGTAGTCGGCCCAGGAGACGTGGTCCCACTGGCCGATCCGGCGCTCGTCGCAGCTCGTCACGTACATGACGCCCTTGCGGGCGAAGTGCGCGATCTCCGGCAGCGGGATCATGCCGAGCGACTGCAGCCCGCTGATCACCGTCGCGATGAGGGACTCGGGGGTCAGGAACGGCGGGGTGCCGTCGGGGATCGGCCACGGGAACGGGAACGGGACCGTCACGTCCGGGCGGCCCTGGCGGGCGCCGAGGTAGGTGGACGCGCGGGTCAGGTTGCCCCAGGCGCCCTGCTCGTTGCCGGCGAACGGGATGCGGCGCATCGAGTCCGGCAGGTTCTGGTAGAAGCCGGGGAAGAACCGGAAGCCGTGCTCGGCGGGCAGCGGGTCCCGGCCGCCCTTGGCCGAGCCGGGGACGCCGAACACGCGGGCCTTGCCGCCGAGCTGCCGGCGCTCGTAGAGCGTCACCTTGAAGCCGCGCTCGGCGAGCTCCAGCGCCGCGGTCAGGCCGGCGATGCCGCCGCCGAAGACCGCGACGTTCCGTCCGGCGGCCGCCGCCCGCCGCCGCACCGGGGCCTTCGGCTGCCGCGCGGACGCCTCGCCGCCGAGCGCTCCGGAGACCGCCGCGCCCGCGCCGACCGCCGCCACGCCGCCGAGGAACCGCCTGCGCGTCGGCTTGCCGTTCTCGGCCATGTGGTTCCTTCCCGTCTCAGGTTCCCCCCGGTGCACACGGCAGACTAGAACACTTATTGACGGGGTGGCAATAGCTTATTGGCGGTCCGCCAATAAGAGTTCGCGGGAGAGCCCGCGCGCAGCTCGCGCACGGACTCTAGCGGAGCGCCGTCACCAGCGGTCGAGGTGGAGCACCTCGTCCAGCGGGACGCGCGCGGCGGGACGGAACGTGTCGCCGGTGTAGTAGGCGGTCGGGAGGAGCGCGCCCTGCCGGACGTCCGCGGGCAGGCCGAGGATCTCCGCGACCTCCCGCTCGTACACCAGGTGCAGGGACGTCCAGGCGGTGCCGAGCCCGCGGGCGCGGGCGGCGAGCGCGTAGTTCCACGCGGCGGGCAGCAGCGAGCCCCACAGGCCGGCCTGGTTGCCGCCCGGCAGCCGCCCGCCCTCCACCCGCAGGCACGGGATCACCAGGACGGGCACGTCGCCCATGCGCTCGCCCAGGTAGGCGGCGCTGTCGCCGACGCGGCGCTGCACGTCGGCGCGCTCCGGGTCGTCCTTGTACAGGACGCCGGCCGACTCCTTGGAGGCGGCGTAGGCGGAGAACGCGCGCCGGTAGTGCTCGCCGATCGCGGCACGCTGCCCGGGATCGGTGACGACGATCCACTGCCAGCCCTGCCGGTTGCTGCCGCTCGGCGCCTGCAGCGCGATCTCCAGGCATTCGCGGACGAGGTCGATGGGCACGGGACGGTCGAGGTCGAGGCGCTTGCGCACGGTGCGGGTCGTGGTCAGCAGCTCGTCCGGGCCGAGTGGCAGTGTCGTCATGATCCCCATGGTGCCCCAGCGGCCCAGGGGGCACGCGCGCGTCAGCCGGTGTCGATGACGGGGTTGACGAACACCTCTTTGGCCTGCTGCGGCGTGAGGTCGGTGCGGCCGGTGAGGTCGTTGCGCGGGTCGGTGAACCGGAACCGGTAGCCGCGCGGCGGAAGGTGCCCGATCTCCCACCAGTTGCCGTCGAGGTCCTTCAGGTAGAACGAGTAGACGCCGTGCTGGCGGACGGGCTTGTTCAGCTCCTTGACGCCGTACTCGCCGGCCACCTCGGCGATCCGCCGGTACGCCTCGTCCACCTCCTCGTCGCTGCCGACGTCGAGGCCGTTGTGGTAGAGGAGCGGCATGTCGGGGCGGTCCGGCTTGGACTCGACGCACACGTAGGTGTGGTCGCCGCCGAGCCGGATGTAGAGCGCCGCCGTCATCGGCTGGACGACTTCCAGCCCGAGGATCTCCTCGTAGAAACGGCGGGTGGCCGTCACATCGGTGATCTTCAGCGTGCCGTGCGAAAGGAAGCGGGACTTGATCGCGGGTTCCTTGTCCGAGCGGTGCGTGATCGCGGGCATTGACCCTCCCATTCGGCGTCTGTCAGGGCGCCCCAACGGCACCGGTCTCCACCTATTTCACGGCAGATAGCCGTTTAAGGGAACCCTTGGGATTGATCGACTAGTCTGTCGGAATGGTTGCCACTTCGGGGGTTTCCTCCGCCTCGTCCAGGCTCGGGTGGCTCGACGCGCTGCGGGGCGGGGCGGCCCTGGCGGTGGCGCTGCACCACGCGAGCTACGTCTACCTCCCCTCGGTACGGGTCTGGCTGAAGGAGTGGTTCGATCCCGGCCTGTTCGGCGTGCTCGTCTTCTTCCTCGTCAGCGGATACATCGTGCCCGCCTCGCTGGAGCGGCGGGGCAGCGTGCGCGGGTTCTGGATCGGCCGCTTCTTCCGCATCTACCCGCTGCTCGTGGTGACGTCGCTGCTCGCGATCCTGCCGTTCCTGCTGGGCGTGCTCGGACTGCGCGCCGGGCTGGAGGAGTACTCCCCCGCGACCGCCGTCCTGGCGCACATGACGATGCTGCAGGACCTCCTGAACGTCCCGAACGCGATGAACGTGCTGTGGACGCTCTCCTACGAGATGGCCTTCTACCTGCTGATCGTCGCGCTGTTCGTGGTGGGCGGGCACCGCCGGTCGGCGCCGGCCGCCGTCGTCCTCACGGTGGTGGCCCTGGTCGCGGTCACCCTCACGGCGACCGGCCTGCTGACCGGCGCCCACGCGCCGTCCGCCCTGCTCTCCCGGACCGCCGGGACCGGCGCGGTCGTCGCGGTGACCGCGGCCGCCCTGCTGGTGGCGATCGCGGCGGCGGTGTCCCGGCACGCCGCGCCCCGGATCGCGGGCGGGCTCCTCGGCGGCCTCCTCGCCCTCGTGCTCGTCTCGGTGAACGGCCGGGTCGGCGCGTGGGAGGGCCTCATCATGATCGCGACCATGTTCGCCGGGACCGCCGTCCACCGCGCCGAGCGCGGCCAGATCACCTGGCGGGCGGGCGCCGCGGCGGGCGGCGTCGTCCTCGCGGGCGCGCTCGCCGCCGGGATCTGGCAGGCCGCCCCCTACGGCTGGAACGCCCAGCTGGTCTGGTGCGGCGCCGTGGTCGCGGCGGCCCTGACGTTCACGGCGGCGTGGCGGCTGCGGCACCGCCGCTTCCCCGCCTGGGCCACCGGCCTCGGCACCATCAGCTTCTCCCTGTACCTGCTGCACCCGCTGCTGCTGATGGTCGCGGCGCAGTTCCTCGGCACCTCCGGCCGCGAGGACGCGGTGGGCCTGACCGTCTTCCTCGTCGTCCTGGTAGCGACCAGTTGGGCGTCCCAACGCTGGATCGAAGCCCCCGCCCAACGCCTCGGCCGCCGCTTCACCCGGCCCCCCACCCGAAATGCCGCGCGTCAGCCCCAAGCCGTCACATCGTGAATTCACGGCTGTGCGCGGAATCGCCTTTCCACGCCGTCCGTATCACGGGTACAAGGGACTGGTGAGTGCGCGGCGGGCGGGGAATCCTTGGGGTGCCGAGACGATGGCGACGGGCATCGTGGCGGTGGGGCTGCATCTCGCGGGGTTCGCCTGGGCCGCACGGGTGCTGCTCGCGATCACGGCGGCGCTGTGGGTCGTCCTCGCGGTGACGTTCTGCGGGCAGTTCGGCGGCGGGCTCGCACGGTGGCGTGAGGAGACGTCCACGCCGGCCGCGCTGACCGCCGTGGCGGGGACGGGCGTGCTCGGCGACGGCGTCGCGATGATCGGCCGCCCGGTGGCCGCCGCGGTGCTGCTCGCGGTCACGGCGCTGCTGTGGGCCGCGCTGCTGCCGCGGGTCCTGCGGAACCTGCGGTGGCGGGTGCCGGGCGCCGCCTACATGGTGACGGTCGCGACGCAGGCGGTGGCGGTGCTCGCGGCGTCGCTGGCGGTGCGGCCGCACGCGCGCTGGCTGCTGTGGCCCGCCGGTGCGCTGCTCGCCCTGGGCCTCCTCCTCTACGTGCTGGTACTGACCCGGTTCGACTTCGCGGAACTGGCCGGCGGGGCCGGCGACCACTGGGTGGCGGGCGGCAGCCTGTCGATCTCCGCGCTGGCGTTCGCGAAGGTGACGCACGCGGCCGGGCCGGCGGCGCCGCTGGTGGCGGGGACGCTGGCCGTCCTCGCGGCGGCGCTCGCCTGGTACGCCGTGCTGGTGGTCTGCGAGGTCCTGTGCCCGCGCGCCGCCTATGACGGGCGCCGCTGGTCGACCGTGTTCCCGCTGGGGATGACGGCGGTGAGCGCGCTGACGGCCGGGCGCGCGTGCGACATCGCGTGGCTGTGGACGCTCGGCGAGGTCCTGCTGTGGCCGGCCGCCGTCGCCTGGCTGGTCGTCGCGGCCGGCGCGGTGCGTCACGCCTTCGCGTCCGCCTCGTCCTGAACGCCGTCGTCCTGACCGTCGTCGTCCTGGACGTCCCGGTGGGGGCGGGGCAGGAACGGGACGATGGCGATCCCGGCGGTGGTGATGACGGCGGCGACCAGGAACGCCGTCGAGTAGCCGTCCGCGAGGTCCGGGCCGGCGTGCGCGGCGGCCGTGCCGAGGACGGTCAGGCCGATGGCCCCGCCGATCGTCCGGGACGTGTTGACGACGCCCGCCACGGCGCCCGCCTCGGAGTCGTCCGCGCCGCTCGTCGCGACCTCCACCAGTGGTGTCATGAGGAGGCCGAAGCCGAGCGCCATGGTCGCGCCGGGGCCGAGGATGGAGCCGAGGAACGTTCCACCGGCGTCCAGGACGAGGCTCTGCCAGGCGAACCCGGCGGCGGCCAGCGCCCCGCCCACGCCGGCGAGGAGCCGCGCGTCCAGCCGGGCCATGATCATGGGCGCGAGCCGCGAGCCGATGATGATGCCGGCGGTGTGCGGCAGGAACGACAGGCCGGTCCGGACGGCGCTGTAGTGCAGGACGTTCTGCATGTAGAGCGACAGGAAGTACCAGAGCGCGAACCCCGCCATCGTCGTGACGAGGGTGGCGAGGTTGCCGACGGCGACGCTGCGCAGCCGGAACATCCGCAGCTGGATGAGCGGCTGCGGCGTCCGGGCCTCGACGGCGACGAACAGGCCGAGCAGCGCGAGCCCGGCGGCGAGCGGGATCAGCGACGTCCAGCCGTGGTCCTCGGTCTGCCCGATGCCGAAGGCGAGCAGGCTCACGCCCGCCGTGACGAGGACGGCGCCGGGCAGGTCGAGGCGGGCGCGTCCGGCGGCGCGGCCCTCGTCGCGCAGCCAGCGGGCGGCGACCACCGCGACGGCGGCACCGACCGGGACGTTGATCAGCAGGACCCAGCGCCAGCTCAGGTAGTCGGTCAGCAGCCCGCCGACGAGTCCGCCGGTCGCGCCGCCCGCCGTGCCGACGGCCGTCCACATCGCGATCGCCTTCGTCCGCGCCGGGCCCGCCGGGAACGTCGCGGTGACCAGCGACAGCGTGACCGGCGCGAGGACGGCGGCGCCGAGCCCCTGCACGGCGCGGGCGCCGATCAGCATGGCGCCGTCCTGCGCGAACCCGCCCGCGAGGCTCGCCGCGACGACCAGGACCAGGCCCGTCAGGAACACGCGCTTGCGCCCGTAGAGGTCGGCGGCGCGCCCGCCGAGCAGCAGGAACCCGGCGAACGTCAGCGAGTACGCGTTGACGACCCACTGCAGGCCGGTGGCGCCGAGCCCGAGCGCGTCGCGCATATGGGGCAGGGCGACGTTGACGACGGAGATGTCCAGGACGACGAGGAACTGGCCGATGGACGCGGCGAGCAGCGCGGCCCAGCCCGGCGTCCGCCCGGCCGGGCGTGCCGCGTTCCTGCCGGTGAGGTCGATTGCGGTCATATCCCTCATGTTGCCGTCCGGCCGGTTAGCCCGCCTCGGGCAACGGGACCAGACGATCACGTCCGATCGGCCTAGTCCCCCGCGTTTCGAAAGACCCACGAACGGCATCACCCGCATCGGGCGCGGCTTCGGGCCCCGCATGCGTGGCGTCGGGCCCCGGCACCAGGCACGGCGTCGGGCCCTGGCATCGGGCCCTGGCATCGGGCACGGCAACGTCTCGCTGCCTCGGGGTGGCGGGCATGGATGCGGGCGAAACGGAAAGAACGGACGCACGGCGGCGAGGCATGGGGGTTGCATGCACGGCCCTGAGGACGACGAGGAAGGGCTGCGGCGGCTGACCGGCGACGCCCGGACGGTCCGGCGGGTGTTCGAGGCGGCCCCGGCCGCCGTCGTCGGCCTGGAGGGGCCCGGCCACACGATCGTCGCGGCGAACGCCGCCTGGCGGGGACTGCTGCGCGGGGACGCGCTCATCGGCCGCGACGTCCGCGACCTCGTGCCCGGTGTCCTCGGGCAGCAGCTCGTCGGCGCCCTGGACCGCCCCTTCATCACCGGCGCCCCCGAGCTGATCACCGAATGGCGCGTCCAGCTCGACCCGGGCGAGGGCGCGGCCCCCGAGGACCTCTACATCGACTGCGTCATCGTGCCCCGCCGCACCCCCGACGGCACGGTGACCGGGCTCGTCGCGATCGTGCAGGACGTCACCGGGCGGGTCCGCGACCGGCAGGCCGCGCAGCGCCGCGCGGCCGAGGCCGAGCAGCGGTACGCGGAGGCCCGCGACGTCATCGGCGTCCTGCAGCGGCAGCTCCTCCCGCCGGGCCTGCCGATCCTGCCCGGCCTCGCGGTCGGCGGGAGCTACCTGCTCGCCGGCGCCGAGACCGCCGGGGGCGACTGGTTCGACGCGGTCCCGCTGCCGGACGGCCGCGCCGCCCTGGTCATCGGCGACGTCGTCGGGCACGGGGTCGCGGCGTCCGCGGCGATGGGCCAGCTCCGCGCCGTCATGCACGACCACCTCGACCACGTCGGCGACATCGCCGAGGCGCTCACCGCCGTCGACCGGCTCGCCGCCCGGCTCCCGGCGGCCCGCGCCGCGACGGTCTGCGTGGCGGCCGTCGACCCCGCCGACGGCCGGGTCTCCTACTGCACGGCCGGGCATCCGCCGCCGCTGCTCATCCCGTCCGGCGGCCACGCCCGCTACCTGCCCTCGTCCGGCGGCGGCCCGCTCGGCACCGGCTCGGCGTTCCCCCTGCTGGACGACCGGCTCGACGTCGGCGACCAGCTCCTCCTCTACAGCGACGGCATCATCGAGCGCCCCGGCCTCGACCTGCCCGCCAGCACCATCGAACTCGCCGAGGCCGCCACGGAGATCGCCGCCGGCCGCGCGCTCCGCGAGGACTGGCTCGCCACCGTCGACCGCCTCACCACGCAGACCCTCGAACTGCTCGTCCGGGTGACCGGCCACACCGACGACATCACCCTGCTGGCCGCCCAGCGCACCGCCCCGCCGCCGCCCCTCCACCTCGACCTGCGCGCGCAGCCCGCCGCGATCCCCACCGCCCGCAAAGCTCTCGACGCATGGCTGTACGACCTGGGCGCCCGCGCCGAGGACGTCGTCCTCCTCCGGCACGGCATCGGCGAACTGATCACCAACGCCGTCGAGCACGCCTACGGCCCGTCCGCCGGCGGCATCCGCCTGCACGCGCACTCCACGAGCCGCGGGACGGTCGAGATCGAGGTGTCCGACCGGGGACGCTGGCTGGAGCACCGCCACGACACCGACCGGGGCCGCGGCCTCGCCATGGCCAGCGACTTCGTCGACGAGCTGCGCGTCGACACCGGACCGTCCGGGACGACCGCGACCGTCCGGCACCGCCTGCTCCGCCCCACCCGCCTGCCGGCCTCCGACGACCTCGCCCCTGCGCCGCCCGCCCGCAACCCCCCGGAGCTCCTGCTGATCCTGGACCAGCCCTCCGCCGGCGCCCCGCGCATCCGGGTGGACGGCCCCGTCGACTCCGCCACCGCCGACCAGCTGCGCGAGGAACTCCAGCTCCGCACCCGCGGCGGCACCCGCCCCCTCACCGTCGACCTGACCGGCGTCACCCACCTGGCCAGCGCCGGCGTCGCCGTCCTCCACGAGGCCGGCACCCGCACCGCCGCCCCGGGCCGCCCCCTCCTCCTCTACGCCCCCGCGGGAACCCCGGCCCAGCACGTCCTCTCCACCGTCGCCCTCCCCCACACCACCACCAACCCCGGCTGACCGCGCATCAGCCCGCCGGCCCCGCGAACCGGCGGCGGCCCTTCCAGGCCGAGCCCTGCCGGACCGGGTTTCCGCCCGCGCCGCCCAGGACTGTCGGCCGGGCGGCGCGCCACCGGGGCGAGGTCGCCCGGACCGCGCAGGCGAGTTGGAACGGACGCCAACTCGCGGCCTTCTCCCCCTGCGCCCCGATCTCGCGGAGAGCCTTGGCGTCCTCGCCCTTGACCCGGGAGAGCTGCACGTCTCCCGGCTGTGGGAACAGCCCGCCGCCGTCCTCGCCCGCGCCGCGCTTCCGCACCTGTCGATGTCGTGTACAAGCTGCACAACCACACCCCGCCGACATTCTCGTCCCGTTCGAGGCCCTGGGAGCCTCCGCACGACCGATGTCGGCCATCCCTGGACCGTCTGCGACCGAAACGCCGAACAGCCGATTCGTTGAGAATTTCCGGCCGTGATCTGCGTCTCTGCATGAAATCTGACACACCCACAGGTGTACACATTTATGGACAGCGACTCCGAAAGCAGACACGTCCACGCCTGTCCGTTTCAGCAGGCACGGCGGCCGCGAGGCGAACCGCGTTCGGGTTCCGGCCTGCGCAGTACATCCGGAAACCTCGCTATTTGTGACCGGAATGAAGGTGAGTGTTCCCCCGCCGCGACCTTCCTTATGCGCGATAGCCCTGGAAGATTCGCGATTACCGTCCCATAATGAGGCCTGAATTAGGGACACGGGGCGGCCGCGACGGACTGGGAAGGTACAGCGACATGGATCCCGCGCTGGCAGGGCTCGCCGGCGCGGTCGCGGCGGCCCTCGTCGAGGCCATGACCACCGATTTCTGGAGCTCCACGAGAACGCGCCTGACCCGGATCGTCGGACGCGGCGCGCAACCCGCCGAGACCGACCTGTCCCGGGAACTGGAGGAGTCGGCGGGCAGGGTGAGCCGGCAGACGCCGCCGCAGCAGGCGGTCATGGCGGCCGAACAGGCGAGGTGGACGGCCATGCTGACGGCCTTCCTCGCCGAGCACGTGGACGCCTCGGCAGAGCTCCGGGATTTCGTCGGCCAGGTCCGGGCGTCGCTGCCGGACACCGACACCGTGCACGTCGTGCAGAACATCACGACCGGGCGGACCGCGTTCATCGCGGGCCGGGACCAGCACATATCCCTGACCTTGGACGACGATGGGTGAAGAGCTGGAACATCCGGTGCCCGCCCACCAGGTCTGGGCGAGACGCGACGCGTTCGTCGCGGCCCGCGACATCTATGTGACCGCGGTGCTGGGCAGATCGTCTCCCCCGTCCCCCGCCCACAGCGATGCCGTCGATCGCGACCGCCCTGTCTTCGTCCAGTACACGAATCCCGAAATCCTGGCGTGCTACGGCATCGACGCCGGTGAACGGCATGCGGCGCTCATGCTGACCCAGGCATTGGACGCCACACGGCTGGCCCTGCTCCTGACCGAGCGGCACCTCCTCATTCCCGCGTCCTACATCTTCGAGATTCCCTGGTATCCGATCTTCCTCGGGTGCCTGGAGCCGCTCGTGCGGGCGGGCGCCCTCCGCTATGTCGCCCCGGTACCCGACCTGGCGGACTACCGGGAGATGAAGGTTCACGAGTATCGCCAGGACCGGCACAACCCCTACCGTCGCGCCGAGTTGCGGGGAATCTGCGCCGATCCCGATTTCTCCTGGGCGCCTCGGCACGGCGGCGGAACGGCCGCCGGAATCGGCGAACTGTGGCGTGCGGCGCTGCGGCCCGGCGGTGAACTGCACGGCATCGCGCGCGGGACCGCGCACAGATGGCACCGGCCGCGCGGGCGCGCCGAACGGCTGCTCGCGAGAACTCCCGAACGGCTGGAAGGGCAGGCGTTCATCGCGCGGTTCGTGGAACACACGCTGCCCGTGCCCCTTTCTCCCGCCGAGAGCACGTCGCTCGCCTTCTTCCTTTCCCGCGCCTACCTGCGCAGCTACCTCCTCGACCTGGACGCCGCCATCCTGACGGATCTCCCCGCGGGGGACCTGGCCTGCGGCCTCGGCCACAGGTCGGCGGGCATGGCCGGCAGGCTCCCCTCCGCGCGGCGGCTGGACACGGTGCTGCACTGGCTCGGCATCGCGGATTTCGTCCACCGCATCGCCGCATGGGACGAACTGCTGCGACTGCGCTCCCTGCCCGGATTCGGACTCGTCATCGACCGGGCCTACAACGAATCCTCGCTGGACGCGTTGCGGATGGCCGTCCTGGCGGCACGCGGATCGCGAGGTTTCCGGCTCGCCGGCACCTATGCCGAAGCGAAGTCGAACGTGCAAGCCGTGGCCGGCGCCCTGGCCGGTCTCACCTTCACCGAAACGGCACCGTGGAGAGACGATCGATGACCATATCCATATATTGTTCCGGCTCCATCATGAAGGGCGTGGCGGACGAGAAGAAACTGTGCTGGTCCGATGTCGAGCGGCTGGAGGTCACCAAAGGCGCCGCACCGCACGAGGTCGTCTTCCTGAACCCGGACGACCCGATCACCGACCCGACCAACACCCTCGGGCAGTTCGGCCGCGACATGTACCAGGTGATGGTCGCGACGGCGGTCGTCGTGGACGCCCGGGAACGGCGCGGTATCGGCATCGGGGTGGAAATGACCGCCGCCACCCTCCTCGGTACACCGATCATCGTGGTGGCTCCGCGCAACTCCAAGTACCGGGCGGACGAGCTGGAATACCGCGGCGTCCTCGTCCGCGACTACGTCCACCCGCACGTGGCCGCACTGGCCTCGGCGGTCGTCGACGATTTCCTGACCGCCGGAGAACTACTTCCGGAAGTGGCGCCGCGAAAGGCTCGTGAGACGCCCCCGATACCCGGCTGGCTCGATGAGGCCATCACGGAGTACCGCGACAACGTCCTGCCCGGCGACCCGCCCATGCTGGCCGCTCTGGATCGCCTCAACGAGCCGTCGCTCACTCTGGGACGCTGACCGTGATCACCGAGCTGGAACGGAGCAGCGCGGAACGAATCGGGGACGGCGGCCCACGGCTCTATCTCGTCCACAACGACCCTCTTGAGGAACTGCTCTTCGACCGCAACCTCATGGGGGCCGAGTTCCGCCGGGCGTGCCTCCGTTCCAGCCGGTGTTTCATCGCCCATCTGGCCGACGAGTTGAGCCCTGACGAGACCGCGGAACTGGTGATCCTGAGCAAAGGCCTGACATACCAGCTCGCAGAGGCGGTATCGGCGGAGACGGGGCGCAACCTGCCCACCAACCTGATCGCGACGTCGCGGACGGCGGTCGCCCAGGGCACCGCCCGCATCGAGGTACCGTACTGCTGCTTCGAGGCGCCGGCCGAAACACTGCTCATCGGCGACACCGTCGCGTCCGGGGAAACCATCATCACCGCGCTGCGCCGTTTCCTGGACGTCCATCCGCTCCGGCGCGTCTTCGTCATCTCCTATGCGGGGACGCTCGTGGGCGCCATGAGAATCGCCGAGTTCTGTACCGGCCGAGGCATCGAGGCGACGTTCTTGTACGGTCTCGCGGCGTTCGGCCTGGGAGACAACGGCTTCGACCTGTCGTTCCTCCATCCCGAGACGGTCGCGCGGGCCCGCTACGCAGAGCGGGCCCGCGAGCAGTTCTCCGGGCGGCCGGTGTCGGCGGTCGGCTGGGACTTCGGCTCCCAGTCCATGGCCCCGCTCAAGTACCGGCACTTGACATGGGTCGAGTCGCAGATCTGGGACCTCTCCGGCGCCGACTGCCTCAATGTCGCCGAAGCCCCCGGCGACTGGTCGGAACTCGCCCACGAGCGGGCCGCCTTCGAGCACGCCCTTCTCACCGGCGGTCTCGGGGACGCGGGTTCCCCTCCTCTTACAGCCCGTTGACCCTTCGCCGCCGTTCGGAATGCCGCTGCTGAATGCGGCGCATGATCAGCCGCTTCGCCTCGCGCCGTTCGCGGCTGTTGCTCACCGGCCACTTGCGCTCGCACTCATGCGTCCTCCCCAGGGAAAACGATCAGTGCCGTGGAGGCTAGAAGCTGTGAACTCAATCTTCAAGGTTTTTTCGGAACGATCCGAGAGTCAACCGGCGAGTGTGCCGCGTTGGCGGACCAGGGGGAGGTAGACCTCGTCGACGATCTCGATGAGGACTTCGTCCGGGGCCGTGGGGACGCCGCGCACCACGAACTCGTTGCGGAGCAGGACGATCGCCACGGTCGCGACGCGGGGATGCAGCGCCTCCGGGGACGCTTCGCCGCGCGCCACGGCACGTCCGAGGATGCTCAGCCAGGAGGCCGCCACGGCATCGGCCGACTGGTCGGGTAGTTGCGCCATGAGTTCCGACGCCCCGCCGGCCGCCGCGATCAGATCGCGCAGGATCGAGCCGAGCGGCGAACTCCAGTGGCGGTTCGCCCGGCGGAGCTGCTCAAGGACGTCGGCCCGCAGATCGCCGGTGTCGGGCGGCTGGACGCTCTTGGCCAGCCGCCGGTAGGCGGCGATGCCGAGGGCCAGGCGGTTCGGCCAGCGGCGGTAGATCGCGTTCTTGTTGGTGCGGGCGCGCTCGGCGACCCGATCCATGGTCAGGCCCGCGAATCCCGACTCGGTGAGCTCCTCGACGGCGGCGTCGAGGAGCGCCTCCTCCAGCACGGCGCCACGGCGCCGCGTCTGCCCCTCGCCTCGTCGCTTCGTCGGATCGTCCGCCATGCCCTCGTCCCGTATTCGGTACCGTCCGTTCCTCGCCAAGGTTGGCGCCCCCCTTGCATAAGAGGCAACTAGGGTACGGTAAGTACCCTAACTCGAAGAGAGGACACCTCTGCATGCGCGCCAAGGGCATCACGTACGACACCGGCTTCATCCGCGACGGGCGGAACTCGCGCGAACGCTTCGATCCGGAACTGGCCGAACGCGAACTGCGCATCATCCGGGACGACCTTCACTGCAACGCGGTCCGTATCAGCGGCGGCGACCCCGACCGGCTGGAACTGGCCTCAACGCTCGCCGCCGACCTGGGCCTGGAGGTCTGGTTCTCGCCCTACCCGCTGGAACTGACCACCGAGGAGATGCTGGCGCTCTTCGCCGACTGCGCCGATCGCGCCGAACGGCTCCGGCAGCGGGGAGCGGAGGTCGTGTTCGTCACGGGCGCCGAGCTGAGCCTGATGAACAAAGGCTTCCTCCCCGGCGACTCCCTGGACGAGCGGGTCGGGCTCCTGAGTCGGCCGGAGCGGCTACGGGAGCTGATCACCGAGGTCAGTGGCCGCGTTAACGCCTTTCTCGGCGACGCGGTGAAGCTCGTCCGCGAACGCTTCGGTGGCCGGATCACCTACGCGGCCGTCCAACTCGACTTCATGGACTGGACGCCCTTCGACATCGTCTCCATGGACCTCTACCGCTCGGCCGACATCGCGGACCAGTTCACCGGAGGCGTCCGCGCACTGGTCGCGCAGGGCAAGCCGGTCGCGATCACCGAGTTCGGCTCCTCCTGCTTCCGCGGCGCCGGCGACGTGGGCGCCCGCGGCCTGGAGATCGTCGAGTACGACGAGGACACCGGCGCACCCGTCCGACTGAACGGCGAGTACGACCGCGACGAAGCCGGCCAGGCCGCGTACCTGAGCGAGCTACTGGACGTCTTCGAGGCCGAAGGCGTCGACAGCGCCTTCGTGTTCATCTTCGCCCTCTACGACCACCCGCACCGCCCCGGCGGTGATCCCCGCAACGACCTGGACCTGGCGAGCTACGGGATCGTCAAGGTCCTGGAAGACGGCCACGGCACCACCTACCCCGACATGCCCTGGGAGCCGAAGGCCGCCTTCACCACCGTCGCCGCCCACTACCGCTGACGCGCCCCCAACGGAGACGCCGCTGCGCCAGGCAGACGGCGCGTCCGGCGGGCCGGGCGGCACGGCGGTCGTCATGCCGTTCACTCTAGCGGCACGGCACGTGCCGTGTTGACAGGTTCCGGTCTGTGCGCCACGCTGACCATTGAACGGCACGGTCCGTGCCGTGCCATGGGCGCCGCGGTGCTGGACGGGCTGCCGCGGAGAAGCCCCCGCTCTCATGCGAAGGAGATCCCGATGGTCACGGAGATCCCGTCGAAACCGCCGCCGACATCAGGGTGCTCCGGCGCGGTGGCGCGGGAGCGCACTCGCATCGCCCTTGAGCTGCACGACACCGTCGCGCACCACATGTCCCTGACTCTCGTGCGGGCCGAGGCGGCGCTGCGGAGCGTCCCCGATCTGCCGGACGCGGCGAGGCAGGCGCTGGAGGCGGCGCGGGACGCCGCGTGCGCCGCGCTCACCGACACGCGCCGCATCGTCGGGCTGCTGCGCGCCGGCGACGCGGGCGCGCGGCAGCCCGGCCTCGACCGGCTCGGTGAGCTGGTCGGCGCCGCCCGTGGTGCGGGGCTGCTGGTGTCGAGCGCCGTCGTCGGAACGCCCCGCCCCCTGACCGGCGAGGTGGACCTGGCGGCGTTCCGGATCGTCCAGGAGTCGCTCAGCAACGCCACCCGGCACGCGCCGGGGGCGCATGTGACCGTCGAGGTCCGCTACGGGTCCGGCACGCTCAGGCTCTCGATCACCGACGACGGCACCCGAACCGCGGCCAGGGCTTCGCCCGGCGGCGGCCACGGCCTGGTCGGCATGCGCGAACGCGCCCGTGCGCTCGGCGGGACCGTCCAGGCGGGTCCGCAGGCGGGCTCGGGCTGGGCCGTCGTCGCCGAACTGCCGTGGGAGGAGCGCGTCCCCGGCTGCGGGCACCCGGCTCGGGGCGAGGGCCGCGCGGCAGCGCCCCGCCATCCGGGCGGACGGCGCCACCGGGCCGGTCACCGCGCCGCCGGACCGGCCGTGCGGGTCGTCCTCGCCGAGGGTCTGGTCCTCCTGCGGGAGGGGTTGGCCCACCTGCTGGAGGCGTCCGGGATCGAGGTCGTGGACGCCGTCGGCAACGGGCCGTCGCTGCTGCGGGCCCTGACCGCGCACCGTCCCGACGTGGCGGTGGTGGACGCCCGGCTCACGCCGGCGTTCACCGACGAGGGGCTGCGAGCCGCGCTGAAGGCCCGCGAGGAGATCCCCGGCCTACCCGTCCTGGTGCTGTCGCAGCACGTGGAGCAGTTCTCCGCGCGGGAGCTGCTGTCCGGCGGCAACGGCGGCATCGGCTACCTGCTCAAGCACCGGGTCTCGGACGTGAGCCAGCTCGTGGACGCGGTAAGGACGGTGGCCGCCGGGGGCACCGTGCTCGATCCGGACGTGGTCGCCCAGTTGCTGAGCCGGCACGCCCGCGAGGAACCGCTGCGGGGCCTCACACCACGCGAACGGGAGGTGCTCGGCCTGATGGCCGAGGGCCGCTCCAACGCCGCCATCGCGTCGGCGCTGTTCGTGACCGAGAAGGCGATCAGCAAGCACACCAACAACATCTTCGGGAAGCTCGGGCTGCCGCAGTCCGAGGACGCCAACCGGCGCGTGCTGGCGGTTCTGGCCTACCTCGACGCCGACCGTCCCGTCCCCCGCGGCCCCGCCGGCACCGAAGCGCCCACGAGAGGGCAGGTCACCCGCCCATGGACACCGAAACCGCGTAACCGGGCACCGATCCCGTCGGCCCCGTAGCGGGTTCGGCCACCACCCATCGCGCCGCGTATGAGCGGGTGGGTGGCCGCGTACTCGGTGCGCACTGCCGCGACCTGGACGATCTCGTCTCCTGCAGAATGGTCGGCATGCGCAGATCGGATCGTTGGGCGTTCGCCGTCCTAGGGATCGGCGTCGCGGCGACCCTGGGCGGCATTCAACTGGCGGGCATGCTGGACGACTCGTCCGCTCCCCTGGCGTCCGAGTCCGAGTTCTGCCCCGAGCGTCCCGGCGGCGGAGCACGGTCCGATACCCGTTATGTGGAGAGCGAGCCTTATCGAGGTGACGGCCCGCATCCGGTGGCGTTCAACCTGCGGTACGCCCGGGTCGGGACCGTGGACGTCCCCGAACAGTGGAAGCCTGGCCAGGACGGCGCTCCCCCCGGCCCCCAACTGGTCGCCTGCGTCTACCAGGACACCGCCGTTCCGCGGAAGGACATCCGCGAATGCCTGTACTCGCACTTCCTGGGCACTCCGGTCGACCCTGACCATGCGACGAAAGTCGCGCTGCTGAAGGCCGCGTACATCGTCCATCTGTACGAGGCCGAGACCGCCAAGCCGGTCGGCCGGATCGACGTACCGGGCGCCGAATCGTGCCCGGCGGTCTACAAGGCGGGCTCCGGCGGCGCCGTCTTCCAAGAACCCGATGCCAAGAAACTCCAGGCAGCCCTGCGCCCCTACATCGAGCGCCCCGTCGCCGCCTGACACGACGGGACGGTCAGCGGGCCGGGTCCCGCTTGACCTGCTCGATCAAACCGGCGAACTGCGCAACGGACAAGGTGAGGTGCCCCCCATCCGGATCCTTGCTGTCCCGCACGCCGATCCCAACCCCCGGCGAAAGACGCCCCAGCTCAACGCAGTCTTCGTCGTTGACCCCGCTGCTATGGGTGCTCTTCCGCCATTGGACGTTCATGTGTACTGCTCCAAGTACTGCTCGACAAGAACGCGCGAAGCATCCTCAGAGAGGGCCTTTGCGCCGATGCGGTCAAACCTAGCCCAAAGATCCCTCACCTCGCCGGGCGCCTCGATCAACCGCCCGCCGTACTGCGCACCCGCGTACGCGATGTCGCGGCGCTCCAAACTGATGATCTGGAAGGCACCGTCGAAGCCCTCGTGAGCACCCGCCGAAGGCTGGACGAAACGGATGATGACATGCGGGAGATCCATCATCTCTCGGAGGTGAGCGAGCTGTCCCTTCATGACCTCCGGGCCACCGACACAGGAGCGGAGGACTTCCTCCTCCAGGATGATGCAGAAGAACGGCGGCTCAGCCCGATCAAGTAGAACCTGCTGTCGAGCCAGACGCCTGGCCACGGTGTCATCGGCATCGCCTGGCGTCCCGGCCATGGCGAGGGCACGCATGTAGTCCTCGGTCTGGAACGGCCTGGGGATCGTTTTCCCGTGGTAAGCCCTGAATGCCCCTCCCCGCTCCTCATGGGGGACGAGCTGACGCCCCCAGTCCGGATCATGTGCGTTCCGGGCATACCAGAGCAAAAACTGCAAAAGCTCGCCCGTGCCGTATTTGCCGTCCAACTTTACAAGTTGGTCTTCCTGCGGGTGCTGCCGGACGGCCTCGATATTCGAAACAGTTGATCGAGTAACGCCAATGATCTTCCCGCACTGCGTGAGTGACAGACCTTCCTTTTCGCGAAGAAACCGCAGGTAGAAGGCCAGGAGATGCCACATAGAGATCTTGGGTTCGATGGGGTCACGGACGATCGGCATCAGGCCTCCTGTTTGGTCTTGTACATACGCACAAGAAAACCGTAGAGCCTCACGGTGATCCTTGCCATAGGAATTCGGAATCTCAGGCGAGGACGGGACGATGGCGATGACGGCGACCGCAGAGCCGGTTATGCCCCTTATGGGCACACCTTCCGCAGTGGGGCTAGCGCGCACCTTCACGGACGCACAAATCCGCAAATGGGACTATTCCCGCATTCTCGACAGCGCACTTCTCATCGTGTCGGAACTCGTCACCAACGCGGCCCGTCAGACGCCGGACGAGGAGATCCGTCTCCAGCTCAGCCGGGACGCCTTCGGGATCATCATCGCCGTCTGGGACGCCGACCACGAACTCCCCAAGGCCAAGCCGCTGAAGGAACTCACCCTCGACGACCTCGACCTGTCGGCGGAGGCGTTCGACGACAACGGCGGCTGGGGCCTGCACATCGTCCAGGCCATGTCCGCCAAATGCGGCGTCACCGCCGACCCGGCCGGCGGCAAGTGGATCTGGGCGCGCATGCACCCGTAGCGGGCTCTCCAACTCCACACGCAAGCCGCAGTTCAGACCTGACCCTCGACGGGAGGTAGCACGAAGATGGCCACCGACCACCTGACGGCCGCGAGCGGACGACGCCCGTTCCTGACCGCTCTCGATGAGGCCGTCCGCAAGCGCGGCGGAATGTCGTGCGGCATCGTCGCACGCAGCGGCACACCCGTCCTCTACGTGATCAACACCGAGTCACCCGGTAGGTTCACCGAGATCGGCGCCGACTTCATCGCCGGGACCTGGATGTTCACCTGGGCCCCCACCGGCGAACCGATCGGCACGCCCGACTCCCCCGCAGAGACCGCCGAGACGATCGCCCATGCCCTCGGAGCCCGTTCCTGATGGACGGCAAGTTCGCAGGGGTAGCGACTGCTCCGGAAGCTGCGCCGATGAGGCCGAAGACGGCAGCCGCCCTGGCAGCAGCCCCGAGGTTCGTGCCCACGAACGTCCACCGGGCCACCACGTCGTTGACCTGCGGCGTGTTGTTGTTATAAGCGCCCGCATAACAACAACACGCCGCAGGTGAATCGGTGCTCTAACGGGGCGGTATCCGGGAGATCGGGTGCCGCCCCGTTGACGTGCGGGGATGCGGGTTGACCTGCGGTTTCGGGTGCTCGGCGTCCGGTGCTGGCGTTGATCTTGTCTCACTGGTGCGCGCTGGTTGCCGCTGGTGCTCGCTGTTCGCGGGCCATCTGCGGGCCATGGCCCGGAACGGTTGTCGCTGGTTACGGGCCGTCTAGGGCGCGGTCTATGGCCTTGTTGGCGCGGGTCTCGCTGAGCTGGCGCTCTAGGGGGTTGGTGCCCCAATCGGTGACGGCGATAAGGACTGTGCCGCATTGGTCGGCGTCGCAGCGTGGATGCCGGGCGGCGGTGTCGAACGTGCGGACGGGGCGGTTCAACTTGCGTCCTGCTTGGCGTCCGGCGGCGCGTAGGCGGTCGCGCTCGTCGGGCGAGTGGTAGACGGTGCTGGTCTGCCCGGATCGCCTTAGCTGCTCGGCGATGACGGCGGCCAAGTCTTCGCTCATCGGGTCTGGTCCCTCCTGGCGTTCGTCTCCAGGATGGCGCGGTGCGGGTGCGGGTGCCAAGTAGTCGCGGTGGGGAGCGTGCCGGCGGCCGTCTCGCGCGCGGTGCGGTGGGTGCGTGGGGTGGTGGCGGCTGCCGGTCCAGCGGCGCGGGCTCGGGTGGGTGCCGGTGCGGCTCTTTCCGTGTGCTGGCCTGTGCTGTTGTGGGGAGCCGGGCGCGGGCTTGGGCGGGGCGGCGGGCTGCTAGCCTTCCGGGGCTCCGGGCGCCCTTGGGGGCTGCCCGATATCGGCCGGGGGCGGCCCGCCGGAGGGGTCCCCGCCCAAGCCCGTGCCCGGCGACCCTGCACCTACCTCGGCCCTGTGGGGGTCTGCATGGGTGCCCGCTGTGCCCGGTCTGCGCGACGGTGGCTTAGCGCGCTGACCGTGCCGCGCACGCTCTTGCGGGTAGAGCCCTACGCCGGAGGCGGGTCGTTGTAAGGGGTGGGGGTCGGGGTTGGTTGGGAACCCCTAAAGCGGCACCTTTGCGCGCCTGCTGGGGCGTTGAGCGGACACCGGGTGTCGGGGGCGGGTCCGGTGGGAGCGGGCCGTGCTGGGGGTTCGACGCAGTGGGCAGGGCGGCGGGACGCGGTCAAGGCGTCGGCGGGCCGAGCCAAGGCGGCCGAAGGTCGTCTTGGTCTCGTGCCCGCCCGAACGTCCGATGCCAACGATCCCGTCTGATCCTGGTCCATCCGGCCGGGGTGCCTCACGCGCGAAGGCGCGCGGCGGTGCGCCGCGCGCCTTGACCTACGTAGGGAAAATCCTCACACAGCAAAGCCCCAACCCAAGGGCCGGGGCTCGCTCGCAGAGGGGTCAGTGATCCAACTCGTTCCGCTTCACACGGGCAACCAACTCGGCGAAGCTGGTCGTTGAGACGGTGAGGTGACCAGCGTCCGCAGCCTTGCTGTCCCGGAGGCCAACAGCCCCGTTGAGCTGAGCAACCTCAACGCAGTCAGACTGAGTCGTGGTGCTGCCGCTACGGCTGGACTTCCTCCAGATAGTCATGAATACCGCTCCATCGTGTCTATGAGCAGGCGCAATGATGCGTCTTTGGGTAGGGCTACGTCCCCGATGAGGTCGTACCAAACCCGGTATGAGGGTATCTCAGTTGCATCTTGGACGAGTCGCCCACCGCCTGGGGCAAGCGTGTAGACCACATCGCCACCGTCCACGGTCATGATCTTGAACGAGCCGTCTCGACCGACATGGGCACCCACGTCCCTGGGGGCGATCCTCACCGTGATGTTGGGCTGACGAGCCAGCTCAACGAGGTGGGAGAGCTGTTCCCGCATGATCTCCGGCCCTCCGACGGGCTGCTCTAGGACACCTTGGTCCAAGATCACCCAGATTCGGGGCCTCGGCTTGCGCTGGAGACAGGTCTGACGGCCGAGCCGGGCGGCTCCCCCTTCTTCTACATCTTCGACACCGGACGCCTCGAACATCGCTCGGGCATAGCCTTCCGTCTGGAACAGGCCAGGGATCCAGCCGAGTTCCCATATCCGCAGGTGAGAAGCCTTGGCCTCGTGCTCCAAGTGAGTCTTGAACCATTCGACCTCATGGCCTGCCTTCGCGAAGTTGACCAAGCGCTGAAAGCGACCACCGGTGTTCCAAGCGGTGTCGAGCTTGATCGCGTGCGCGCTCTGAAGTTTGGTATCTCCTGATTCAACACGTGCGACTAGAGAACGATCTCGGTCGATGATTGCTCCAGCTTCAGCGAGCGAAAGGTTTCGGTCGTGACGGTGTCTACGCAGCTCAAATGCAATGTAGTCCCACAGGTTACCGTCCGGATCAAAGGGTGGATGTGCGCGCATGGTCACCTTCCGGCAGTCGCATTTGTTGAACTCTCCTAGCCAACGATAGGGGCTGAGGGCGACTCTAGCCATGGGTAGTCGAGCAGGAGGTGAGCCTGTTGAGCGTGGAAACCGACATCTCGAACCAGCTGGACATGACGTGTCTGGCGTCGCGGACGGCTCCGGGGCAGGTTCGGACGCTGGTGGAGTACCGGTTGGCCTCGTGGGGGCTGGCGCGGTTGTGCGATGACGTGCAGTTGATCGCTAGTGAGCTGGTGACGAACGCGGTGGAGCACACGCCGGACGACGCCGAGGTCCGGGTGATGTTCACGCGTGAGCCGGGCTCGGTGCTGTTGGCGGTGTGGGACTCCTCGGGTGCCCTGCCTGTGCGCAAGCGCGCGTTGGGGGCAGTGGCCGGTGACTCGACCCCGGACGCTGAGTCGCTGGAACCGGGCTATGACGACGGCACGGGGGGCCGTGGACTGCCGATTGTTGAGGCGCTAGCGGAAAAGTGCGGGGTGACCGAGACCGAGCCGCGCGGGAAATGGGTCTGGGCGAGGGTCAGCTTGAGCCCGCGTTGGAGCGGTGCCGGGGCGGGGGCGTGATGGGTGAGCCGTGGACGGTGATGAGTCTGAACACTCAGTACGGGGGCCGGTCTGACAGTGATGGGCGTCCGGTGGATCGGTGGGGGGCGATCGCGGACGTGATCGCGGCTGTTCGGCCTCATGTGCTGCTGGCGCAGGAGTTGGCGGGTTGGGGGCGTGACCCCCGGTTGCATGCGGCGGCGGAGCGGTCGTTGCAGTGGCGGGGCTGGCCGATGCGGTTCCTGGTGGCGCCGTCGCGGGTGGACAGTCACACGGCGGTGGCGTTTCAGCCGGAGGTGTTGTGCTGGCGTCATCATGAGACCAAGTACGCGCACCTGGCCGAGAACGGTTACGGGGTGGCGGTGCTGGCCGATGTGGATGCGGCCGAGGATGAGCCGGGGCTGACGGTGATCTCGGCGCATCTGACGGCGTACTCGGCGCAGGCTGCGGCGCAGGAGGCGCAGCGGATGGTGGCGCGGCTGCACCGGTACGGGGCGCGGGGTGTGCTGGGCGGGGACATCAACTATCTGCCGTTGGGTGATGCGGAGCCGGATTGGGCGGCGGCCGAGCCGTACAACCGCAGTGCCCGGTGTCTGCCGCGCTCGTCGCCGGGTGAGCCGTGGCGGGGGAACCGGGCGGTGGGTGAGGTGCTGGCGGCGGCTGGTCTGGTGGACGTGGCCGCGCATCTGGCCGAGACGGGCGGGCGGCCGGGGCTGCGCGCTGCGACCGGTGGCGGGGTGCGGGTGGACCAGTTCCACGTGACCGGCAACCTGCGGGATGCGCTGCTGGGTTACGAGCGGCTTGCGACCGCCAGTGACCATGACGCGATCGTGATGCGGCTCGATCCCGCGCGGGTGTGCGCCGCTCGGGCGTGGGTCTGAGAACCCGGAACCAGGGAACGCGGCGGCTCGCGTGCGCGGTGCCGTGGGCTGCCGCGTTCCGGTGATGGTGACAGTTCGGGAGAGGGAGCGCGGATGACGGACGTACCGGCGAATCGAGTTCAACGGGCGTTGGATGTGCAGTTGGAGCGGGCCGGGGAGGCGTCGCGGGTGATGAGCGGCGGCGCTGGTGGGCTGACCTTAGCTGAGGTCGGTGCGGCGCTGGAGTCGGTCGCGGACACGGCTGATCTGCTGTGGCAACTGCTCGGGCCGCTAGCGGATCGAGTGGAGGAGATCAGGGAGCGCGAGGTCACCGAACGGCGCGAGGGGTCCAGCATGGACCTGATGGAGCGGGCCTCGGTTCATGTGCTGCACGGGCGCGATGGGTTGTCGATCGCTCGGCATCTTCTCGGGCAGGGACGGGACGAACTACTGAAGGTGGAGCAGGGCGAGTGACCGAGGGCGGCCGATCAACGGGAAAGAACGTGATCGGCGGTATTGGGCGCTGAGGGTGTGAGCGGGGCGGGGCCGAGGTGGTGAAGGGCCGCGGCCCCGTTCCGTGGTTGCAGGGTCGGGGCCGGTCGAATGGCGTAGCCACCCCGTAGGGGCGACCGGTAGGGAGTTCAGCCGGCGCCGTTGCGCATTTCCAGCTAAGGCGTCGTCGGCGTGGGGGCCGCTGCCCGGCCGGGTCTGGGTGGTTCTCCATTAGCAGACCCGAAGTATGGCGCGCAATATTTATGGCCGGATCCGGTCATGGGTCATGTGTTGGGCGCTGCGGGAACGTGTTTTGTCAAGTGGTGCAGCGTAAGGGGTTGGGGTTATTTCCGCAAGGGTTCCGAGCAGATTGGCTGTACGGGGTCTGTTCGGGTGCGGGGGTGACCGGGGATGCGGGGACGGCAACAGGTTCGGGGCGTCGCGGCGGTAGCGGTTCCGGGAGCGGTTCGGGGCGGCGGTGCTGCGTCGGTCTGTGGGGCGGTTCGGGGCGGGGTGCTGGCGGGGATGCTGGCGCGGGTCGGTGACGCTGAGGCGTGGGGCGCGTGGTCGCGTCAGGTGGCGCACACGGGTCACTGTGCCCGGCCGGTGCGGGTGCGGGGCGGGGCGAGTGTGGTGGACCCGCGGACGGGTGAGGTGCGGGCGGAGTGGTCCAGCGTCGGCGAACCGGATGGAACGTTGTTGCTGGCGTGCGGGGATCGGCGGGCGGCGGTGTGTCCGTCGTGTGCGGAGACGTATCGGCGGGATACCTGGCAGTTGATCGCGGCGGGTCTGCGGGGGCGTGCGCCGCGTCTGGCGGGGCGGGTGGATGCGGTTCCGGCGTCGGTGGCGGGGCATCCGGCGGTGCTGGCGACGTTCACCGCGCCTTCGTTCGGGGCGGTGCACCGCGCCACGTCGGACGGTCCGTGCCGGGCGCGGGTGGGGGCGCTGGTGTGCCGTCATGCGGTGCGGGCGTGGTGCGACGCTCGTCATGACTCCGGTGATGCGGTGGTGGGGCGTCCGTTGTGCTGGGACTGCTACGACTACACCGGTCACGTGTTGTGGCATGCGGCGGTGCCGGAGTTGTGGCGCCGCACGGTGATCTACGTGTACCGGGCGTTGGCGCGGATCGCCTCCGAGCGTACGGGGGCGGCGGTGACGGTGCGGGCGGTCCGCGCACTGCTGCGGGTCTCGTACGTGAAGGTTGCGGAGTATCAGCGGCGCGGGGCGGTGCATCTGCACGCGGTGATCCGTCTCGACGGTGTGGACGGTGATGCGCGGTCGGCGGTGGTGGCTCCTCCGGACTGGGCGGACGCGGCGGCGCTGGAGGCGGCTATCAGGGACGCGGCCGGGCGGGTGGTCGTGCGGCTTCCGGATACCGGGGGCCGGGTCGGTGCGGGTGCGCGGTGGGGCGGCCAGTTGGACGTGTCGCCGGTGTCGGATCCGGCGCGGGCGGCGGCGTATCTGGCGAAGTACGCGACCAAGACGGCGGCGGACACGTTCGGGGGGCTGCCCGCGCGGCGGTTCTCGGCTCGTGCGGCGGGCCGGGTGCTGCGGCGGGTGGATAACCCGCACGTGGGGTTGCTGGTGTCGGAGTGCCTGCGGCTGGCGGGGCGGCCGGAGTGTGCGGGCCTGCGGCTGGCCGAACACGTGCACGGTTTGGGGTTCGGCGGGCACTTCGCGACCAAGAGCCGATGGTATTCGGTCACTCGGGCGACGCTGGGCGCGGTCCGGCGGGCGTGGCGGACGGAGCGGGCACGGGGCCGGGCTGACCGTGCGGGGTGGGCGGGGCCTGACCCGTGGGCGGCGGCCGAACAGGAGGCGGGGGCCGTGATGATGCGCGACTGGCGGTACGTGGGGTCGAGCTGGGCGCGTCTCGGTGACGCCGACCTGGCCGCGAGCCTGGCGCGGGACCATGCGGCGGCGCGGGCCTTCTCTGACATCGCGGTGGTGGCGCGGAGTGGGTGATCAGCGTGCGGGTGGCGGGGCGTGGTCGGGTCTGGGGGCGAGTTTGCGGGGTGGCGCTCGGGGTGCGGGGGCAGGGTCGCACGGCGGGGAGGCGCCGTGTAACGGCTCGTTGGGTTTGCGCGGGCCGTAATAGGCGGCGGGCGGCAGGTGCACGCGACGGCCCGCGCCCAAGGTGATCGGTCGGGGTGGTGGGCGGTCGCCGGCCGCAACCCCATGCATTCCAGTGATTTAAAGTCAAGGGCTGCATGCGGCAATTATGGGGCAGAAATTGGCCGTTACCGGTCGTTGGTCACCTGCTCTCGTGTCTGCATTTCGGTTGGCCCGTGGCTGGCCCGTAGCGGGAAATTCCGGGGTGGTTCCTGATGGCCTCCGTTGATGTTATGTCGGTCCGTGATGTGGCCTCTGAGCTGCATGTAGCGCGCTCTACGGTGTATCGGTGGCTCTCGACGGGGCGCGGCCCTAAAGCGTTCCGGCTCCCGAACAATGAGCTGAGAATTGTGCGCGCAGATTTTATAGAATGGCTTCATCGGCTCGGAACGGACGGAACGGAGTTGGTTCGGTGATCAAGGCCCAAGACGTTCAATTCTGGCAGATCCGCAAGCGCGCGAACAGGCGCAAGCCGTGGGAAGTGCGCTGGCGCGTGGATGCCGCGCAGTTCTCCCGGTCCTACCTGACCAAAGCACTCGGCGAGACCTACCGGGCGGGCCTGGTGGCGGCGGCCCGCAACGGTGAGGTGTTCAGCCTGGCGACCGGTGAACCGGTCTCCTGGGAGCGCAGCACCGAAACCTTCTACTCCCTGGCGCGCTCCTACGCTGCGATGCGGTGGGCCGACTCCCCGGCCAACTCCCGCAAGTGCACCGCTGACCAGCTCGTCCCGATCACGCTCGCGCTCCTCGACCCGCGCAAAGCCAAGCGCAACCGTCCCGCTGACGCGCTGCTCCGGCGCGCACTGCGCTCGTACGCGTTCATCCCTCCCACCTGGGAGCGGCCCGTACCCGATGACGTCGCCTCCGCGCTGGCGTGGCTGGCGGACGCCTCCCGTCCGCTGGCTGACCTGACCGACGCCGAGGTGATCCGGGACGGACTGTCGGCGCTGGCCCTGAACATCAACGGCAAGCGCGCGGCGGCCAAGACCCTCGCGCGGCGGCGCGGCGTCTGGCATACCTGCCTGGAATACGCGGTAGAACGCAAGCTCCTCGCGGTCAACCCGGTGACCGGGATCAAGATCAAGCGCGCCCGGATCACTGACGCCGTCGACCCGCGCGCGGTGCCCAACCTGGAACAGGCGCGGCGGCTGCTGGCGGCGGTGGCGGGCCTGACCAACGGCAAGGGGCGCGGCCCGCACATGGCGGCCTTCTTCGCCGTGCTCTACTACGCGGGACTTCGTCCCGCTGAGGCGCGACACCTGCGCGGCGATGACCTGACCCTGCCCGCCTCCGGCTGGGGGTCGGCCACCCTGTCGGGAAGCACTCCCGACGTGGGAGACAAGTGGACCGATGACGGCGGCCAGTACGACCGGCGCTCCCTCAAGCACCGTCCGGCCGGTGACGTGCGCGTGGTCCCACTGCCTCCCGTCCTGGTCGCGCTGCTGCGCGCACACCTGGAGCGGTGGGGGACGGCTCCTGACGGGCGGGTGTTCTTCGACACGGCGGCCGGTGCCGACCACGCGCCGATCACCAACGTGATGTACGGCGGGCTGTGGCGGCGGGCGCGGGGCCTCGCGCTGACCGACTCCGAGCACGCGGCGGGCCTGGCCAAGCGGCCCTACGACCTGCGGCACGGCTGCGCGTCCCTGCTGCTCAACTCCGGCGTTCCCGCAACCGAGATAGCGCGCCGACTGGGACACTCCCTAACGGTCCTGCTGTCCACATACGCGCACTGGTTCACCGGCATGGAAGAAGAAGCAAACCGGCTCATTGATGCTGCTCTGAGCGGCTCTGAGCCCTCCGCGAACGACTCCGACACCGACGGGCTATCCACGGGCCAAACCCCCGGCCCGGCGGACGCGTAGCCTCGTTTCCCCAGGTCAAAAGCCTAAAGAGACGAGACTACGCATTCACCGCAGGTCAACGCATCCGGTGAACCTTGGTGGCCACCGCACTAGCCCCCTCCGGGCGGACGGGCATTCCGAGCGCGGTACATGCCCGTCCGTCCGGAAGTTCAGTGCGGTTCGCCAGCGGCAACGCCACGCAAACTGCGCGGTCGGGACGCTCTGGGCCAGCCTGCGGGTCAGAGTGAGCCTGGGAGTGGGGGCAGTTTGGCTTCTATCGTGTAGTGGATTTCGACGTCGCGGTAGGTGACGTGTTCTTCCACCTCGTCGGGCAGGTTGGTTCGTGTGCTTCCGGAGGTGGATTCCACGGCGGCGTCGCCGGTGAACACCACCGAGTTTTCGGGGGCGGTGTTGAAGCGGAGTTCGTCGGCCTTCACGTCGGCCGCGAAGAGGATCTCCACCGGTGGCGTTTCATCGTGGTCCATGGTGATGCCTCCTCAGCCGGATGAGCGCGTGAGCACGCGGAGGAGGGCGCGTCCCAGGTCGCGCACGGACTCCTCGGTCTCGTGGAGAGCGTCCTGGAGTGTCGCGCCCTTTTCTTGCTCGTCGTCGTCGGCTTCGTTCGCCGTGCCCGGCTCGGTTTGCTCGTTGTCGCTCTCGGGCTTTCTGGAGTCTGCCTCAGGGGCTTTCGGCTCGTTTTCGGAGTCTGCGTCAGGCGCCTTGCCGTTAACGCTTTCGGAGGGCCCGCTCCCCGTCGCATCGCGGACGACACCGCCGGCTTCTCGCCCCACGCCACGGGCCGCGTCCCCAGTGCCCGTCCCCACGTCGCGGACGGCGCCACCGGCCCCCGTGCCCACGTCCTCGACGGCGTTCCCGGCTCCCGTGCCCACATCGCGGACAGCGCCACCGGCTCCCGTGCCAACGTCCCGTACGGCACCGCCAGCCCCCGTGCCCACGTCCTGGACGGCGTTCCCGGCTCCCGTGCCCACGTCGCGGACGGCGTTGCCGGCGCCCGCGCCGACGCTGTCGACTGCTCCGCCGGCGCCGCGACCCACGTCGCGGACGGCGCCGCCCGCCCCCGTCCCGATGTCGCGGACGGCGGTTCTCGTTCCGGCCCCGACGTCGCGCACCGCCGCCTCCACGCCGCGGCCGACGTGCTGGAGGATCTCCGGGTTGCGTTCGATCGTGGTGAGCAGACGGTCGACGATCACGGCCACGTTGTCGAGCCGGACGTCGAGGAGCGCCTGCGCCTCGACGCCCTTGATCCCCAGGTCGACCCGGCCGAGGACGACGTCCGCGCCCACGTTCAGCCGGAGCAGGTCGAGGACCTCGGCGGAGAGGGAGACGCGCGCCCGCAGGTCCTCGACCTCGAGCGTGATCTCGTCCACCTTGAGCTGCGGTACGTCGAGGTGGACGTCCGGTCCGTCGTTGCCCATCGGTACCCCCGCGCCTCGGTCGGGCGTCATTGTCCACTCACCTCGCTGCCCAGGCCCGGCGGGCGAAAACGTCAGCCATGGGCGCCCGCCTCCGCCCGGTCCCGGGACTCCTCCTTGACCGCGTCCTCGTGGGTCTTGACCACCTCGCCGTCGCGGATCTCGCCGCGCCAGCCCTCGATCTCCGCCTGGTTCAGCAGCGTCTGCGTCATCATGTGCCGCTTGACGTGCTTGAAGTCGAGGCGGAGGCGGCGGCCCTGGGCGCGCCAGAGGTTCGCGGTCTTCTCGACGAAGCCGTCCGGGTGGTATTCGGCCACGAGCAGCACGCGCGTCATGGTGGGCGCGAGTTCGTGGAAGGTCACGGCCCCGTCGACGTAGCCCTTGGCGCCCTTGGACTTCCAGACGATCCGCTCGTCCGGGACCTGCTCGGTGATCGTCGACTCCCAGTCGCGGTGCGAGAAGAAGATCCGGGCGCGCCAGTTGATCTTCTCGTCGGACTCCTGCTCCACGCTCTCCACCTTGCTGGTGAAGGTCGGGAAGTCGGCGAACTGAGTCCACTGGTCGTAGGCGACCCGCCGCGGCAGCCCGACGTCGAACTCTTCGACGATGGTGACCGCCTTGGCCTCGTCAGCGCCAGCGCCGCCTCCTCCGCCGCCGCCCACGGCGTTCTGCACCTTCTCCTTCGCCTTGTGCGGTGAGGCGCCCTGCACGAGTTTCTTGACGCCCGTCGCCGCCTTGATGCCGGTCGCCAGCTTGCCGCCGCCGCCCCCACCGTCGGTGTCGGCGGCGTCGGTGATCCGCTGCGCCATGCCCTCGATCCGGTCGCCGCTCTTTTGGAGCGTCCGCACCATGAGCGCCTGGCCGAGGTCCCGGACGGCGTCCTTGAGCTGCCCGACCGGGAGGTCCCTGGCCTTGTCGTTGCCGTTGCCGTTGCCTCCGGCGTCCGTTCCCGTCACGGCCACCACTTCGCTTCCTCGTTGAGGTCCTCTCTTCTCACCCAGCCCCTAGCCCGCGATAGCGGGACGAAACGAAAGATCTACTCGCCCTATGCGCGGCGGCGGCAAGTCGTCAGAAGGTGATGGCGACCTTGCCCCGGGCGTGGCCGGGCTCGATGTAGCGGAGCGCGTCGGGGATCTCGGCGAACGGGAACGTGCGGTCGATGACGGGTGTGAGCTGGTCCTTCTCCACGAGTTCCGCCAGGTGGCGGAGGTCCGCGGAGTTGGGTTTCCAGCTGACGGTCGCGATGCGCTGGCCGACGAACGGGGACGCGAGGGCGCCGCGGAGCTGCTGCGCGGCGGGGCCAAGCAGGCGGCCGCGGCCGGAGGCGATGCCGCCGACGAGCACGAGCGTCCCGCGCGAGGTCAGGGGGCGGCGCAGTCGGGCCAGTGACCGGTTGCCCACGATGTCCATGAGCAGGTCGTATCGTCCCTTCCGGTCGGTGAAGTCTTCGCGGGTGTAGTCGATGACGTCGTCCGCGCCCAGGGAACGGACGAGTTCGACGTTCCGGGTGCTGCACACGCCGGTGACCTCGGCTCCGAGCGCCTTGGCGAGTTGGACGGCGAACGTGCCGATCCCGCCGGACGCCCCGTTGACGAGGACCCGCTGCCCGGCGGCGATCTTCCCGGCGTCCCGCAGCCCCTGCAGCGCGGTGTGCGCGGCCATCGACACCGACGCCGCCTGCTCGAACGTGAGGCGGGCGGGCTTGGCGGCCAGCCTGTCCTGCGGGACGGCGACGGCCTCGGCGAACGAACCCAGCCGGACCTCGCCGAAGACCTCGTCCCCCGGACGGAAATCCGTGACGTCGTCGCCGACCCGCTCGACGACGCCGGCCAGATCGGCGCCGAGGATGAGGCCCCGCTTCGGGCGGCGCAGGCCGTTGGCGAGCCGCGCCAGTGCCGGGTCGGCGCGCACGTGCCGCCAGTCGTAGGGGTTGACGGACGCGGCCCGGACGCGCACGAGCACGTCGTCCCGGGCGACGGCGGGTTCGGCGACGTCCTTGAGGGTCATGACGTCGGGCGGGCCGTAGCGGTCCCAGGTCCAGGCTTTCATGGCGCCGTCCTTCCGGATGCGGGTGTCCCCGGCCGACGCGTCGTACGCCGTAAGGTTGTCATACGTCGTAAGGTAATCGTACGGCGTAAGGCAGTCAAGAGAGGATCGGGTGACGACGAAACGGGATGCCAGGCGGTCGTCGGGCTACAGGCCGGCGGCGCGGCGCCGCTCCAGCCCCTCCAGGATCAGATCCAGCGCGAACTCGAACTCGAACTGGTCGTCGCAGAAGCCGAGGGTGCCGTCCGGGTTGTCGTGGACGGCGTCCCCGAGCATTCCGGCGATGTTCGGGAACTGCTCGGCCATGCCCTCCGCCAGCGCGGCGCCCTCGGCGTTCGACGTCCCGGCGCCGTCCGCCCGGAAGAGCTCCTGGGTGAACCCGAGGGCGCGGCTGCCGAGGACGTGCAGCGCGCGGTGCGCCAGGTCGAAGGAGAACCCGCCCGCACGAAGCAGCGCGACGACCCCGTCGTAGTAGGCGATGAGGAACGGGCTCGTGCTGGAGCGGGACTCGAGCACCTGCGGGGCCCACGGGTGGCGCAGCAGAACGTCCCGGGCGGCGAGGATCCGGCTGCGCAGCGCCGCCTGCCAGTCCTCGTCCGGGGACGGCCCACCGGCCTTCTCCACCGCCGCCATGATCTCCCCGAGGATCACCTCGACGACACCGTCGAAGACGGCCTGCTTGTTGGCGACGTGGTGGTACAGCGACATCGCCTCGACCCCGACCTCCTGCGCCAACCGGCGCATGGTGAGGGAGTCGAGGCCGTCGCGGTCGGCGAGGCCCACGGCGGCACGCAGCACCCGCCTCCGGCTCAGCGGAATGCGCGGCTGCTCGGCCGGATCGTCGTCAACGTCGGTGGGTGTGATCATGGATGTTCCTCCCGACCACCCTACCCATACGCAGTAAGTCTCCCCCGCCCCTCAGGGGACGACGGTCACGGTCAGGCCGTCCACCCGGTAGGTGCCGGGCTGCGGCCGGATCGCCTCGGCGATGCCGTGGCAGACGGCGTCCGGGAGCGTGATCTCCAGGGCCTCGCCGGCACCGTTCCAGGTGACCTGCGGGCCCGGCAGCAGACCGACGGGACGGCCCGGACCGCGCAGGATCAGCGGGTTCCCATGCGGGACGCGCGCGGGCAGCACCCGAGTGAACTGCGGAACGTGCTGCACACCGATCTCCAGCACAACGCCATTGGACGTGTCGGCGCCGAGTTGGTGGAAGAACAGAAAGCCCGTGCCGGAGCCCTCACGCCGCGACCCTTCGTGAACCGTCCGCGCCACCCCGGGGACGTCCGCGAGCGACATCCGGTCCAGATTGGTCACCAGCGCCGGAAGATGCGACGAGATGGCACCGACGAGGCCCTCGACATGCCACGACTGGGCGGCGTGAAGCTCGTCGGTCGTGATGCCGACGAACTGCAGGAAGGCGACCTTCCCAAGCGAAGTGTCGGCACGGCCGAGTTCGGGATCGAGGACGAACGCGCCCGCGCGGATCGCCGATCCGGGACGGTCGGGATCCAGCGGATTCGGGAACTCGATGTAGTGCCCCGCCTCGAAGTCGTTACCGCTCTTCGCGACATACGACGCCAGATTCTCCAGGTGCCCCATCGCCCAGTTCGGCGCGGCCGTCTCCCCAGGTCGGCGCGGCACCCGCAGCGTGAACTCGTAGCCGCGCTCCTCGAACGGCGCGGTCAGCGCATATCCGATGAGATGCCAGTGCGGCACGGGTTCGTCCCGCGGATAGACGGCGATCGTGTTGGTGACGAACTGCCCCATCGGCATCGGCCCCATGGGCCGGTAGGGCATCTGCGCGTCCCACTCCAGTCGCTGCGCGTCCCCGTACCGTGCCTTGAGCACCCCGTCGATCGCGTTCCACCCGTCAACGTTCTGCATCCCGCTCCCTCTGGACGAACCACACGTCCCGTACAGACGCACGAAACCTGATCTTGGTTCACCCCTTCGCGACCGCCGCCGCGCGAAAGCAGCAGCGTCAATCGAGGAGGGACTCGGCCGCATCCATGACAGCGGCGCGGTGGATCCAGCGCTCCAACTGGTCGGTGTCGGTACAGCTCATAACGCGCTCGCGGATCTCCTCGGGAATGGTGATCCCGCGGGTCTCCAGCACGATCGCCAGCGCCGTGGCCATCCCCTCGGCGAACCCCTCACCGAAACCCTTGGCGCGATTGGTGCTGGCCATGCGCGACTGCCATTCGTAGTGCTCGAGGATCACGATCTCTTCCCGTAACGGTTGTGCGGGCATTGGACGGCCCCGCCCCCACGCACGAAGGACGGGGCCGGGACGAATCGTCAGTCGAGGAGGTCTTCCGCCTTGTCGATGTCGGCGGCGCGCTTCCCCCAGCGCTCGAGCTGGTCGGTGTCGGTGCAGCTCATCACGCGCTCACTAACAGCGTCAGGGATGGTGAGCCCGCGAGCCTCCAGCATGAGCAAGAGCATCTTCGCCTCGCCCTTGGCCTGACCCTTGGCCTCGCCGATGGCTTCACCCCTCGCCTCGCCGATGGCCTCGCCTTTGGCGATGTGGGACTTGGCGAAGTCGGACTGCCACTCGTATCCGGCGGTCTGCACGATCTCCTCCAGGAGCTTGCGGGCTGATTCGGAGAGCTGACTCACCAGGTAGTCATGGTACAGCTCAGCGGCTTGCTTGGTCTTTTCGTCCCTCGTCGGGGCGTCGATGGCGGCGGCCACACTGGCCAGGACGGCGTGGGCGTCCGGGCCGTCGGCATAGGCGGAGGCGGTGAAAACGGCCAGTTCGGGCAGTCGGCGGGCCTCGGCCGGATCGGTGACCGCCGGCAGCATCCCGGGGTGGACGGTCAGCGGCTTGAGCACCCATTCCGGGTGTCCCATGTCGATCGGCTGGGCGCAGGCGCGGGCGACGGACGGAGTAGGGCAGAAGACCAGCAGCGTCACCGGGCACTTGTGCCGATGGCGCAGGAGGGCCGTGTACGCGGGCCAGCTGAAGGTCTTCTCCTCGTCGTAGCGCAGTTGCGACTCCACAATGGTGCCGTGGCTGGGCTTCTTGGGGTCATCGAGGAGGACGGTGGCGTCGCAGCGCAACTCGGCCGGCCTCAGGTCCGCGAAGGACTCGGACGTGATCGTCGCGCTGTCGTCGTCCCCGGACATGTCCAGGCCGAAGACGGTCCGCAATATCGTCGGGACGAGGGTCGGTCGGCTGCGGACCATCGCCAGCGGCACCTCGTGTTCTGTGGACGGCATGGCGAGCAAACTACCGGTAATCGACTCGTCTCTGTGTGTTAAAGCGACTTGGTGCGCGGGTCATTTGACAATGTAGTCAAGGTGGGTCGTTTCCCTTGGTCACCGGCGGCACGGCGGGGCGCCCGCTTTGCCGGTTAGTGGCGAGTTGTGGGGCCAGGCAGAGGCTAGGTCTGTCAGTCGGTGACCTTCAGAATGCCGTGGGCGCCGGATTCTCCGTGCCGCATGTCATGGTCGACGAACGGGTAGTGGCCGGCCTCGGGGACGACCGTCTCGACGAAACCGCCCTGACCGGGCGCCAGGTCCAGGATCTGGGAGCCGCCCGGGTCTCCCTTGCGCAGCAGGTAGGCACCCTCCTTGTACACGGTGTCGAACTGCGCGCCGACGATATGGAACGCCGTACCGGTGGACGGGCCCGCGTCCACCACCCAGACGCGGACCCGGTCGCCGACACGGGCTGTCAGCGGGGCGTGGTCGTAGCCGGCGGCGGTGCCGTTGAACATCCACGCGTCCGGGCGGCCGTCGCGCATCTTGGCCACCTGCGCCTCTGAGCCCGGCTGCCCGAGGTACAGCTCGCCTTGGACGAGCACGTATTCGCGGTCCACCGACGGCAGGTCGGGCGGGTCGATGATGACCGCGCCGTACATGCCGTTGGCGATGTGCTGCAGCATCGGCATCGTCGAGCAGTGATACAACCACGCCCCCGCATGCTCGGCCTTGAACCGGTAGGTCAACCGCTCACCCGGCTGAATCGTGCGCATCGGCACATCCGGCGCCAGCGAACCCGCATGGAAATCGATCCCGTGGCCCATGGTGGTGTCGTTGACCAGGGTGATCACGAAGACATCGCCGATCTTGCCGCGCAGCACCGGAGCCGGCACCGTCCCACCGAACGTCCACATCGTCTGCCGCACCCCCGGCGCGACCTCCAACTCGCGGTCGGTCGCATGCAACTCCAGGCGATGCTCCTTGGCACCGGGCGCGGGCTTGAGCGCAGCGTCGTAAGGCTTCCACCCCGGCGACATCGGTGCTGTCAGGTCGAGCTGCCCGGTCCCCATCGCCTGATGGTCCATCGACGGCATCGCGGACGGCGTGTGCGTCCCATGCCCGCCCGACGTCGTCTTGATCTGCATCGTCATCCCGGCCGCGCGATGACCGGGCACCGTGCACCAGCCGTCGATCGTGTCCTTCACCGACGGCACCGTCAGCGTCGCCGACTCCCCCGCATCCAGCATCGGCGTCGCCTGACCCGACTCCAACCGCAGGTCATGCCGCATCGCATCCTTGTTGGTCACCCGCAACACCAACCGAGTCCCGGGCGCTGCCTCGATCGTCCCCGGACGGATGCGCATATTGGCCAGCGTCACCTCCACCACCCGCGTCCCCGACGCGGTGACCGTTTGCGAGGACGACGAGTTGCCGTTCCCCGCCGTCACCCCGACGGCCAGCGCGGTCAAAAGGACACCCGCGGTGATGCCCGCGATCACCGGGGACGGACGGTGAGACCGGAGGATCGTCGCGATCGCCAGGACGACGAACGCGGCCAGCGCGGCGAGGACGGCGATCCATGCCGCGCGCGAAGCCCATTCGGGCACCGGGAGCACGAGCAGTGGCACCGCGACGTTGATCAACGCCACCCGCACGACCCAGAAGCGTTCGATCAGCGCCGAGTTCGCCTTCAACGCGGCCGGTCCGCCGCCCATGACCACGGGCAGCAGGAACGTCAGTGCGCCCAGCAGCGTCTGCCCCACGAAGCCGACCAGCACCAGCGGAAGCAGCCCGGAGAGACTCTGCCGCGAGGCGTCCACGATCAGCGTGGTGGCGAACCAGGCCGTCCCCGCCGCGAGCATCCAGGACGCGGCCGTATGCGGGCGCCGCTGCCGCAGCACGCGGACGAACGGGACCAGCGCCAGCGCGGCGGCACCCGCGTACACCAGCAGGCCGCCCACGACGACCCATCGCAGCGACGCGAGCAGGCCGCCCACCGCGACCGCGAGCCCCGGCACGGCGAAGCGCAGCGACCAGCGGGCGATCCGGCCCGTGCCGTCCACCATCCGGGTGCGCAGGACGGTCGGCCACAGCGTGAACAGCGTGCCCAGCACAGCGAGCCCGACCCACCCGAAGATGTTGACCTGCGCGTGCGCGGCGTGCAGCCGCTCGTGCCATTCGGGCTGGATGCGACCGGACGCCATCAGCCCGCCCATCGTCCCGCCGGTGATCAGCGCCGCGCCCGCCCACAGATACCAGGCCACGACGTGCGCGAACCGTCCGCCCAAGGCGCCTCGGCCGCGCAGGGCGAGCACCGCGACATGCGCCGCAACGACCCCGACGACGGCCACCGCACCGCCGACCGCGAGCGCCGCGAACCCCTCAGAGACCCCGTACAGCACCGCGACGATCCCGGCGTTCAGCACGGCCAGCCGCGTCACCGGCCACCAGTCGGGCGGAGCCTGGACGCGCAGCAGCGCCGACGCGAAGTGCTCCGTCCACGTGACGATCGCGTTGGTGACCGCGCCCAGCAGGAACAGGTGGATCAGCAGCCACTGCGGCATCGGCAGGTCATGCCGGACGAGGGCGGCGGCGACGGTCAGCGCCAGCCAGACCAGCACGACGCCGTTCGCGAGCGCGTGCCACATCGACCGCGAGCGGCGCGGTGCCGGGGGCGGTCCGCCCACCTTCGGACGCACACCGAGCGACGTCATGTCGGTTCCTTTCCGGCCGAGCCGGGTGCGGGCCCTCCCGCGGGGCGGGACGGGGCTCGTTTGACCAGGCGCGACGCGGCTGCGGCGCAGGCGCCGAAGAGCAGCAGGGACACCTCGCCGAGCACTCCCCCGGTCGTCCGGGCGAGGGAGACGCCGGCCAGGTCGCCCACGACCCGCAGCACCAGCGACGCGTGCAGCAGCGCGAGCGGAACGTACAGGATCGGGTGGTACGGCAGCCGGACCCGCAGGACAGCGGGCAGGATCACCGGCGCGTGCCCGAACACCATCGAGATCACGAAGCCGAGGAACACCGCGTGCAGCGCGGCGTCGTAGAAGCCGGTCGCCGACGGGACGCCGGCGGCGAGCCAGATGGCGCCGGCGATGGCGAGCCAGGCGTATCCGGCGAGCAGGCACGCGGCGGCGAACCGCGGCAGGCCCTTGACGCGGATGGTGCGGCGCGCGACATCGTGGACGGCGAACCAGGCGGCGAGCGCGATCATGCCGAGGCCGGTGAGGCGCCAGCCCGGCTCCGGCCACCACACGGAGACGGCCGCGCCCGCGCCGAGCAGCCCCGCCGCGGCGACGAGCCCGTCGGCCGCGCGGCGTCCCAGGGAGGCGACCCGGGACAGTTCGAGGCGTTCGCCCGCGATCGTGAGGATGAGGAAGGCGGCGAGCCACGGGACGATGTCGCCGACCGTCCGGCCGCCGATCCACAGCATGCCGCCGATGTACCAGGCGGCGGCGCCCGCGAGCTGGACGGCGAGGTCGCGTCCCGTCCGGCGGCCGAGGACCGTGATGTAGATCGCGACGAGCCAGCCGCCGGCGGCGGTGAGCAGCAGCCGTCCGGGGAGGGCGAACCCGGCGGCGGTGATGAGGCCGCCGGCCGCGGCGAGCGCGGGGGACGCGTAGGCCCACGGGCGGCCGAGGGCGACGGCGCGTTCCAGGGAGATCAGCGTGCCGAGGAAGCCGAGGGCCATCAGCGGTCCGTGCTGCTGCGCGAACGACGTGCGCGGCAGCGGGACGGGGAGGTCCAGGAGGCTGAGGGCGCCCCAGAGGGCGACGAGCAGGGTCAGCAGCGCGCCGGCGAGCAGCGGGAGCCGGCGCGCCGCCAGCCGGGGCGCGGCCTGGGGGCGTTGGTCCCGTACCCCGGTGACCTTATTCTCCATGGCAGCTATTATAAATACAAGTAGTGTTGTGAAAAACAGGCCGGCACCGAGGAGTGCTTATGACCACATCGACCGCCAGCCCGCAGCAGGAGACGGTGCGGGCGATTCTCGACCATCACGAGCGGCTCGGCCGGACGATGTCCGACCACGCGCTCACCATCGCCCGCGCCGCCGACCAGCTCACCGCCCCCTACGACCGGCGCGACAAGCTCGTCGCGTTCTGCACGGACGAGGTCATCCCGCACGCGGTGGCCGAGGAGGGGACGCTCTACAAGGCGGCCGAGGACCTGCCGGAGGCGCGGCTGCTGCTGCGCGCGATGCTGCGCGAGCACGTCGCCCTGCGCGAGAAGGTCGCCGAGCTCGCGGCGGCGCGCACGCCGTCGGAGGCGGTCGGCGCGGCGGCTGCGGTCAACGCCCTGTTCCAGTCGCACCTGCACAAGGAGAACGACCTGATCCTGCCCGCGCTGGTGGACGCGGGCGTCGACCTCGGCGCGCTGCTGGACGGCATGCACGAGATCCTCGGCGCGGGCGCGGCGTCCCACGACGACGGCCACCAGTGCACCTGCGGCGGCCACGACGCCCACCCGGGCGTGCCGGGCGCGACCGCCGAGGTGGACGGCGGCGAACTCGACGTGCGGGTCCTCGCCCACGGGCAGCGGCACCAGCAGATCTTCGCGACGTTCCAGGCGTTGTCGGCGGGGACGGCGTTCGTCCTGGTCAACGACCACGACCCGAAGCCGCTCTACTACCAGTTCGCCGCCCAGTTCCCCGGCGAGTTCAGCTGGGACTACGAGGAGGCCGGCCCGGAGGTCTGGCGGGTCCGCATCGGGCGTCCCTGAGCCCTCCACGAGACCCACGAGACACGCCTGACGGCCGCGGCGCGGTGGCCGTCAGGCGTTTTTTCCGTCCCGTCGGGAGCCGCCGTCCTACTTCGGGTCGTAGGAGAGGTTCGGGGCCAGCCAGCGCTCGACCTCGGTGACGGGGAGGTCGCAGCGGGCGGCGTAGTCCTCGACCTGGTCCTTGCCGATGCGGCCGACCGTGAAGTAGCGGGACGCCGGGTGCGCGAAGATCAGCCCGCTGACGCTGGCGCCGGGCGACATCGCGTACGACTCGGTGAGCTTCACGCCGATCCGGCCGGCGTCCAGCAGGTCGAACAGGGTCCGCTTCAGGCTGTGGTCGGGGCTCGCCGGGTAGCCGAGCGCCGGGCGGATGCCGCGGAACCTCTCGGCGTGCAGGTCGGCCAGGTCGGGTTCGGAGCCGGGCTCGAACCAGGCGCGGCGGGCCTCCAGGTGGACGTACTCGGCGGACGCCTCGGCGAGCCGGTCCGCGAGGGCCTTGACCATGATGGCCTTGTAGTCGTCGTTCTCCTCCTCGAACTTCGCGGCGAGGTCCTCGGCGCCGAGGACCGTCACGGCGAAGCCGCCGAGGTGGTCGCCGGCCGGGGCGATGTAGTCGGCGAGGCACCGGTTCGGGCGGCCCTCCGGCTTCGACGTCTGCTGCCGCAGCATCGGGAAGCGCGGCCCGCCGTCCAGCAGGATGTCGTCGCCCTCGGAGTGCGCGGGCCAGAACCCGTAGGCGCCGCACGCCTCGAACGAGCCGTCCGCGATGATCTGGTCGAGCAGTTCGTTGCCCTCGTCGAACAGTTCGCGCGCGACGGGCTGGTCGAGGATCGCCGGGTACTTGCCCTTCAGCTCCCAGGCCAGGAAGAAGAACTGCCAGTCGATCATCTCGCGGATCGCGGTGAGGTCCGGCCGGACGATCCGGACGCCGGTGAAGTCGGGCGTCGGAAGGTCGGAGAAGTCGACCTGCTCCCGGTTCGCACGGGCCTGCTCGAAGGTGAGCATCGGGCGGCGCTGCTTCTTCTCGTGCTGCTCGCGGAGGCGGGCCTGCTCCTCGCGGTTGGCGGTGTCCAGCGCGGCGGCGCGGTCCTTGTCCAGGAGGTCGGAGACGACGCCGACGACCCGGGACGCGTCCAGGACGTGCACGGTCGTCGCGTCGTAGGCGGGCGCGATCTTCACGGCGGTGTGCTGCCGGGACGTGGTGGCGCCGCCGATCAGCAGCGGCAGCCGCATCCCGCGCCGCTCCATCTCGGCGGCGACGGAGACCATCTCGTCCAGCGACGGGGTGATCAGGCCGGACAGCCCGACGGCGTCGGCGTTCTCGGCGATCGCGGTGTCGAGGATCTTGGCGGCGGGGACCATCACGCCGAGGTCCACGACGTCGTAGTTGTTGCAGCCGAGGACGACGCCGACGATGTTCTTGCCGATGTCGTGCACGTCGCCCTTCACCGTCGCGAGGACGATCTTGCCCTGGCCGCGGTCCTCCTGGACGCGGCCGGCGCGCAGCGCCTCCTCCTTCTCCTTCTCCATGAAGGGCTCCAGGTAGGCGACGGAGCGCTTCATCGCGCGGGCGCTCTTCACCACCTGCGGCAGGAACATCTTCCCCGCCCCGAACAGGTCGCCGACGATCTTCATGCCGTCCATCAGCGGGCCCTCGATGACGTCGAGGGGACGGGCGGCCTTCTGCCGGGCCTCCTCGGTGTCGTCCTCGATGAAGTCGACGATGCCGTGGACGAGCGCGTGCGAGAGGCGCTGCTCGACCGGCGCGTCCCGCCAGGAGAGGTCGACCTCGCGGACGGTGCCCTTGCCCTTGACGTTCTCGGCGAACGACACGAGCCGGTCGGTGGCGTCCGGGCGGCGGTCGAACAGGACGTCCTCGACCAGTTCGAGCAGGTCGGCGGGGATGTCCTCGTAGACGGCGAGCTGCCCGGCGTTCACGATGCCCATGTCGAGCCCGGCGCGGACGGCGTGGAGCAGGAACGCCGAGTGCATCGCCTCGCGGACGACCTCGTTGCCCCGGAACGAGAACGACAGGTTGGAGATGCCGCCGCTGGTGCGGACGCCGGGGCAGCGCTCCTTGATGCGCGGCAGCGCGTCGATGAACGCCTTCGCGTACCCGTTGTGCTCCTCGATGCCGGTCGCGACGGCGAGGACGTTCGGGTCGAAGATGATGTCCTCGGCCGGGAACCCGGCCTGCTGCGTCAGCAGGTCGTAGGCGCGCCCGCAGATCTCGACCTTGCGGTCGGCGGTGTCGGCCTGGCCCGTCTCGTCAAACGCCATGACGACGACGCCGGCGCCGAAGTCGCGGACGCGGCGGGCCTGCTGGAGGAAGGGCTCCTCGCCCTCCTTCAGGGAGATCGAGTTGACGACGCCCTTGCCCTGGACGGTCTTGAGCCCGGCCTCCAGGACGCTCCACCGGGAGCTGTCCACCATGATCGGGATGCGGGCCACCTCGGGCTCGGTCGCGATCAGGTTCAGGAACGTGGTCATCTCCCGCTCGCTCTCGAGCAGGTCGGCGTCCATGTTGACGTCGAGGAGGTTCGCGCCGCCGCGCACCTGCTCCAGCGCCACGTCCACCGCGGCCTGGTGGTCGCCCGCCTCGATGAGCTTGCGGAACCGCTTGGAGCCGGTGACGTTCGTGCGCTCGCCGATCATGACGAAGCCGGTGTCGGGGCCGATCGCGAACGGCTCCAGGCCGCTGAACCGGCTCGCCTTCGCGGGCCGCGCGACCTCGCGCGGCGCCGTCCCGCGCACCGCCTCGGCGATCTTCGCGATGTGCGCGGGGCCCGTCCCGCAGCAGCCGCCGACCAGGTTGACCAGGCCCGACTCGGCGAAGTCGCGCAGCAGGCCGCTGGTCTCCTCGGGCGTCTCGTCGTAGCCGCCGAACGCGTTCGGCAGGCCCGCGTTCGGGTGGCTGGCGACGTAGGTGCCGGCGAGCCGCGCCAGGTCCTCCACGTGCGGGCGCATCTCCGCGGCGCCGAGGGAGCAGTTCACGCCGACGACCAGCGGCTCGGCGTGCTCGATCGAGCGCCAGAACGCCTCGACGGTCTGCCCGGACAGCGTCCGCCCGGACAGGTCGACGATCGTCACCGAGATCCACAGCGGCAACTCGGGCGCGACCTCGCGCGCGGCGGCGATCGCGGCCTTGGCGTTCAGCGTGTCGAAGATCGTCTCGATCAGCAGCAGGTCGACGCCGCCCTCGGCGAGCCCGGCCATCTGCTGCGCGTAGGCGTCCTTGACCTTGTCGAACGTGACGGCGCGGTAGGCCGGGTCCTCGACGCGGGGCGACAGCGACAGCGTCACGTTGAGGGGCCCGACGGAACCGGCGACGAACCGGCCCTCGTACTCGTCGGCCGCCTGCCGCGCGAGCCGCGCGCCCTGCACGTTCATCTCGTGGACGAGGCCCTCGAGGCCGTAGTCGGCCTGGCCGATGCTCGTCGCGGTGAACGTGTTGGTCGTGGTGATGTCGGCGCCGGCGTCCAGGTACTGCCGGTGGACGTCCAGGATCACGTCCGGCCGGGTCAGGTTCAGCAGGTCGGGGTCGCCGGTGACGTCCTTCTCGTGGTCGCCGCCGATGCGGTCGCCGCGGTAGTCCTCGGGGGTGAGCCCCGCGCCCTGGAGCATCGTGCCCCAGGCGCCGTCGAGCACCGCGATCCGCTCGTCCAGAAGCTCGCGGAGATTGGTGTGGGTCATCGGTTTTCGAGCACCTCCCAGTTCACGTGGGAGGCGCCCTTGCGTGGTCGGTGTACCGGGCCGAGCGTGGCGGGTTCTCACCCGTTGCAGCGCCTCTCGGCCCGTACCGAGAGGTTACCTTCCCGAGATCCGATGTGTCAGTCGCGTCCCACGATCCGGGCAGGACGAGGCCATGCGGGCACGACCGATCGCGCCATCGCCCGTGGTCACCAGCCGGCCGTCCATCGGCGCTCAGGGGCGCCATTCCGGCCGGTAGGCGGGGTGGGCGGCGTAGGGGAGGGCGAGGATGCGGAGGACCGGCTCGCGGGCGGCCTGGGCGGCCTCCAGTTCGGGGGTGCGGTGGCCCTGGGCGAGGATCCAGGCGTTCTTCTCGTAGTCGTCGACGATCCGGCGGCGGGCGGCCACCTCGGCGAGCGTGCGGGCCGGGTCGTGGCGGGCGATGTGCTCGGCGTAGGCGTCGTTCTCGGCCTTCGCGACGAAGGCGGGGTCGTCGGAGTCGGTGTTGACGGTCCCGGAGGGGGTGGCCTTCCAGGGGGCGGACGAGCAGTCGCGGGCGATCTGCTCGTCCCGGGCGAGCCGGGCGCGGAGGAACTCCACCAAGTCCATGGGGCCATCCTGCCCTCTGCGAGAGCGGGACGGCCCCATGGGAGTTGCGGGCACCGGGATCAGGCGGCGCAGTTGCCGGTGACGGGCTTGCCGGCGAACCGGTCGGTGAGGAAGGACATCGCGTCCGGTTCGCTCCAGAGCATGCCGGTGGCGTGCTCGGCGAACGTGTAGGTCTTCCAGGTCACGTTGGCGCCCTTCGCGCACCACGCCTTGTGCAGCGTGTCGGCCTGCGCGAACGGGATGATCTCGTCGTAGACGGCCTGCGTCTGCAGCACCGGGACGGACGGGGCGGTGGAGCCGAGCTTGTTGGCGTTGAGCCGCTGCTGCCACTCGGGGGTGTTCAGCGGGTCGCTCGTGGTGTAGTCGCTGATCTTCTTGAACAGCGTCCCGGCGAGCGTGCCGATGCCGTCGACGCTGACCAGGCAGAGGTGCTCGGCCTTTTGCAGCAGCTCGCGGCCCCTGTCGTTGAGGTACTTCGCCAGGTCGAGCTCGGGGTAGGCGGCGTCGTAGCCGACCGCCGCCATGAACATCAGCCCGACGAACGGCGAGCCGTCCAGGCCCTTGGCGACCGCGAGCAGGTCCGCGGGGACGCCGCCGGCGAAGGCGCCCTTGATGTCGAGTTCGGGGGCGTAGCCCTTGGCCAGTTCGGCGGCCCAGCCCGAGGACGTCCCGCCCTGCGAGTAGCCCCAGAGGCCGACCGGCGCGCCGCCGAGGCCCGCGTCCGGGAGGCGCTGCGCGGCCCGCGTCATGTTCAGGACGGCCTTGCCCTGGGAGCGGCCGACCTCGTAGGTGTGCTGGCCGGGTGTGCCGAGGCCCTCCATGTCGGTGACGGCGACGGCCCAGCCGCGGCTGAGGGCGTCGGCGACGAAGAACATCTCGTAGTCCATGCCCTGGGTGAGGGTGTAGGACGGCGCGCACGCGTCGCCGAGGCCGCGCGTCCCGACGGCGTAGGACACGAGCGGGCGCCTGCCCTGGCCCGTCCACGCCTTCGTCGGCACGAGCACCATGCCGGACACGGCGGTCGGCGCGCCCTGCGCCGTCTCCGACCGGTAGAGGACCTGCCAGGACTTGACGCCCTCGTACGGCGAGTGCCCGAGCGGGTCCATGGTGAACACGGCCGGACGCGACCGGATGACGTCGCCCGGCTGCCCGGCCGGGAGCGGGGCCGGGGGCGTGTAGAACGGATCCTGGCCCGGGGGTACGGGGTCCTGCGGTGCGGCGGCGGCGGTGCCCTGCAGGGTGGCCGCCGCCATGGCGATGCCGATGCAGGACGCCGCCACGGTGCGCAGCACCCGGCGGACGGTGATGGACATGGCGGGTAACCCTTCGTCGTCGCCTGCCGTCGGCGTGACGGCCACCCGACCGTAACGTAATTAGACACTTACTCCAATGAAGCTCGGGACACATCGCGGCGGCGGGTTTTGTGCCCGCTCGACAAAACCGGCCTCACCACCGCACGGGCAGCCGGGTGGGGCCCCTGACCAGGCTCGCCCTGCGCCACGGGACGTCCGCCGCCGGGACCGCGAGCGCCAGGCCGGGGAACCCGGCGAGCAGGACGGCCAGCGCCACCTCGGCCTCCAGCCGGGCGAGCCGCGCGCCGAGGCAGAAGTGCGCGCCCTGCCCGAAGGCGATGTGCGCGGGACCGTCCCGGGTCGCGTCGAAACGGTCGGGGTCGGGGAACATGCCGGGATCGCGGTTGGCCTCGGCGAGCAGCGGCAGCACCAGCTCGCCCGCGGCGACGCGGCCGGACGGCAGCTCGACGTCGGCCGCCGCGACCCGGGGCAGCGCGTACAGCGCGGGGGTGTCGTGCCGCAGCAGCTCCTCGACCAGCCCCTCGGTCGGTTCGAGACCGCGGAAGCGGTCCTCGGCGAGCAGCGTGAACACGCCCGAGGCGATGAGGTTCGCGGTCGTCTCGTGGCCCCCGGTGATCAGCGCGGTGACCAGGCTGACCAGTTCCGGCTCGGTGAGCGCGTCGGAGCCGTCCCGGGCGGCGATGAGGTCGTCGATGAGCGCCTCGCCCGGGTGCGCGCGGCGCTCGGCGAGCAGGCCGCGGACATGGTCGCGGAACTCGCGCCCCGCCGCGGCGCGCCCGCCCGCGTCCAGATCGGACGTGCTCAGCGCCGCGTCCGCCCAGCGGCGGTAGCGCTCGCGGTCGGCCGCCGGGACGCCGAGCAGCTCGCAGATCACCCGGACCGGCAGCGGGAACGCGAACCCGGCGACCAGGTCGGCCGGCGGGCCGTGCGCGGCCAGCTCACCGGCCAGCTCCCGGGTGATCTCGACGACGCGGGGGCGCCACCGGGCGATCCGGCGCGGGGCGAACGCGCCCGCGACGATGCGGCGGATGCGGGTGTGCTCCGGCGGGTCCATGTTGAGGATCAGGTGGGGGTCGTCGCTGATGTCGCCGCCGCTCACCATGCGGGCCGCAGGCGTCCCGCTCAGGTCGCGCTTGAACCGCGGGTCGGTCAGCACCCGCCGGACGTCCTCGTACCGGCGCGCGGTCCGCATGGTGGCGCCGCTCGGGAGGACGGTCTCGGGCAGCCCGTCGTCGGCGGTCATCGTGCCTCCTTGGTCCCGACTCCGCACAGGTAGTAGTCGCCGCCCGCCCCGATCGCCCCGGTGCCGGGTTCGGGTCGCCATTCGTCCAGGCGGACGAGGCCGGGCTCCAGGAGCGTCCAGCCGTCGAAGAAGGCGAGCAGGCGCTCGCGGGACCGGTGGGTCATGCCGGTGTTGGCGCGGCCGTAGACGCTGACGGAGTTCTCGGTCACCTCGTCGTCCCCGGTGATGTGGGAGACGACGATGTGGCTGCCGGGCGCGAGCGCGTCGCGCAGCGCGGCGACCGCCGCGTACGGGCCGTCGTCGTCGGCGAGGCAGTGCAGGACCGACAGCAGCATCAGCCCGACCGGCTCGCCGAGGTCGATGGCCGCGCGGAGCGCGCCGTCGCCGAGCAGCGCGCCGACGTCGCGCAGGTCGTGCCGGAGGACGGTGGTCGCGTCGTCGGAGGCCGTCAGCGCGCGGCCGTGCGCGACCACGACCGGGTCGTTGTCGACGTAGACGACCCGCGCGTCCGGGACCAGGGGCCGGACGGTCTCGTGGACGCTCCCCTGGGTCGGCAGCCCGGTGCCGATATCGAGGAACTGCCGGATGCCGGACGCGGCCAAGTGGCGTGCCGCCCGCTGCATGAAACGCCGATTGTGCCTGGCCAGGACGGGAGTGAAGGGCGCCGCGTGCAGAATCTTCTGGGCGGCTTCGCGGTCGACCGCGTAATTGTCCTTCCCGCCTAGGTAGTAGTCGTACATTCGCGCGACATTGGGTATCGCGGCGTTCGTCTCGTCCACGCGGGCTCCCTCGGTTCCGGTTGTGCATTATGCCGCGCGGCGAGTGGCGGGGGGAGGTCATTGGGCGGCCGCAGTCCGCCCTTTCCAGGCGCCGCCTCTTCCGGCGCGGTGGCGCCGCGCGGAGTCGACCGTCATGGCGGCGTACATGAGCGCGACGAGGGGCAGTCCGAGGGCGCGGAACGGTGACAGGCGATAGAAGCGGAGCATGGGGACGTAGCTGAGCGTCATGATCATCCAGGCGGCGGCCGAGAGGGCGAGCGGCACGGTGTCGCCCGTGACGGCGGCGGCGACCGTCACGGCGGGCGGCACCGCGTAGAGGAGCAGCAGGCCGAGGACGGTGCCCGCGAGCAGGACGGGCGAGTAGCGCAGCTGGTGGTAGGCGCTGCGGGCGATCATCATCCACAGGTCGGCGAGGCGGGGGTAGGGGCGGCGGCTGACGACGTCGCGGCCGAGGTCGAGGCGGCAGCGCCCGCCCGCGCGCTTGATGAGGCGGCCCATCGCCACGTCGTCGATCAGCGCGCCGCGGATCGCCGCGACGCCGCCGGCCCGGTCCAGGGCGGCGCGGCGGACGAGCATGCAGCCGCCGGCCGCCGCGGCCGTGCGGGTCCCGTCGCGGGTGACGCGGCGAAACGGATAGAGCTGCGCGAAGAAGTACACGAAGGCCGGAACGATCACTTTCTCCCAGCGCGTGCGGATGCTGAGCGTCGCCATCTGGGAGACGAGGTCGCGCCGCGCATTGACGGCTTCGCGGACGAGCCTTTTCACCGTTCCGGGCTCGTAGGCGATGTCGGCGTCGGTGAAGAGGAGGAAATCGGGATCACCGGCGGCGCGAACGCCCTCCGACATCGCCCACACTTTTCCCGCCCACCCCTCGGGGCGTTCCCTTGCGGATATCACGTGCCCGGTGAGCCGGGCGGCCGTTTCGGCGGTGCCGTCGCTGCTCCCGTCGTCGACCAGGACCACGCGGAACACGCCCGGATAGTCCTGCGCGAGCAGTGTCGGGAGGGTCTCGGGGAGGATGGCGGCCTCGTCGCGGGCGGGGACGACCGCCGCGACCTCCGGCCATGCGGGCGGATCGTCCTGCTCCGGCAGGCCGGGCCCGGTTCGCCAGAAGGCACCGTGGCCGAGGGCCAGGTACAGCCATCCGATGAGTGCCGCCGCCGCCAGAACGTCCACGATCACCACGCTTCGCAGCCTCGCACCGCGCCCGGCACCCGTCCACCGGCCGGGCCGGTGGGGCGGGAGGACGCTAGAGTCACGCGGGTGTACGACGTCCTATGGAAGGCCGCCGACAAGCTGCGGGGGGCGGTCGACGCGGCGCAGTACAAGGACTTCGTCCTCGGGCTGGTGTTCCTCAAGTACGTGTCCGACTCGTCCGGCGAAGGACCCTTTGTCGTACCGGACGGGGCGCGCTGGACGGATCTCACCGGGGACTCCGCCGACCTCGGCGACCTCGGCGAGCGCATCGACGCCGCCATGGACGCGGTGATGCGGGCCAACCCCTCGCTCGACGGCGCGCTCCCGCGGATCTTCGGCGGGGTCGACCAGCGGCGGCTCGGTGAGCTGGCCGCGCTGATCGGCGAGGTCCGTTTCGTCGGCAGGGCCGCGCGGGACGTGCTGGGCGAGGTCTACGAGTACTTCCTGGAGAAGTTCGCGCGGGCGGAGGGCAAACGCGGCGGCGAGTTCTATACGCCGCCGAGCGTGGTGCGGCTGCTCGTCGCGATTCTGGAGCCTTTCAAAGGGCGCGTGTACGACCCGTGCTGCGGTTCCGGGGGCATGTTCGTCCAGGCGGAGAAGTTCGTCCTGAGCCATCGGGGGCGGCTCGACGACATCGCGGTGTACGGGCAGGAGGCGAACGAGCGGACGTGGCGGCTCGCGAAGATGAATCTCGCCGTCCACGGGATCTCCGGCGACCTCCACCGTGCGGACACGTTCCACGCGGACGCCCATCCCGGCCTCCAGGCCGACTACGTCCTGGCCAATCCCCCGTTCAACATGTCGGACTGGTACCGCGACACAGGCGACCCGCGCTGGCGCTACGGCGTCCCGCCGGCCGGGAACGCCAATTTCGCCTGGATCCAGCACATCATCTCCAAGCTCGGGCCGGGCGGCCGCGCGGGCGTGGTGATGGCGAACGGCTCGATGTCGTCCCGGCAGTCGGGCGAGAACGGGATCCGCTCGGCGCTGGTGGAGGCGGGCCTGGTGTCCTGCGTGGTGGCGCTGCCGGACCGCCTTTTCCGCAGCACCCCGATTCCCGCCTGCCTCTGGTTCTTCGACCATTGCGCCGACGGCCGGATCCTCTTCGTCGACGCCCGCGACATGGGCACGATGGCCGATCGCACCGAACGGGTCCTGACCGAGGACGACGTCGCCCGGATCGCCGGCGCGTACCGCTCTTGGCGCGGCGACGGCTACTCGGACGTCCCGGGATTCTGCCGCTCGGCCGACCTGGACGAGATCAGGTCCCACGACCACGTCCTCACTCCGGGCCGGTACGTCGGGACCGCGCGCGGGCACCAGGACGACGAGCCCGCCGCCGCGAGGGTCGAGCGCCTCACCAGGGAACTCTTCGCGCATTTCGAGGAGTCGACGCGCCTCGACCAGGTCGTCCGGTCGGAACTGGGACGCCTGGATGGCTGATGGCTGACGTGGCCCTCGGCGAGATCGTCACCTTCACGAACGGCAGATCAGGCCCGGCCGAGGGCTCCGCCTACCGCACTTACGGCGCCAATGGCGTCATCGGCACGTCCGCTGGATTCAATGCCGCTCCGCACGCCACCGTCATCGGACGCGTCGGCACCTATTGCGGCGCCGTGCATTACAGCCCGGAACCGTGCTGGGTCACCGACAACGCCATCATCGCCACCCCTAAAGAGGGTGCGAACCCCCGCTACGTCTACTACCTCCTGAAGAGGCTGGCCCTGAACCGCTACCGCATCGGTTCCGGGCAGCCTCTCCTCACCCACGGGATCCTGAACCGCCTCACCACCACGCGCCTGACCCGGCGCGAGCAGGACGCGGCGGCGTCCGTCCTCGGCGCGCTCGACGACAAGATCGCGGTGAACGGCCGCATAGCCGCCTGCACCGACGAACTGGTCCGCGCCCGCTACGCGTCCACCGGTGCCGCGGCCTCCATAAGGATCGGCGAACTCGGAGAACTGGTCCGGTCGAACGTCCCCGCCACCCATATCGACCCCAGTGAGAACTACATCGCGCTGGAGCACATGCCGAAACGCCACATGTGGCTTTCGACCTGGATCGGCGCGTCCGGCGTCACCAGCGGGAAGAGGCGCTTCGCCTCCGGCGACATCCTCTTCGGCAAGCTGCGCCCCTCTTTCCACAAGGCCGGGCTGGCGTTCGTGGAGGGCGTCGCGTCGACGGACATCCTCGTCGTCCGCCCGAAGGATCCCGCGCACCGGGGCTGGCTGCTCGCGGCCCTGGCGAGCGACGCGGTGATCGCCCACGCGTCCGCCGTCGGCGACGGCACCCGGATGCCGCGGGCGAAATGGCCCGACATCGCCGCCTTCGAGATCCCGTGGCCCGGCGACGCCGCAGCCCGGACCTTCAACGAATTCGCCACCGCCCTGGCCGCGCGCGTGCAAGCCGCCACCGCCGAGACCAGAACCCTGGCGACCCTCCGCGACACGCTCCTTCCTCAGCTGATCCCGTGACGTCCCGCCGGGAACGGCGCCATCATCGAGGGATGGAATACCTGCTGAGCAACCGCCAGGTCGAGGCCGGTGAGCGGTTCGCGGCGATCTCGGAACTGTTCGACCGGTGGACGTTCCGGCACATGGACGACATCGGCGTCGGGGACGGCTGGCGGTGCTGGGAGGTCGGCGCGGGCGGGCCGTCCGTCCCGGCCTGGCTGGCGGAACGCGTCGGCGACGCCGGTCGCGTGCTGGCGACCGACATCGACACCTCGTGGCTCCGGGACGCGCCGGTCGACGTCCGGCAGCACGACATCGTCCGGGACGAGCCGCCCGAGGGCCCGTTCGACCTCGTCCACGCGCGCCTGGTCCTGGTCCATCTCGCCGACCGGGACGCGGCGCTGCGGACCATGGTCGAAAGCCTGCGTCCCGGCGGGTTCCTGCTCATCGAGGACGCCGATCCCGCGCTCCAGCCGCTGGCCTGCCCGGACGAGCGCGGGCCCGACGAACGGCTCGCCAACAGCGTCCGGCGGGGCTTCCGCGCACTGCTCGCCGAGCGGGGCGCCGACCTCGCCTACGGCCGCCGCCTCCCCCGGCTGCTGCGCGACGCGGGCCTGGCCGACGTCCGCGCGGACGCGTTCTCCCCGATCGCGGCGCCCGCCTGCGGGGTGCTGGAGGCCGCGACCATCCTGCAGGTCCGCGACCGCCTCATCGCCGGCGGCCACGCCACCGGCGGCGAGATCGACCACCTCCTCACCGCGATCGCCGAAGGCCGCCTGGACCTGACCTTGGCCCCGCTGATCTCCGCCTGGGGACGGGTTCCCGGCGAATAATGCTTTGCCGCCGGGAATGCCCGATCTTTAGCGTGGGCGTGAACAGCGTGTAGCTCAGCAGCAGAGCACCGGGCTCGGGCCCCGGAGGGCGCGGGGGCGGCACCCGCCACGCTGGCATGGACGAGGACCTGCGGGCGAACCCCGGATACGCCGCCGGACAACTGGCCAAGGCGCTCGTGACCGCGCGGTCGCACGAGGACGCGGAGATGCGGCGCCGGGCCGAGGACCGGCTGGGCCGCTGGTCGCGCGTGCTCTCCGGCATGAGCGACGGGACGCTGCGGATCGGTTCACGCACCCCGGTCGCCGGCCTGCCCGCCTGGGTGACGCCCGAGGTCGTCAAGGGCGGCTTCGCCACCGGCGCCCCGGCCGCGGGCGGCGACCTGACCGGCCCCGAACTCGACGCGACCCGGCGCGCCGGGCTCCCCGCCGACCGGCGGGCGCTGTTCGCGCACCACCTGACCGATGCCGGGCTGGCCGCCCTCGAGGCGCTGCTCGACAGCGGGCGGTACGAGATCGCCCTGCCCGAGGAGGCGGCGCTGCCGGCCGTCGCGTGGCTGCTGCGCGCCGGGGACCGGGCCGCGGCGCTGGACGTCCTGGAGAGCATCGGGCCGTTCGCCGGCACGCTGCGGTTCCTGCCGAGGCCCGCCGCGCGGCCGCCCGGCGACGCGTCCCTGGTCAGCCGGGAAACGGCCGGCGACGTGCGGCGGCGCCTCGCCGCACGGAGGCCCAACCGGGCGGTCGCCGCGATGAACGAGGCCCTCACGGTCTGGAACCCGTTCGCGGACGATCTGCTGGCGCACTGGCTGGAGACCGTCCAGGACGGCCGGATCCTCGCCACGGAGCCGGAAGGCTGGCGGGACCGGGGCACCGCGCTGCTCACCCGCTACACGGCCCTCGCGGCCGAGCACACCCTCTGCACGAAGCACCGCAAGCCGAAGGCGAACGCCGCCATCCTGCGGATGTCCCTCGCGGAGGTGCTCGCCGGGCGGCGGCCTTCCCCGCACCTCCGGCACGCCATCGACTCGATGGTCGCCAAGCGGGGCGCGCCCGGCGAGGCACGGCACGCCGCGCTGCGCGACCGGCAGGCCGCCGAGGCGGCGCGGCCCACCCACCACGCGCTGGCACAGGTCGTGATCGAGCGGCTGGACGCGGTGCCGCAGGACCGGGGCGTCCCGTCCACGGACCCGTTCACCGCGCCCGTCCCGGTCGGCGGCCGGGACGCCGAACTGCCCGACCGCCTCCGCACCATGGTGGACCGGGCACTGGAGGCACCGGTCACCGCACTCGCCGAGCGCGGGATCGTCCGGTCCGCGGAGGTGCTGGCGGACCTGGTGCCGCAACTGGTGGCGTCCACGACGGCGCTCTCCTATCCGGACCCGGCGCTGCGCACCCTGATGACGTCCGTCCACCGGGCGTTCCGCGACCGGCGGTCGCTGCTCCTGCTGAACCTGGAGCACCAGGTGCGGGTGGAGGAACTCCCCTGGGTGCGGGCCGTCCAGAAGTACCGGCGGACGGACGGCGCCGCGCGGGCGAACGCGCACACCGTGCTGACGCAACTCGGCGGCCTGACCCTGCACGCCTTTCCCGGAACGGTCATTCCTAACCCGATGACCAGCCAGCTCTCCGCACTCGCCCGGCAGGCGGGCGTCGGCGCTCCTTTCGTCGAGGAACTCGCCGCCGACATTTTCATGGGTACGTTCACGCGCAAATTCCTGGACGCGGCGAAACTGGCGGGCGAACTCCTCGACGGCACGCTTTACGCGCGCTACTACGGGATCGACTACGCGGCCGTCCACTCGATGCGCAAGGGCTTCGACAAGCTCTGCGCGAAGCGGGCCGGGAACCCGGGCAGCGGGCCGTGGGGCCGGGTCACCGCCAACGGAAAGGTGATCGAGCAGGCGCAGATCCTCACCACGCACAACCTGGCCACGCTCGTCCACCCGATCGGCGTCACAACGCTGGACGGCTGGGACGACCTCGCCCGGCGCTCGTTCGCCGTCACCTGCCGGCTGGTCCGGCGGATCCAGGGCAACCCCCGCCCGCTGCGCACGGTCAAGGACGCCGCCTACGCCTGGCGCCAGACCATCTTCTACCTGGCGCTGTGCGGCCTGAAGGAGCAGGTCGCCGTCATCGCCTGGATGCAGGACGAACTGGACAAGAGCCCGCCCCATGCCCTCCGGCGCCTCGACCCCGTCCTGGCGGGGCTGCGACACGTCCTGACCGGCGGCACCCTGGACAACGACTCACCCCCGCACACCCGCCGCCTCCTCGCCTGGTCCACGGACGGACACTGGATGACCGCCTGACCGCGATATTCGGTCTGCAGCATCAGCGAATTCGGCGATCCCTATTGATATCCCCCAAGGCCCTCGAAGGCCCAGGTAGACACTCCTGGGCCCGAAGATCTCGATGAAGGCGAGCCGACGGAAGGCTTCCTGTCGATCATCACGGTGGCCCCTCTCCGTAGTGGAGTGCGTGCGGAGAGCGACGAGGCGCTGGGTGGGGCAGGGGGGTTGCGTGCGCGCAAGGGTTCGTGACTGGGTTGGGCGGGGTGCGTCAGGCTGTGGGTTGCTCCACTCCACGTCCGACTTCGACTTGGCCTGAGAACACATGTTCGCTTACAGCCCGACACGGAGACGTGAAACCAACGCCGCCATGAACGCATCTGACGCGTGGGCCGGGGGGCCCGTGCTGGCACCCTCGCTGGAACTCGGGATCCCGTCCGCCTGGAACAACGGCAAGTCGTCCGGGCGGCTCATCGGGGAGATCGACCTCGCCGCGACGCCGCCGGCCGTGCGGCTCGCGCGCGGCTACGTCCGGGAGCTGGTCGGCCAGCACTTCGGCGCGGACCGGTCCGAGCTCGGCGACCTGGAGCTGCTGACCAGCGAGGCCATGACCAACTCGGTGGTGCACGCGCGGCCCCGCCGGGAGGGGACGATCGGCCTGGCCGTGCTGCACCTCGACCGGTACGTGCGGGTCGAGGTCACCGACGGCGGGCCGGCGCCGGAGCGGGCGCGGCCCGCCGACGAGCAGCTGCACGGGCGCGGCCTCACGCTGATGAAGGCGCTCGCCACCGACTTCGGCGTCCACCGCGGCAGGAACGGGACGTCCACGTTCTGGTTCGGGGTGGGCATCCGGGACGGGTGGCGGCTGCCGTGACACCGGTACCGCGGGCCGCCCAGGTGAGCGGGGGCCTCCTGGGCCGCACCGCCGTACCGGGGTGACCGGCCGCCATGCTCGCCGTCGCCGGTGACGGGACGGACACATCTTCGGATCGTCCGGCCCCGGTGTCCGGCGCTTCGCTAGGATCGAAGCGTCGACAATTGCCACATCGAGGGCGAGTGATGACAGCGGACGGTGCGCCGAAGTCTCTCTCCGACATCACCTCGGCCATGGGCCTGAACATGTCCGACGTGGCGGCCTTCTCCGGGCTCGACGAGAGCACGATCTTCCGGCTGTGGGACAACGCCGAATGGCTCGACCGGGTCAGCGGACGGTCGCTGCAGAGCCTCATGTCGTCCGTTCCGGGAATCGCCGAGTACTCGATGGCGCACGCCGTCCGGCGAAGGCGCGACGGGCTCGTCGGCGACCTGAACGGCGAAGGGCTCGCCGTCGACGTGGACGCCCTGGAGAACTCCACCGTCGCGCAGCAGCATCTGCTGAACGCGCTGGAGGCGGCCCTGCACATCGTGCGCGGGCAGGCGACGCAGAAGACGTCCTCGTTCATCGCCCGGTTCTGGGGGCGGGAGCAGGACCGGGCCCTCGAGGCGATCTACGCGACCGGCTCCGGCGGGCTCCTGAAGGACCCGCAGAGGCTCTTCGACGCCTCGGTCGACCTGGCGCCGCGGCTGAACCGCAAGTCGTACTCGTTCCATTCGATCCTGGCGCTCAACATCCTGACGCACCAGGTCAGCAAAGTGACCGGGGCGCTGGAGGCCGACCTCAGCTTCGAAGTCCCCGGACGGCAGAGCGCGTTCATGATGCGCGGCGTCGTGATGGGTTCCCTGATCGGCTCGAACGACCTCGAACTCGCCGAGCGGTACCGCAGGGAACTGGACGCCACGCCCGTGTACGCGGCCCTGGAGGAATGGTCGTTCCCCACCTACACCAGAGACGGCCGGATCAGCAGCGACTTCACCTTGCCGAGCTCCCTGTCGCTGCGCAACACGGCAACCGAGGTTCTGCGCGAGATAGCGGTCTACAACGACGCCTACCTGTACTACCTGGTGTCGACGTACATTCCGCTGGCGCTGAGACGCGACCCCGCGTTCGGCGGAAGGACCACCGAGTTGGTCCGGGCGCTGGAACTGCGCGGGGCCGACTGCCGGGACAGAACGATCAGACAGACCTGCAACACGCTGGTGCGGCGGCTCAAGGGCCTCGCCTGAACCCCGCGTGGCACGCACTGAGAAATGGGGAGCCGGTGGAGGACACGGCGCAAGCCATCACGAATTTGACGCGCGAAAGGTGGGAGGCCAACGCGCAGTACTGGGTCAAGGTCATCAGGGAGAACCGCGACCGGTACCGGACGGACCTGACCGACGCCGCCGTCCTGGACGCCGTCGGCCCCTGCGCCGGCCTCCGCGTCCTGGACGCCGGATGCGGTGAGGGCTACCTGTCCCGCAAGCTCGCCTCCCTGGGCGCGGACGTCACCGGTGTAGACGCCGCGCAGGGGCTGATCGACGCGGCCTCGTCCCATCCGTCGCCCGGGGCGGCGTTCGTCCGCGCCGGCGTCGAGGACCTGCCGCTGGACAGCGGCCGGTTCGACCTCGTCCTCTGCAACCACCTGTTCAGCCACCTGCAGGACCCGACCCGCGCGATCGGCGAGTTCGCGCGCGTGCTGAGGAGCGGCGGGCGGCTGGTCCTGCTGACGCTGCATCCGTGCTTCTACGTCGAGAACTCCGAGCAGGGCGCGATGAACAGCGTCCCGGCGGCGCAGTACTTCGCCTCGCGCGGCATCGACCAGCGGTTCCTGGTGGACGGCATGGAGTCCCCCTCGATGATCACGAGCTGGCTCCGGCCGCTGGAGTACTACGCTGGAACGCTCCGAGACTCCGGCTTCGTCATCGCCGACCTGCGCGAACCGCACCCGACGGAGGAGCAGCTGCGGGACGACCCGTGGTGGCGGAAGGGCTTCCCCACGGCGCTGTTCATGCTGCTGATCGCGGAGCGCCGCTAGGGTCGTCCCCATGGACCCCGAACTGGCCGAGCATCCGGACAGGCTCCGGTGGAACGCCAGGTACGGGGACGCTCCGGAGGTGTCGTCCGCCCATCCGCTGGCTGAGCGGGCACTGGCGCTGCCGCTGCCGCTGCCGGACGGCGGCGTGCTCGATCTCGCGTCCGGGCCGTCCGGCAGCGCGCTGCTCGCCGCCGCCGCCGGACGGCGCGTGACGGCCGTCGACATCTCCGAGACCGCCCTCGACCGGCTCGCCGCGGAGGCCCGGCGGCGCGGCCTCGGGTCGCTGGTCACGACCGTCCAGGCCGATCTCGGGCGCTGGCGCCCGGAAGCGCCCGGCTACGCGCTCGTCCTGTGCACCGGGTTCTGGGACCGCGCCGTGTTCGGGCGCGCGGCGGGAGCCGTCCTGCCCGGCGGCCTGCTGGGCTGGGAGGCGTTCACCGAGGACGCCCGCCGCGACCGCCCGCGGATGCCCGCCGAATGGTGCCTCGCGCCCGGCGAGCCCGCCTCGCTGCTCCCGGACGGCTTCACCGTCCTCGACCAGGCCGACGTCCCGTCCACCGGCAAGCGCCGCCTCCTGGCCCGCGCCGGCAATCAGTCGAGATCGACGACGACTGGGGCATGATCGGACGGCCCCTTGCCCTTGCGCGCCTCCCGGTCGACGTAGGCCGAACGCACCCGCCCGGCGAAGGCGTCGTTCCCGTAGACGAGGTCGATGCGCATGCCGAGGTTCTTGTGGAACATCCCGGCCCGGTAATCCCAGTAGGTATAAGGGTGCGGGCCCTTCATGGGGGTGGGGACGACGTCGTGGAGGCCCAGGTCACGAAGCTCGGCCAGCGCCTTGCGTTCGGCCGGGGTGACGTGGGTGGAGCCGACGAAGACAGACGGATCCCACACATCGTCGTCGGTAGGGGCCACGTTGTAGTCGCCGGTAGCGACCAGGGCCATCCCAGACGAGAGTTCGACGGCGAGCGCGTCGCGCAGGGCCGCGAACCATGCGAGCTTGTAGAGGTAGTGCGCCGACTCGGGAGTCCGGCCGTTCGGCGCGTACAGCGACCAGACCCTTATACCGCCGCACGTGGCGCCGATCGCACGGGCCTGCGGGGCGAGCAGGACGGGCTCGTTCAACTGCGTCTGCGCCTCCGCCTCGCCCTCATAGACGGGCTCGCCGGGGAAGCTCCTGGAGACGTCCTCAATCCCGACCCGCGAAAGAACCGCGACCCCGTTCCACCGCCCCTCGCCGTACTCGGCGACCTCATAACCGAGCTCCGCGACCTCGTCCGCCGGGAACCCGCCGGCGGCGGACTTGGTCTCCTGCAAGCACACGACGTCCGGCTCCGCCTCCTCCAGCCAGCCGAGAAGGCGCGGCAGCCGAGCCTTCACCGAGTTGACGTTCCACGTCGCAAGCCGCATCCCCCCACCCTGCCATCCGGAGGAAGATCAAAACGTCCCGCCCGGGATTCGGTGAGGGGCGTGCGGCGTCCCTGGGCCGGGTGGGAGGGACGCCGCGGCGGTCCTCAGGGAGCGCGTCTTGCGGCGGTCAGGGCGGCGGCGGCCAAGGGGAAGAGGGCTGCGACCGCCAGGATGCGGGAGGGGCTCAGCGATTCGGCGAGCGCTCCGGCGACGGCGGAGCCGGTCCCGCCGCCGATGAAGAGCGTCAGGTTGAGCAGGCCCATGCCCGCGCCGCGCTGCGGTGCCGGGAGCCGGGCCGACACGTCACCGGTGATCACGACCTGGGAGACGGCGAACGCGGCGAGGCAGAGCGATGCCGCGACGACCGGCGGCCACGGGCTGCTCTTCCCCGTCGCCGCCGCGGCCAGCGCGACGGCGGCGGCGAGCGCGGTGCCGGCCAGCAGCAGGCGGCCGCCCCGCGCGCCGAGCGCCCCGGCCCGCCGGGCCAGCGCCGCGCCGACCGCGGCGCCCGGCAGCAGCGCGGCGCCGATCGCGAGGACGCTCCAGCCGTGCTCTCCCGCCAGGATCTGCGGGACGAGGTACATCGCGGCGAAGAGCCCGCCGAAGACCCCTGCCCCGGTCACCGCCGAGGTCCGGTAGCCCGGGTCGCCGATGACCGGGTGCGGGACGAACCCGTCCGGCCGCCGCGCCACCCGCCGCGCCAGCGCACCGCCCGCGAGGACGAGCACCGCCGCGAGCACGGCGACGACCGGGACGCCGAGGTCGAGCGTCCCGGCCTGGATCAGCACGAGCATCGCGCTCACGGTCGCGGTCAGCGCGGCGGCCCCGGGGACGTCGACGGGCCTGCGCGACCCGGGGCGCAGCGCCAGCCCGAGGCAGAACGGGACCGCCGCCACCGACAGCACCGGCAGTACGACGGTGACACGCCAGCTCAGCCAGGTCGTCACCGCGCCCCCGGCCAGCGTCGCCGCGGACGCGAACACCGCCATGATCGCGCCGTATCCGGCGAGCACCCTCGGGCGCACGGCGGGCTCCACCCCCGCGAGGAGCGCGGCGCCGGCCGCGGCCGTCCCCCCGGACCCCGCCGCCAGGACGAGCCGCCCTGCCACCAGGACGCCGAGGCTCTGCGCCGCGGCGCACACGACCGCGCCGGCCACCAGCACCACCGCCGCGATCGGCAGCGCCGTCCGCACGCCCAGCGCGTCCGCCAGGCGGCCGAAGATCGCGGTGCCGACGCCGAGCGCCAGCGCGTGCGCGGTCAGCACCCAGGCGACCTGCGCGGGCCCGGCGTGCAGCGCCGTCGCGATCTCCGGCAGTGCCACGGCCGCCGCCGTCACGCCGAACACCGACGGCCCGAACAGCGCGCCGAGCCGCAGCGCCGCCGACGTCGGGCCGATGGGCGGCGTCGCGGTCGTCGGGTTCGCGGTCGCGGTCACTGGGGGTTCCGCGGTGACGGCCAGTGCTCGGTGTCCGCGAAGTGGACGTCGTAGCGGGCCTGTTCGGAGCGCAGTCCGTCGAACGGCTCCAGTCCGTGCTGGACGCGGGCCAGCCGCCGGAAGTAGCCGAAGCGCTCGACCCCCGGCGTGAGGACGGCCAGCAGGTCCGCGCCCGTACCGGCCGCCGCGCGAAAGGCGTGCGTCAGCCGCGGCGGGACGACGACCAGGCCGCCCGCCGCGACGGTCTCGACCCGGTCGCCGAGGAGGAACTCCATCGCCCCCTCCACGACGTAGAACAGCTCGGTGGACAGCGCGTGGTAGTGCGGCTTGGCGCCGTCGCGGCCCGGCCCCAGCGTGAGCCGGTTGGCGCCGAGCACGCCCGCGGTCCGGCTCGCGTCGGCGAGCAGGGTGAACGCCCCGCCCGCCGGAAGCTCGACGACCTCGGCGGTCTCCGGGGTGACAACGAGGGGATGCAACGACCTCACGCTCCTGTCGGAAATCGGGTTCTCCGTCCGACACCCATTCGAGTCGGGGAACAACCCGCGAACCACAGGCGCTTTGGAGCATCGATCATCACGGATCGAGATGAATCGGGGGCCGGGGTGGAGCTGCGCCAGCTGGAGTACTTCGTGGCGGTCGCCGAGGAGGCCGGGTTCGGCGCCGCCGCCGCGCGGATCGGCATCGTCCAGTCGGCGGTGAGCCAGCAGGTCCGCCGGCTCGAACGCGAGCTGGGCGTGCCGCTCTTCGACCGCACGACCCGGCGCGTCCGCCTGTCCGGCGCGGGCGAGCGGCTGCTGCCCGAGGCGCGTGCCGTCCTCGCAGCCGCGCGCCGCACCCGGCAGGTCGCCGCCGACGTCCGCGCGGGCGCCGACGGCGTCCTCCGGCTGGGCACCGTGCACGGCCCCGGCGACCGGGTCTACCGCGTCCTGAGCGAGCTGGCCGCCGTGGCGCCGCGCGTCCAGGTCCGGCCCCGGCGTCTGGCCCTGCCCGACCGGCTGTCCGCCGTCCGCTCCGGCGAACTCGACGCCGCCCTGGTCCGCGCGCTCGCCGACGCCCCCGGCCTCGAACTGCTCCCGGTCTGGACGGACCCGCTGTACGTCGCCCTGCCCGCCGCGCACCCCCTGGCGGACCGCCCCGCAGTCGACCTCGCCGATCTGGCGGACCTCCCCCTCCGCCTCGCCCCGCGCGAGGACAACCCGCCCTTCCACGACCTCATCACCGGCGCCTGCCGGACGGGCGGGATCGCGCCGCCGTCCGGCCCGCCCTTCACCACGTTCCAGGAGACCCTCACCGGCATCGGGGCGGGCACCCCGTCCTGGACCGTCTTCTACGAGGTGGCGGGCCTGCCCGACATTCCGCGCGTCACCGTCCGCCCCCTGACCGCCCCCACGATGACGACCTTCCTCGCGGTCACGCCGGGCCCGCCCCTCCCGGCCGTCCGCCACCTGCTGGAAGCCCTGATCCGGACCACCTGACCGGACCGCGGGGACGATGTCGTGGAGGCCGGGATCGCGGGCCTTCGTATACGGGCTCACCGGGGAAGCTCTTTGAGACGTCCTCAATGCCGACCCGTGAAAGAACCGCGTCCCCGTTCCACCGGCCCTCGCCGCGCACGGCGGCCGCATAGCCGAGTTCCGCGACCTCGGCGGACGGGTCGCCCCGCCATCGGGAGGGGTGAGTCATTCCCTCGGCGGGGATATCCTGGCGGCTTCTCCAGTCCCCTGCCAGAGGGCACCGCGAACCGCACGTGACCGGTAGATTGCGGGTCGGCCTCCTTTACACGGTTTTCACGCTGTGCTTAGCCCGGCCCTGGAAGGGTGGTCACGTTCGTGATGTCGTCTAACCCGGAGCAAGTGAGGAACCATGTCCGAGGATGACAAGCCCCGGGGCAAGCCGGCGGTCAAGGCGAAGGCGAAGATCCCGAACGCCCAGAGCATCCGCAGCCCCGAGTTCACCCCGCACGGCATCAGCGCGGGGCGCGGCAGCGGGCTCAACCGGCCGTCCGCCCCGTCCGCGCTGACCGCCAAGCAGGCGCGCAACCGGCGGCTGATGGTGATCGCCGGGATCGTGGTGGCCGCGCTGGCGATCACCGGCGGCGTGTACTGGTGGGTCAACCGCCCCGACCCGGTCATCGAGGTGACCGGGAAGTTCGCGTCCGAGCCGAAGGTCGAGATCCCCACCAAGCTCGCGCCGGCCCGGACGCTGAAGGTGACCACCCCGATCAAGGGGACCGGCCGCGCGCTCGCCGACGGCGACACCGCCTACGTCTCCTTCGCCACCTACAAGTGGGCGAAGGACAAGGACGAGGAGAACTCGCGCGTCAAGAGCACGAGCGAGAAGGTCAGCTCCACCTGGGAGCAGCAGGCCCAGCAGCCGGGCGGCCCGCGGCCCCTCGTCCTCGGCAAGAGCGGGCTGAAGGAGATCGACAAGAACCTGGTCGGCAAGACCGTCGGCAGCCGGATCGTGCTGCAGCTCCCGCCGTCCAAGGACCTCAGCCAGCTGAGCCCGCAGCAGATCACCGACAAGGACGCGGTGGTGTTCGTCATGGACATCCAGGCCGCCGTCCCGAAGGACCCGAAGCCCGAGGGCACCCCCCAGAAGCTCGACGACAAGAACCTGCCGAAGGTCGAGGACAAGGGCGCCAAGGAGCCCAAGATCACGATCCCGGACGCGGACGCGCCGGACAAGCTGCAGGTCAAGACCGTCGTCCAGGGCAACGGCCCCGCGCTCGCCAAGGGTGACGACGCGATCGTGAACTACGTCGGCAAGATCTGGAAGAGCGGCGACAAGTTCGACTCCAGCTGGGACAACAAGCAGCCGGTGAACTTCCCGATCGGCACCGGCGCGACGATCCCCGGCTTCGACAAGGGGCTGACCGGCGCGAAGGTCGGCAGCCGCGTCCTGCTCGTCCTGCCGCCCGCGGACGGCTACGGCAAGCAGGGCAGCCCGCCCAAGATCAAGGGCGACGACACCCTGGTGTTCGTCGTGGACATCCTCGCGAAGATCGAGAAGTGAGCCGGGCGCGGCACGGCCGCGCGGGCGGGATCGCCTGAGGACGAGGTGCGAGCGGCGGGGTTCCCGGTGGGGCCCCGCCGCTCGGCGTCGGCGGCATCGGCGGTGACGCCGGCGGCCTCCGCGGCGGCCTCGGCGGGTTTCGCGGAAAGTCGGTGTTGCGACGTCCGTCACGACAACCGGCGGGACGCATTGCCCGTCCTCTATTGAGAAGCCCCGGGGTTGCGCATTGGGCGGCCGGCGCACGTATCCCCTCGGGTATCGTCGGTAACGCATTATTCACGGGGGGCTTGTGAGCGACAGCGAAAAGGGCCCGGAGGACGACGCGTCCACCGGGTCCGCCGAGGTGGACCGCCAGGACACCGAGGCCGGGGAACCGGCCGGCACGGACCGCCCGGCGACCGGCACGCTGGCCGCGGAGACCGAAGAATCCGTCCAGGACGCCGAATTCCCGGACGGGGACGACAAATCACAGAACGGCGGCAAGGGCCGCGAAGCGCCGGACTCCGCCGGTGAATCCAGCACGGCGGATGAGCCGGACGAGCCCCGCGAGACGGGCGGGCCGGGCGACGTCGCAGATGAACCGGGGTCCGATGGTGTCGAAGCGCCGGGCACCGGAGATACCAAGACCATGCCCGCCGCCTCGTCCAAGCACGCTGGATCGCCGCCGTCCGGAAACGACGGCGGCGGAGGCAGCGGAGGCAGCGGCGGGGGGCGCGGCGGCGAGGGGCCCGGGAAGAAGCCGCGGAGCCGCCGGTCCCGGTTGCTGCGCCGGACGCTCTTCCTGCTGCTCGGGTTCGTCGCCTTCGTCATCGCCGCGTTCGGTGTCGCCTACCTCTTCACCCCGGTCCCGTCGCCACAGGAGAAGGCGATCGCGCAGGGGCCGACGTTCTACTACTCCGACGGCAAGACGCAGATCGCGAAGACCGGCATCAACCGGGACGCCGTGGACCTCGACCGCGTCCCGGAGAGCACCCGCAACGCGGTCATCGCCGCGGAGAACGGCAGCTTCTACGACGACCCGGGCGTCTCGGTGCAGGGCACGACGCGGGCGTTCTGGTCGACCGTGACCGGGCAGCAGCTGCAGGGCGGGTCGACGATCACGCAGCAGATGGTCCGCAACTACTACGGCGGCATCGGCAAGGAGCGCTCGGTCACCCGCAAGCTCAAAGAGATCATGGTCGCGCTGAAGGTCGACCGGGAGAAGCCCAAGGACTGGATCCTGGAGCAGTACCTCAACACGATCTACTTCGGGCGCAACGCCTACGGGGTGCAGGCCGCCGCGCACGCCTACTACGACAAGGACATCTCGCAGCTGACACCCGCCGAGGGCGCCTACCTCGCGGCGGCGATCCAGCAGCCGAGCAACTTCTCCGACCCGACCGGCGCGCAGCGCGCCCCCGCCGAGCAGCGCTGGCGCTCGGTCCTCGGGAACATGGTGCGGGACAAGTACCTGACGTCCGCCGACGCGGCGGCGATGACCTTCCCGGTCCCGGACAAGCAGAAGATCACCGACGTCCTCAAGGGCCAGAAGGGCTACATGGTCAACGTGGCCAAGAAGGAGCTCACCGAGCGCCGCGGCTACAGCGAGGACGAGATCAACCGCAGCGGGCTGAAGATCACCACGACGTTCGACAAGCGGCTGATGGACGCGATGAAGCGGGCCGTGACGCAGAACGCCCCGGACGGGATGAGCAAGAAGATCCGCACCGGGGCCGTGTCGGTCGACCCCGAGACCGGGCAGGTGCTCGCCTTCTACGGCGGCCGCGGCTACCTGGAGGAGGCGCTGAGCAGCGCGTTCGGCGACCACGCGCAGGCCGGGTCGGGGTTCAAGCCGATCGCGCTCGCCGCGGCGCTGAAGGACGGCCGGTCGCTCAGCAGCACCTACGACGGCAGCTCGCCGCAGACGTTCGCCGGGTCGTCCATCCACAACGACAGCAACGAGAGCTTCGGCATGGTGAACCTCGTCACCGCCACCGAGCACTCGATCAACACCGCCTACGTCAACCTCGGCCGGGACATCGGCAACGACAAGATCGCCGAGATGGCCGAGAAGATGGGCGTCTCCGCGTCGCAGATGACCAAGGACCAGCGCAACGCCGCCACGTTCCCGCTGGGGATCGTGTCGCTGCACCCCGTCCAGCAGGCGGGCGTGTACGCGACGTTCGCGTCCGAGGGCGTACACCGGACGCCGTTCGTGGTGAAGTCCGTCACCGACAACGAGAACCACAAGCGCACGTTCACCGAGAAGGGGAACCGGGCGCTGAGCGCGCAGAACGCGCGGGACGCGACCTACGCGATGCAGAAGGTCGTGCAGGGCGGTACCGGGACCAACGCGCAGCTCCCGGACGGCCGCGACGTCGCGGGCAAGACCGGCACGACCGACAAGGGCAAGGCGATCTGGTTCAACGGGTTCATCCCGCAGATGGCGACGTCGGTCGCGATGTTCCGCAGCGACGGCAAGCCGCTGGACATCCCCGGCTACGGCGCCTACGGCGGGCAACTGCCCGCGCAGATCTGGCGCACGTACATGACGGACGCCGTCGGCATCAAGGACTACGAGCCCGAGTCGTTCGGGTCGCCGTCGGAGCGGCCGGGCGGCGGCTACGGGCGGCCGACGGGGCCGAGCACGCCGGGCCGGACGGAGCCGCCGCGCACGGAGGGCCCGTCCGGGCCGCCACCGGACACCGAAGAACCGGACCTCCCGACCCCGCCGACCGATCTGCCGACCATCATCCAGCCGCCCGACGGCGGGGGCGGCGGCGGAGGCGGTGACGATCCCGGCGACGGCGGGGGCGACGGCGGAGGCGGCGGAGGCGGTGACGACGGCGGGGGCGGCACCGGTGGCGGCGGAGGCGCCCGCTCCGGCCCGAACGGCTGACCCCCCGCGCGGCCCCGTGTTCCGGGGCCGCGCGGGCGGCGGGCCTTCAGTCGCAGGCTTTGCCGATCGTGGCCGGTGTCTCCTTCATCACGGTGTTGAGCTGGGAGACGTCGCCGGTGCCGGCGGGGGCGGCGGCGGCGCGCAGCTTGTCCGCCTCTCCCTTCAGCGCCTTGGCCAGGGCGTCGTCGTCGGCCTTCTTCGCCAGCCCGTCCATGCGTCCCGCGAGCTGCTCGGTGGCCTGCCGCCACTGCGCGGGCTCGGCCGCCGGGATACTCCTGACCTGCGTGATGTACTGCTGGAACGCCTTCTTGGTGTCGGTGCACACCTGGTCCGAATTGCCGCTCAGGGCCCCGCACCCGCTCAGGGTGCCGAGCACCATCGCACCCCCGGCCAGCGCCAGAACCGCCCTGTACCGCATCGCACCCTCCCGCTTGATCCCCGATCGGACCCGCATATAATTCCGCACAAGGTCATGAGCGCCAGCGTCAAGCCCCGGCTTGCTGGCCGGCAACCCTTCGTCCGCGATGGGGTGCCCCGGGTGAGGACCTGGCCGGACGCGGCACCGCGTTCCGGCAAGCGCGGATCCCGATCTGTCCTCCGGGGTCCCTGGCCCGGAAGGTCCCGGTATGCCCACGCTGCTCGCCCGCTCCCCCCGCACGCCTGCTGTGACGCGCCCCGAGGGGGTCCGGGTTCGCCGGATCCCGCGCATTGTCGGGGCGGACGTCCCGGTTCCGCTGCGCGACGGCGGCCACGTCCCGTACGCCAACTTCGACTACGCCGCGAGCGCGCCCTGCCTGGAGGCGGTGCAGGAGGCCGTCACCCGCGCGCTGCCGTACTACAGCAGCGTCCACCGGGGTGCGGGGTACGCGTCCCAGGTGACGACCGGCGCGTACGAGGAGGCCCGGGAGACCGTCCGCTCGTTCGTCGGCGCGTGGCGGCGGTCGGCGGTCGTGTTCACGCGCAACACGACCGACTCCATGAACCTGCTGGCCCGCGCCGTGCCCGCCGGGACGAGCGTCGTCGTGTTCGAGACCGAGCACCACGCGTCCCTGCTGCCGTGGAGGCGCGCCGTCCGGCTCCCGGCGCCCGCCACCCCGGCCGAGGCGGTCTCCGCCGCCGACCGCGCGCTGGCGTCGTGCCCGATCGGGTCGCGGCTGCTCGTCGTCACCGCCGCGTCCAACGTCACCGGCGAGCTGTGGCCGATCGAGGAACTCGCGCGGGTCGCGCACCGCAACGGCGCCCGCATCGCGGTGGACGCGGCGCAACTCGTCCCGCACCGCCCGTTCGACATGACCGCGCTCGGCCTGGACTACGCCGCGTTCTCCGGCCACAAGCTGTACGCGCCGTTCGGCGCCGGCGTGCTCGCCGGGCGCGCCGACTGGCTGCGCGCCGCCGAGCCCTACCTGAAGGGCGGCGGGGCCAGCGCGTCGGTCGGCGCGACGACCCGGTGGGCGGCGGCCGCGGAGCAGCGGCACGAGGCGGGCTCGCCGAACGTCCTCGGCGCCGTCGCGCTGGCCGCCGCCTGCGACGCCCTCTCCGCCTCCTGGGCGGAGCTCGCCGCCCGCGAGGACGTTCTGGTCGAACGCCTCCGAACCGGGCTCTCCGCACTCCCGCACGTGCGGGACCTGTCGTTGTGGGGCGACCGGGCGCCGCGCGTCGGGATCGTGTCGTTCACCGTGGACGGCTGGAACGCGCGCGACGTGGCGCTTACCCTGTCGGAGGAGCACGGCATCGGCGTCCGGGACGGGCGGTTCTGCGCGCACCCCTTCGTCCGGCACCTGGCGGGCGGGGACACCGCCGTCCGCGCCAGTCTCGGCATCGGGACGAGCGAGGAGCACATCGACCGGCTGCTCACCGCCCTCGCCGGGCTGGCGGCACGCTGACCTGCGGACACCCGCCCGCGGGCAGGCGAATATGCTCTTTGGTCCTGTTCGCCCATGTAGCGTAGGCAGTCGCGCGGGGACGAGCACGGAGGAAACAGGGGGTGGCGACCGTGGCCGACGCGTGGCGACCCACGTCGGAGCTGGAACACCGACTGCAGGAGACCGTACGGGCCGGAGACCAGGAGAGCTACTTCCGCCTCCTCGCGGACAGCGAACTCGTCGTCCCCGTCCCGCCCGAACTGGTGGACGGCGTGCTCGCGAACGAGACGCAGCCGTCCTGGCCGACCCAGGAGGAGGACGGCCGCGTCCACGTCCTGGCCTACACGTCCGCGTCGGCGATGCGGGCGTGCCTCGGGCCGTCCTACCAGCACTTCATGACCGTCCGGTTCGGGGACATCGCGGAGACCTGGCCGGACGCCCGCTGGTGGCTCGCCATCGACGCGCCCGCCCACGGCGTCGGCGCGGTGCTGCCCATCGAGGCGCGGATGCCGGCCTGGTTCGTCCGCCAGGTCGCCGAGGGCGACGGCCGCCCGCCGCAGGTCGGCCGCGCGCCCGCCGCCTGGGAGGAGCTCCGCGACCAGCACCGCGACCTGCCCCGGCAGTCGCCCCGCCCCGAGTTCCAGCCCGCGAACGACGTCGAGCGCGAACTGCTGCGCGCCGCCGCCGGCAACGACCACGACCTGTTCCTGCAGACGCTCGCGGACACCGACGTCCTGCTGCCCGTCCCGGACGACATGGACTTCGCGCTGCGTCCCGGCCGGCCCGGATTCCCCTGGCAGACCCGCGAGGTCGACGGCTCCACGGTCGTGCCGGTGTTCACCTCCTCCGAACGCCTGCTCGAAGCCTCCGGCGCCGGCACCGAGTACATCAAGCTGCCGTTCACGGTCGCGCTGCGCTACTGGCCGAACCACGACTGGCTGCTCGCCATCAACTCCGGGTCCCCGGCCGGCGGCACCGTCCTCGCGCAGCAGCTCCCCGGCCTCGCCACCTGGGCCGACCAGCGCGCCGCCCAGCGCATGACGGACCACTTCGAACCGCAGAACGACGTCGAGCAGCGCCTCTTCGACGTGGCCCGGCGCCGCGACACCGACGCCTTCTACCAGACCCTGCTCGGCGCCCAGGTCCTGGTGTCCGCCGACACGGACACGCCGTGGGGCATCGTCCCCGGCGACGCCGACTTCCCGTGGCGGCCCGTCCCCATCCACGGGCGGACGTCGATCCAGGTGTTCACGTCCCTGAAGTGGATGAACGAGGCCATCGGCTCGTCCCGCTTCATCATGCCGAGCCTGCACGAGATGGCCGCCGCCTGGCCCGACGCCGACTGGACGCTCGTCCTCAACCCGGGCACCCCCATCGACGCCTCGATGACGGCGGACCAGCTCCGCACCCTCCGCGGCCCGGCGACCCCGCCGTCGGCGTCCACGCCCCCGCCTCCGGAGACCCCGGCGGTGCCGGTGGCGCCGGCCGTCCCACCGGAGGCGACGTCCGACAAGCCGGTGACGCCCGGCCGCCACTCGGCGCCGGCCACCGAGCACGAGTACGCGGCCCCCACCGCCGAAGACCCGGCCCGACATTCCGGCATCCCCGGCGAGGCGCCGCACTTGGCCGCCGCCGAGGGACCCGGCGCGCCGCTGGGCCCGGAGACCGGCCATCACACCGCACCGCCGCCCCTGGGCGCCACGGGCCCGCCGTCCACGCCCGCGAGCGAAGCTCCGCGCGGCGAAGGCCAGGAGTCGGCGGCTCCCGCCGAAGGCCCGCGCGGCGCCGCCCCGTCGCCCGCCGCCCCGAGCGGCCTGCCCCGCCGACACGCGGCCCCACCATCCGGCCACGTCCCGGGCGGCACCGCCACACCGCCCGACACCACAAGCCCGGACAGCGGCGGTCACGAACTGCCCAGCCGCACCGGCGAGACGCCGCACCACAGCCCCTACGCGTCCCGCATTCCGCAAGAGGGCACGCAGGACGTCACGGGCCCCGAGCGGGCCGCCGCCCCACACGAAGGCGTGGGCGGCGGACGCGGCCTTGAGGGAACCGGCACGGCTAGCACGGCCCCGGGTTCCGAGGCCGGCGGCACAGGCGCGCCCGAGTTGCCGCGTCCCGGCGAAACACCGCACAACGTTCCCGGCCTGGCCGGTGGACTCGGCACCGGTCCCTTGGACGGCTCCGGCCATCACGCGGGCACGCCACACGAGCGCCTCTCGGGTGACCCGGGCGCGTCCAGCACGCCGGGCCACATCGCCGAGGGACCGCACAGCGAGCACGGCCCTCCGAGCTTCCCGGGCCCGGCCGCTCCGGTGGAGAGCGCCCTACCCGGCACGACCAACGCACCCGGCGTCCCACCCGAAGGCGCACCGAATGCCCCGACCGGTGGCGCGCCCAGCAGCACTGATCCGGCCGGACGGCATGGCGAGCTTCCGCGGCAGGGCTTCGCAGGCGACGCTGCCGGCCCGTCCGGCGGACACATCGCCGAAGGACCCGGCACACCCAGCACCGCACCGAACCTCCCGGGCCCGATCAGCGGCACCACATCAGCGGGGGTCGGCGACATCGGCCGGCCCGGCACGTCGGACCCCACGAACGTCCCCGGCGGACCAAGCGAAGCCACACCCAACATCCCAAGCCAGGGCACCAGCGCGACCGGTCCTGCGGAGAGCGGCTACACCGGCCCACCCGGAATGTCCGACCCGACCAGCGTCCCCGGCGGGCCAAGCGAGGGCACATCTGACATCCCAGGCCAGGGCCACGCCACGACCGGTCCGGCGGAGAACGACTACACCGGCCGGCCCGGAGTATTCGATCCAACCAGCGCACCCGGCGGGCCGCGCGAAGACGCACCCGCTATCCCAGGCCAGGGCACCGGCGCGACCGGTCCTGCGGAGAGCGGGTACACCGGCCTGCCCGGCACGTCCGACCCGGCCAGCGCACCCGGCGGGCCGCGCGAAGGCGCACCCGCTATCCCAGGCCAGGGCACCGGCACGACTGGTCCTGCGGAGGGCGGCTACTCCGGCCTGCCCGGCACGTCCGATCTGGCCGGTGCACCCGACGGGCCACTGGCAGATGTATCCGACCTTCCGGGACTGGGCGGTGGCGCAGTCGGCCCGGTGGACGGTGGTAACGCCGACCGGGCTGGCGTGTCCGGCGTGCCGGGCGAAGGTGTACCGAGCATCCCGGGTCCGGGCGGCGACGCCGATTGGGCCGGTCCGCAGGAGGGCTTCGCCGGCGGACGTGATGTCGGGGCGGGTGGCGCGGGTGCGTCCGAGGTGCCCGGCATCGTTGGTGAGGCGGCGGGCGAGTTCGCGGCGCGTCCCGGCGGGGGGGCGCATGCCGAGCCTCCTGCGTCCGACATGTCCGGTGGGCGGCCTGCGGGTGACACGGCGCCCGGGTTGCGGGCCGCCGACGAGCCGGAACCGGCGTTCGAGCCCGGCAACCGGATCGACCAGGAGCTGCACGAGGCCGCATCGGACGGCGACTCGGACGCGTTCCTGCGAGTGCTGCTCAACGCGAACGTGCTCGTCCCGATTCCGGCCGAGGCGCCGCTCGAGGTGACGCCCATGCAGCGGGAGTTCCGCTGGGACGCGGCACTGCGGGGCGAGTCCGCCGTGCGGGTGTTCACGTCGCTGGTGCGGCTGCGCGAGGTGCTGCCCGAGGCACGGTTCGTGTACGCGGACTTCCGGCGCCTCATCGGCGCGTGGCCCCGGGACGACTGGGCGATGCTGCTCAACCCCGGGACGCGCATCGGGGCGTCCCTCGAAGGCGACCAGGTGCGGGCGCTCAGCGAGTGGGCGATGCGGGTCGGGCTGGTCCCGGCGCGGCCCGAGGTTCCGCTGCCGCCGCCGCGGCCGGAGCCCGAGGCGGTGCACCTGCCGTCCGACCCCGACGACCGCGTCTCGTCCCCGACGATCATGCAGAAGGTCGTCCCGCACGGGCATGTCGCCTGGTACCTGGAGCAGGGCTACGACCGGGTCGGCGGGTTCGTGCACTCGACCGCCGACGTCGCCGAACTCCAGACGCCCGGCCAGCTGTACGAGGCGCTGGGGATGCTGTACGACGGCTCCCCGTTCTCGCCCGCCGACGACGGCGTGTACGTCATCCGGTGGCCCGCCTACTGCCCTGACCTGTACCGGGTCCCCTTCGGCGGACGCGACGAGGCGGAGATGTCCTCGTGGGGCGACGCCGGCTGGGTCGTCGAGCGGCCGCCGTTCCTGGGCAGCGGGTTCGCGCCGGGGAGCGCCGGATCCATCCGCGAGTACAAGGTGGACAGCGTCCGGCTCCCGTACGGCGCGGAGATGTACTACCTCGGCCACGACCGTTCCGAGCGGTTCGTGGCGATGTACGACCCCGACCAGCTCGCCTGGCTCCGGCCGGAGGCGAGCACCGAGGGCTGGGACGGACGGACGGAGGCCGCGCAGTGATCCGGGACGGGTACGTCGCCCGCTGGCTCGGCCGCGACTTCGAGGCCGCGCCGGGCGCCGACGGCGAGGTCAGGCTGTACGCGCCCGGCCCGACGGACGGGTTCGAGGAGCTGCGGCCGGGGCGGTTCCGCCGCATCGTCCCCGCGTCCGAGATCGAGGACCTGCGGTACGTCCGGACGACCTGCCGCTGGCGCGGCGAGCGGTTCGTCATCGTCGGCGAGCATGAAACATGGCTGCGCGTCGAATACACGGGCGGGCAGGCCCCGGTCGCCGAAAATCTGGGGCTCGACCGCATCGACCAGGGCATCTGGCAGGCGTGGGCCCCCGGCACCGAGATCGAGGACGTCCGGGAAGAGATGATCTGACCCCCGACGGGGTTGATTTGGGCCGCGGATGCGTGTTCGCTTGACTGTCGAGGCGACCCCTCGGGCTGTGCATGTTGGACACGGACGCTCAACGGCGACGCGACGGAGGTGCGGCGGCAGTGATCTGCCGATCGGCGGTCAAACCGATGTTCATCGGTCTCGGCACAGCGGCCGTCCTCGCCGCCGGCGGCGCAACCGCCCTGGCCGCGACCGAAACCCCCGCCCCCTCCGAGTCCACCTCGGTATCACCCACCCCGACCGACTCCGATGCGGCGTCTCCCAGCACAAGTCCGACGACCACGCCTCCGCCGCCCGGCAAGCTAGAGGTGACCGTCTCCCCCATCGCCACCAAGGCGGACGCGGGCGAACGCATCCAGGTGAACACGCACGTCAGGGCCGTCGGCGGCGAAGTGACGGACATCAAGGTCGTGAAGATCGAGGTGACGCCCGCAGCGGCGAAGTTGGGCGGCGAGTGCCTGCCCCCCTTCAAACCGGCAGGTGGTTGCCTGGTCGGGAAGCTTGGAGACGGAAAGCGCGACACCGTCATCTCAACGGTGACCGTCGCCAAGGACATCAAGAAGACCGTCAAGGTCGAGTTCACCGTGACCATCAGCGCAACCGGCTTCGATGAGGCCGCCACCAAGCCGGTCACCATCACTTACGTTCCGAAAACGACTCCGAAGCCGACCAAGTCATCGCCTTCGCCCACTCCCACAAAGTCATCGGAGACGAGCACGAGTGGCGGCTCCAGTGGGTCGGGTTCCGGGGGCGGTTCGACGTCCGGTGGGACGAGCGGGTATGTGCCGCCGTCGCCCAACTCGTCGTTCGACTCCAGGGATCCGCAGGTGGCGCTGCCGCCCATTCAGGCGCCCAGCCCGTCGGTCGCGCCGAGTCCGGTGCCCGGGTCGGTGACGCCGCAGAGCCGGTTGCAGGGCAACAAGGCGCCCGTCGCGCAGGACATCACGTTCGAGCGAATGGCCAGCACGCAGATCGCGTGGCTGGCCGCGCTGCTGGTCGCGTTCTCGCTGCTCCTGACGCAACTGCGGCTCGGAAAGCGGCGCCTGCCGGCCGGCGCCGCCGCGGCCGCGAAGCGCGCGAAGGGATCGCACCGGCGCCCGCGCCGCGGCATGTTCGGCAAGTGAATCGCAGAGGGGCACTTAACCGCCTCTCCGCAGACGCCACGACATCAGCGAGATCAGCGGCAGCGCCCAGTCCGATGACCATTCGGTCTCGATCACGGTCACGGTCGCGCCCGGCGGTTCGGTCACCGTCATCACGCTGATCGAGCGGGCGGAGAACGTCGAAAGCACAGGGGCCGACCGGGCCGGGAAATGTGCGGCGAATTCACCGCTTTACGGAGCGTATTAATACCGGGTACTGGTCAGGTTCGGGTGAGGGCATAGCAGGCTATTGCTGCGGCGGCCACCACGTTCAGGGAGTCGACGCCGCGGGTCAGAGCCGTTTCGTTCATGGGGATGCGGACGCGGTGGTCGGCCTCGTGCAGCCAGCGGGACGAGAGGCCGTCACCCTCCGAGCCGAGGAGCAGGGCCCTCCGGTCGGCGGTCTTCACCTCGTCGATGGGCTCGGCGTCCGCGGACGGGGTCAGGGCGAGGAGCTGGAACCCCGCCTCGCGGATCGCGCCGAGGTCGTTGTGCCAGTCGGTCATGCGGGCGTACGGGAGGGCGAACACGGCGCCCATCGACACCTTGATCGAGCGGCGGTAGAGCGGGTCGGCGCAGCGGGGGGCGAGGACGGCGGCGTCCACGCCGAGGGCGGCCGCGCAGCGGAAGATCGCGCCGATGTTGGTGTGGTCGACGATGTCCTCGCAGATGACGATGCGGCGGGCGCCGGTGAGGACGGTGCCGAGCGGGGGCGGCGGGAGGCGTTCGAGGGACGCCAGGGCGCCGCGGTGCACCTGGAAACCGGTGATCGACTCCATGGTGGCGTCGTCCACGACGTAGACGGGGGCGTCCAGGCCGGACAGGACGTCGGCGAGCGGCTCGGCCCAGCGGCGCGCCATGAGAAGGGAGCGGACGGGGTGCCCGGCGGCGATCGCGCGGCGGATGACCTTCTCTCCCTCGGCGACGAACAGGCCGTGCTCCGCCTCCAGGCTCTTGCGGAGATTCACATCCCGGAGGCGCACGTAGTCTGTGAGGCGCGGGTCGGCGGGGTCCGGGACGGGGACGAGGTGGGCCATGTCCCCCAGTCTGCCGCCCGCCGCGGCCGGATTCGGTCGGCTTCGAACCGATGGCCGCGCCGATCCGTACCGCCGCGGTAGCAGTCCGTGACGGCCATGGGCAATGCCAGGTTCGTCGGGACATACGGTGATGACCTGCGTCATTATCAGTTTTGAGTTCTTTGTAACCTCTGGTTCGTACTACTACAGTGCCGGGGAACATCGACGGGTTTCTGGTGAATCGAGGGCAGGCCATGAGCGGACGTCATCGCAATGACTTCCCTGAGGGGACGGACGGCGGCTACGACCCGTCCCGGCCCGTCTTCGGCCCGGCCAACGACGGGTCGTCCGACTGGTTCGGCGGGCGGGACAGCCAGGGCCGGCCGCTCTCCCAGCCCCCGGCGGGGCCGCAGGGGGCGCCGCCCGGCGCGTCGGGCGAGACGCCGGAGTGGTTCACGCCGCGGCAGTCGTCCGAGGAGCCGGTCTACGGCTCCGGCGGCTTCGGCGGCGCGTCCGACGCGGGCGGCTACGGTCTTGGACGATCCGGCGGCTACCCGCAGGGCGGGCAGCGCTCCGGCGGATACCCGCAGGGTGAACAGCGCTCGGGCCCGTACCCGCAGGGTGAGCCGGGGTCCGGCGGATATCCGCAGGGCGAGCCGCGGCGGTCGTCCCCGCAGGGGCCCCCGTCCGAGTCGTCCCCGCTGGCCGGCACCGGATACAGCGAGTACGACTCGATCCGGAGTTCGGACGGCGGCCCGTCCGGGTTCTTCGGCGGCGGCTCCGGCGGCTCCGGCGGATCGGGGTCCGGCGGATCGGGCGGCTCCGGTGGCTACGGCGGCGGGTCCGGCGGCTATGACAGCGGTTCGGGCGGCTACGAGTACGGGCGCCGCAAGAAGAAGCGCAGCGCGACCGCGCTGATCGGCCCGATGGCGGGCGCCGTCGGGCTGGCGCTGCTGCTCGGCGTCGGCGTCTACGCGTTCGCCGAGAGCGGCGGCGGCTGCTCGGGCGACGACGCGATGAACCTGTCGGTCTCGGCGGCGCCGGACATCGCGCCCGCCGTGGAGAAGGCCGCCGGACGCTTCAACGACACCAAGCAGAAGGTCGACGGCAAGTGCGTCAAGGCGACGGTGAAGAAGGTCGAGTCGGCGGCCGTGACGCCGCTGCTGTCCGGACAGGCCGTCGCGGGCGGGTCGAACGAGCGCCCGGACGTGTGGATCCCCGACTCGTCCCTGTGGATCTCACTGGCCCAGGCCGACGCCGAGGGCGATGACAAGAGCGGCGTCATCTCGACCAAGACGTCCATCGCGAAGAGCCCGATCGTCGTCGGGCTGCCGCAGTCGCTCGCCGTGCAGCTGAAGAAGCAGGGCATCACCGCGAGCCCGTCCTGGGACAACCTGCTGAAGGCCGCCGGCGGCGTCGCGGGCGGCGCGGTGACGAAGAACCAGATGATCCCGGCGGGTTCGGTGCGGCTGGTCGTGCCCGACCCGATGAAGAACGCGGCGGGCATGGGCTCGCTCATGGTCACCAGCATGCTGCTGGCCAACGACCCGAACCGCGACTCGATCTTCACCGGCATCGTCCGGACGGTCCGCGAGAGCACCGTCCCCACGGTGGAGGCGGAGTTCTCGGCGTTCCGCAAGGGCCAGAGCGGCAAGAAGCCGATCTCGCTGTCGTCCGAGCAGGCGCTCTACCAGTACAACCGGACGAAGCCGGCGGAGCCCGCGGTGGCGCTGTACCCCATCGAGGGCACGCTGTCGATGGACTACCCGTTCACCGTCACCAGCAAGGACGACTCCAAGCAGAAGGCGGCCCGGCTGCTGGAGAAGGCGATGACCACCGAGGCCACCCGCAAGGACGTCCACGAGCTGGGCTTCCGCACCACCGACAGCAAGGCCCCGGCGGGCTTCACGCAAGCGGCCGGGGTGAGCCCCGCCAAGCCGCGGCAGCTGCCGCAGCCGAAGAGCGAGAGCGTCGTGAAGATCATGCAGGCGTGGTCGAAGCTGACGCTCGGCCTGCGCATGCTGACGCTGATCGACGTGTCCGGCTCCATGCTGGAGAAGGTCGGCCCGAACACCAACCGGCTGCAGGCCATCGCGCAGGTGTCGCAGGGCGGGCTCAGCATGATGTCCAACGACACCGAGCTCGGCCAGTGGCTGTTCTCCACGAAGATGAACGGCGACCTGCCGTACCGGGTCTCGGTGCCGATCGGCCCGCTCGGCGAGCGGATCGGGTCCACCACCCGGCGCGGGCGCGTCCTCGCGACGCTGAGCCAGATGAAGCCGAAGCCGAACGGCGACACCGGCCTGTACCGGACGATGCTGGCCGCCTACAAGAAGATGAACGAGACCTACAAGCCGGAGTTCGGCAACTCGATCCTGCTGCTCACGGACGGCAAGAACGACGACGACGGCGGCCCCACGCTGAAGGACACGCTGCAGCAGCTGAAGTCCATGCAGGACCCGAACAAGCCGATCCAGGTCAACATGATCGGGTTCGGCAAGGGCGTGGACCGCAACGAGCTGGAGCAGATCGCGGCGGCGACCAACGGCAACGTCCAGGTCGCGCAGACGCCGCAGGAGATCTCCAAGATCTTCCTCAAGATGCTGTCCCGCCGGATCGAGTGACCCGGTGATCGGCGGCCCGGCGATCGGCGGCCCAGGGCGCCGGTTGATCACCTTTCAGTGATCTTACCGACGCGTCAGGTAGTTCCTGATTTTTCCTGGCCAACGGTGTCAACCGGGCGCCGCAGTGGATCGTCAAACTGTGTGGAGGCCCGACGGGGAGCGGGGCCGTCGGGCCTCCGACCCGCTTTCCCCCCGGCCCGTGACGGGGACATGACCGCCGGGCGAACCGGCGGCGGGGAAGCGCACCGCTCCCCCTCCTCGATCTTCCGACCCGTCCCCGATGCCGCGGACGCGGAAGCCGAACACCTGCCCGCGGGAGGACATCCGTGTCCGGTTGGCCCAGTCTCGACCGCGCCGACGACGAACGCCTGGCCCGGTCGCTGGCCGCAGGCGATCCGAGCGCGCTCATCCAGGTGATGGATCGCTACGCGGCCCGCCTGTACGACTACTGCCATGCGCTGCTGCGCGACCAGGAGCAGGCGGCCGGAGCGCTCCACGACGCGCTCATCGCCGCCTACGCGCACGTGCCCGTGCTGCGCGAACCCGAGCGGTTCCGCGGCTGGCTGTACGCGCTCGTCCGCAACGAGTGCCGGCGGCGGCTGCGCGACCCCGACCGTCCCGCCGCGCGGCACGAGGCGCCCGAGGTCGAGGACGGCTTCCTGGACGAGGCCGAACTCGCCCGCCGGCAGGAGACCCGCCGGCTCGTGCACAGCGCCCTGTCGGCGCTGCGCGGGCGCGAGCGCGAGGCGCTCGACCTCATGCTGCGGCACGGCCTGGACACCTTCGAGGTCGGCGGCGTCCTCGGCCTCGGCGCGCAGGAGGCCGCGGACCTGACCGGCGCGGCCAAGACCCACCTCGACGAGGCGCTCGCCGCCGCCCACATCGCCCGCACGGATCGCGGCGAATGCCCCGCCATCGCGGCGATCGCGGACGACGGCGGCCGGCCGCTGCCGCCGCCGGTCGTGCGCAAACTCGTCCAGCATGTCGGGACGTGCCCGACGTGCGGCGCGCGGCGCGGCCGGGCGGTGCCCGCGGCGCGGCTGCTGCAGACGCTGCCGGTCGCGATGATGCCCACCGACCTGCGCGGGCACGTGATGGCCACCGCCACCGACGCCGCGCTCGCCTCGGACCTGTCCTACATCGCGCACCGCGCCGAGCCCCTGGACGAGTGGGGCTGGCCCTACACCGACGACGGGTCGCCGACGCAGGACGCCTCCGACGGACGCGGGCACCGCGCGCTCTGGCCGGCGCTCGCCGCCGCCGCGGCCGTCATCGTGATCGTGGCGGGGGCGTTCTACCTGATGTCGGGCGGCTCGCCCACCGGCGGGACGACCGCGCAGGACCCGTCGGGCGGAGCGTCGGCGTCGGTGGTCGACCCGTCCTCGCCGCCCGACTCCGAAGACCCCCTGGACTCCCCGACCCCCACGGAGAGCAACACCCCGAGCCCCACGCCCAGCTCGACTTCGCCGACGCCGACCCTGACTCCGTCCAAGACGCGCAAGCCGTCCACCCACTCCTCCGCCCCGCGCCCGACCCGGACCACGATGAGGCCCTCGGCGGGAACCCTGTCGGTGGGGTCCTGCACGGTGTCCGATTCCGGAGGGCAATGCGCCCTGGGCATCACCGCTCACGGGGGGCCTGTCACCTGGGCGGTCGTCGGGCATTCGGGCAATGTCAGCGCCGGTGGAAACGGCACCCTCGCGAAGGGCGGTTCCGCGAGCGTCACGGTCACGTTCACTGGACCGTGCACACCGGGCAGCTCCGGGACGGTGGTCTTCTCCCCGGGCGGCAAGTCGGGCACCGTCACCTGTGAGCCCCACGATAACGGATGATCAAGCGAGCGTGACCTAGATCACATTTGTGTGACCGGGTGGCCCTCGACTAGGACAGATGGCGACGAGGCGTACAGAATCGGTCACCCATATCCGTCTTTAAGGAGAAATCCCAGCAACTTGGTGGCAAGATCAGGCAACCAGAGTCGGCCGACACGCGTCGGGGCTCGCCGGGGGCACGATCACAACACCACCGAGATTCGACTGGGAGGGTTCCCGTGGCCGGTGAGCCAGGGCCCGGGCGGAACGACGACCAACGGCTGGCGGACTCGCTGCGAGCCGGGGACGTCATCGCCCTGACCGAGGTCTACGACACGTACGCGCCGTTCCTCTACGACTATTGCCACGGTCTGCTCCGCGACCGGGTGGAGGCGGCGGGCGCGCTCCGCAACGTCGTCATCGCGGCCCGCGAGCACGCGGGCCGGCTCACCGAGCCGGACCGGATGCGCGGCTGGCTCTACGCGATCGCCCGCAAGGAGTGCATGCGGCGCCGCGACAGCCCGAACCGGCACACCGGGCAGGCCGCGCCGGAGGCCGAGGACGAGCTGACCCCCGAGCAGCTCGCCCGCCGCGAGGAGCGGCGGCTGCTCGCGCACAGCGCGCTCGCCGCGCTCAACGGCCGGCAGCGCGAGGCGATCGACCTGTCGGTCCGGCACGAGCTGGACGAGGTCGACGTGTGCGGCGTCTTCGGGATCCCGCTGGAGGAGACGCTCGCGCTGGTCGAGAAGGCCCGCGAGGACCTCGCCGCCTCGCTGCGCGCGGCGCTGATCGCGCAGAACCACTGGAAGAGCTGCCCCAGCGTGGCGGCGCTGACCGAGTCGTGGCCGCTGTCGCCGCAGACGTCGACGTCGCTCGTCCGGCATGTGGCGAGCTGTCCGATCTGCCAGGTGCAGGAGACGCCGGACCTGCCCCCGGACCGGCTGCTGTCCGTCCTGCCGATCGCGGCGATCCCCGCGGACCTGCGGCTGGACGTGCTGACCGCCGCGACGGCCGAGGACCGCGCCGGCAACCGCCGCGCCATCGCCGCTTGGACCGAGCCATTCGACGAGTACGGCTGGCCGCTGCCCTACCAGCCGGCCGCCCCGCGCGGCCGCGACCGGGAGCCCCGGCACCGCGGCCCGGTGCTCGCCGGCGTCGCCGTGGCCGTCGGGCTGCTCGTGCTGTTCGTCGGCGGCTGGACCTGGCTGCACAGCGGCAGCGGGACGAACGCGGGGGCGAACGGTCCCGCGGTGCCCGGCGACAGCGCTTCCCCAGGCGACTCGGGCCTGCCGGAGCCGACACCGAGCGACCCGTCCCCGACGGTGACCTCGCCGTCCCCGAGCCAGTCCAAGTCGCCGTCGAAGTCGCCTTCGCCGTCCAAGAGCCCGTCGAAGACCCCGACGTCGAAGCCCCCGGCACCTCCGACCAGCGAGGCGCCGAAGCCGCCCAAGCCGGGCAGGCTGTCCGTGGACGGATGCAGGATGGGCAACGACGAGTCGTGCACCATCCGCATCACCGCCGTCGGCGGGGCGGTGAACTGGAGAGTCACGGACACGTCCGGCGAGTTGAGCGCGAGCGGAGGCGGTCGCCTGTCGTCGGGCGAGTCGGCGAACGTGACCGTGTCCCGGACGAACGTCGTCTGCTGGGGACGCAAGAGCGGGTCGGTCTCGTTCTCTCCCGGCGGCTCCGCTTCGGTCACCTACTGCTGACCGCACCCTCCGCCGGACGGGAACGCCCGTCCGGCGGGAGCGGGCGGGCTTAGGTGAGGGAGCCGGTGTCCAGGGTGCGGTGGGCGCGGCCCAGGAGGATGGGGACGCCGCCGCCGATCTGGTCGAACCCCTCCCCCACGGTCGCGTTCTGCAGGAAGCGGGCGTGGATGCCCTCCAGGATGACCGCGAGCTTGAAGCACGCGAACGCGACGTAGAAGTCGAGGTCGGCGAGGTCGAAGCCGGTCAGCGCGGCGTACTGGTCGGTGAACTCGCGGCGCGTGTAGAACCCGGGCGCCGAGGTGATCGTGGCGCCGACGGGGAGTTCCTCGGCGTCGGCGGCCTCGGACCAGTAGACGAGCGTCAGCCCGAGGTCGGAGAACGGGTCGCCGAGCGTCGACATCTCCCAGTCGACGACGGCGGCGATCTCGGGACGCGGCTCCAGCCGGGCGAGCGCGTTGTCGAGCCGGAAGTCGCCGTGGACGAGCCGGGCGGGGGCGTCCGCCGGCAGCCGCTCGGCGAGCCGCGCGACGAGCCGGTCGTACTCGGGCAGGTCGCGGGACGTCCCGGTGGCCCTGATCGCCTCCTGCGAGCTGTCCCACTGCTTGCCCCAGCGCTTGAGCTGGCGCTCCATGTAGCCGTTCGGGCGGCCGAAGTCGGCCAGCCCGACGGCGTCCACGTCCACGGTGTGGATCGCCGCGAGCGCCTCCACGAGCGCGCCGGAGAGGCCGCGTGCCTGCTCGGGGGTCATGTCCGCGGCGTCCTCGCGGGTGCGCAGGACGCGGCCGTCGACGAAGTCCATGAGGTAGAAGCGGGCGCCGATGACGTCCTCGTCGTCGCAGAACGCCAGCGTCGTCGGCACCGGCACGGCCGTCCCGCCGCCGAGCGCGGACAGCACCCGATACTCGCGGCCCATGTCGTGGGCCGTCGGGAGGACGTGGCCGAGCGGCGGCCTGCGCAGCACGACGCGGCGGCCGCCGTCCAGGGTGATCCCGTACGTGAGGTTCGAACGCCCGCCCGCGATCAGGTCGATCGCGGTGATCCGTCCCGATCCGGGCAGCTCGCGGGCCAGCCAGGACGCCAGGCGGGGGACGTCGATGCCGGGGACCCCGGCCGGAAGTTCTGCGTCAACGGTCATGACGCCCTATTAGAACGCGGCTCGGCCAGAGGGGTGAACCCCACCCCCGTACATGCGCCCTCACCTGCGCGCGGACGCTTATACACGGGATCCGTTGTCGTCCACTTCCGGCCGACTTGCAGGAAGGCTTCACCTGGCCTTCAGCATCGGGGCTGACCTGCACGAACACCGCGGAGCCAGGCCCTGCGCGACGACGGTCCCCACATCGCGGGGAGAAAAACCTGATGCCAGGTGGAATCTTTGGACACCCGGGGTACGCCTCTGCGACGACACCCGAGTACGCCGGGTTCTCTCCTGGCACGGGCGTCGACAGCCGTCATCCGGCCCATGAGACGGCAGGCTGGACTTATGAGTCTCGCTGGGCTAAGAGAAGAGGACTAGACCATTCGGGACTAGACCGCCCGATTGGGGGGGACGCACCGTGGCAGACGCATGGCTGCCGGGAGCCGGCCGCATGCCGGCACGACACGACGGCGGAGCGTTGCGGGGAGGTGCTCCCCGCGTCGTCTGGTGCGCCGGAGAGTACGATCCGCGCGCCGTTTCCGCACGCTCGGTGGCCGCCGACCTCGGCAAGGAGGACCGGCCGCCGCACCTGGTGTGGCATCCCGGCACCGGCGAGATCGTCCAACTCCTCCCGATCACCCGCGCGGCCCGGCTGCTCGGCGACCGCGTCGGCCGGGAGGGCCGCGTCTGCGCGCAGATCATGGTGGTCGGCCAGTCCCGGACCCCGTTCACCGGATCGCTGCTCACCGGGCTCGACGCGATCGTCCAGTGGCTGGACGCGTGGGGCGTCGCGCGCCGCTGGCCGGCCGGCCCCCCGCTGCCGTCGCCGCAGTCCTACCACGCGAGCCGCGGCCGCAAGGACTGGGCGCGCGGCGGGCACTACGGCGCGTCGCAGGTGCCGAAGCTCGACCGCCCCGACCCCGGCGGCATCGACATCCGGCGCATCACCGGGCCCGACACCCCGGTCGCGCCGATCCCGAAGCCGCGCGCCCCGAGCGTGCCCGGCGGGGCCCGGCTCCTGCCGCGCCCGCGCACGCCCGACCCCGTCCGCCCGGCGCAGGCCGACCCCCCGGCCCCGGCGCCACTGCGTCCCGCCGCCGAACCCGTACCGGTCGGCCAGTCCGCCATGTCCAACTGAAGAACGCCCCCCAACCGCCCGACCGCAGCAGAGCCGCCGGCGCGGCCGGGATGAGGCACGGCCGGGCCGGAGAGCGGCGGAGCCGCCGCGCAGCCGGGCCGGATCGGGCTAGTCGGCGAGGTTCCGGACGATCTCGCAGCCCTTGCGCAGTTCGGTCAGGGTCGCCGCGGAGCCGTAGCCGATCACCAGTCCCGACGCGGTCCTCGGCCCCATGTGGTGGCGTTCCAGGGTCTCCACGAGGACGCCGCGTTCGCCCGCCTCGACCGAGATGCGATGCGCGTCGGGTTCCAGGACGTCCACGACCAGGTGCAGGCCGGCCGTGTCGCCGCGCAGCCGCAGCCCGTCCAGCGCACGCACCACCACCTCCCGGCGGCGCGCGTACTCGCCGCGCATCCGGCGGACGTACCGGTCGAGATCACCGCGTTCCAGGAGGAGGCGCAGCGCGTCCTGCGGGACGACGGCGGTGCGGTCGTTCAACTGCTCCCTGCGCACCGCCACCTTCCCCACCAGGTCGGGACGCCCCGCGAGCCAGCCGACGCCCATGTCCGTGGTGAGGATCTTCGCCGTCGTGCCGAGGTAGACGACCACGTCCGGGTCGAGCCCGTACAGGGCGGGCAGGGGCGCCACGTCGAACCGGAACTCGCCGTCGTAGTCGTCCTCGGCGATGAGCGCTCCGTTGCGCCGCGCCCACGCCAGTAGGGCCTGCCGGCGCGGGACGGGCAGGACACCGCCCATCGGGTACTGGTGCGACGGTGTCGTGTAGACGAGGCGCAGATCGTCCGGGAGGGCTTCGACGACGATGCCGTGCTCGTCGACAGGGCACGGCACGAGTTCCGCACCACGTCCCCTCAGGACCGTGCGCGCCTTCCCGTAGCCGGGGTCCTCCACGCCTACGCGGTCCCCCGGGCGGAGCACGGTCGCGGCAAGGAGATCGAGCCCGTTCGTCGCTCCGCGCGTCACCAGGAGGCCGTCCAGAGGGACGCTCACACCGCGGCTGCGTCTGATGTAGCCGGCGAGTGCCTCACGCAAGCCCGGGAGACCGTGCGGGTCCTGGCGCTGCTGCGGGGGCATGCCGGCGGCCAGCCGCCATGCCCTGCGCCACGCGGGCGTGTCCAGGGCACCGATCCAGGCCATCCCCGGCCTCAGATCGATCTCGTGGGGGGTCGCCACCCTTCGCGCCTGCCTCGTCACCGGTTCCGGTGGCCTCGGCGCAGGCGCGGCGGCGACGCCTTCGGTCACGTACGTTCCGGACCCGTGCCGCCCTTCCAGCCACCCTTCCGCGTACAGCTGCTCGTAGGCTTCCGTCACCACCGTCCGGCTGACGCCCAGCAGCCTGCCCAGCGCCCTGCTGGACGGGAGGCGCTCCCCCGCGGCGAGCCGCCCCTCCGCCATCGCGTCCCGCAACTGGCCGACGAGCTGGGCGCTCATCGGCTCCTTGGCGTCCCGGTCAACGGCGAGGGGCAGATCGATCAGCAAAGTGGTCTCCGGCTATGCGCATCAAGTGGCCATACCGACCAGGCCACTTCCCTCCTAGCGTAAACCGGTATGAGCGCACTCTCCTCGACCGGCCGCACACGCCTCACCAGGCTCCCCGAGCGTTCGGGCACCGACCGCTCCGCCCTCTACGACATCCTGGACGCGGGCCTGGTCTGCCACCTCGGCCTCATCGTCGGCGGCGCACCGCGCGTCCTCCCCACCGGGTATGGCCGCCTGGACGACACGCTCTACATCCACGGCTCCACCGGAGCGAGCAGCCTCATGGCGGGGCCGTCCCAAGACGTCTGCGTCACCGTGACCCATCTCGACGGGATCGTCCTGGCCCGGTCGGTGTTCCACCACTCCGTCAACTACCGAAGCGCCGTCATCTACGGGACGCCCCAGTCGGTGACGGAAACCGACGCGAAGCTCACCGCGCTACGGGCCATCACCGAGCAACTGGCCCCCGGCCAATGGGACGCCACGCGCGCACCCACCCGCAAGGAGCTCGCCGCGACGACCGTGCTGGCGATCTCCCTCTCCGAGGCGTCCGTCAAGGTCCGCCAGGGCCCGCCCAGCGACGACGAACCCGACCACGCCCTCGACGTCTGGGCCGGCGTCCTGCCCGTCCACCAGGCGTTCGGCCCGCCGCGCCCCGACCCGCAACTCCGCCCCGGCATTCCCGTTCCGGGACATATCGCCCAGCGCGCGACCACCTAAATCCCTCCGGCTCCATGCCCCGCGCAGTCGTCCATGGCCGTAGGGTGAAACCCATGAACGAGCGGCTGGTCTGGATCGACTGCGAGATGACAGGACTCGACCTGCGCAACGACGCGCTCATCGAGATCGCCGCGCTGGTCACCGACAGCGAGTTGAACATCCTCGACGAGGGCGTCGACGTCATCATCAAACCGCCGCCCGAGACCGTGACGCAGATGACCAAAGTCGTCCGCGACATGCACACCACGTCCGGCCTCCTCGACGCCCTGCCGACCGGCATCACCCTCGCCGAGGCCGAGGACATCGTGCTCGGCTACGTCCGCGGCCACGTGAAGGACGCCAACAAGGCGCCCCTGTGCGGCAACAGCATCGCCACCGACCGCTCCTTCCTGGCCCGCGACATGCCCGCCCTCGACGGCCACCTGCACTACCGCATGGTGGACGTCTCCTCCATCAAAGAGCTGGCCCGCCGCTGGTACCCGCGCGTCTACTTCGCCAGCCCGGAGAAGAAGGGCGGCCACCGCGCCCTCGCCGACATCACCGAGAGCATCCAGGAACTGCGCTACTACCGCGCCGCCGTCTTCGTCCCGCAGCCCGGCCCCGACTCCGACACGGCCCGCTCCATCGCCGCCAAGGTCGCCTCCGGCTGACCCACCCCCGCGGAGCCGCTACACTACTGGGAGCCGGGAGCGATCCCGGCCACGGTGGGTGTAGCTCAGCTGGCAGAGCACTTGGTTGTGGTCCAAGATGTCGGGGGTTCAAGTCCCCTCACTCACCCCAGGTACGGGCCCCGGTCGATCGGCCGGGGCCTTCGTCGTGTGCGGCGCGGTCCATCGACTCTCGAAGATCGTCCCGTTATGCTCCGTCCCTATACATGTCAACGACACGTCAAGGGCAACGGATGAGTGTCGACGAGACGGCCGCACTGCGCGTCCTCGTGGTGAACGCCGATCCCCGGGTCCGCGCGGACGTGATCTCCCTACTGGACGGCGGCGACGAACTCCAGGTCGTCGCCGACACCCCCGACCCCGAGACCGCCCTCACCCTCGCCGCGCGGCTGCGCCCCGACATCGTCCTGCTCGACGCGCCCTCCGCGGCCCACACCGCGGCCCTCAGCGCCGCCTCCCGCGTCTTCCTCCTCTCCGACGACCGGCCCGCCGTCGAGACCGCCCTCCGCGCCGGCGCCAGCGGCCACCTCGTGCCCGGCTCCTTCACCGTCCGCGACCTCATCCGCGGCGTCCGCGACGCCTCCCGCACCACCCTCGGCCTGTCCGCCCGCGAATCCGAGGTCATGGACCTCATCGCCACCGGACGCTCCAACGGCGAGATCGCCCGCCAGCTCTTCCTGTCCGAGAAGACCGTGAAGAACCACGTCAACCGCATCTACGCCAAGCTCGGCGTCAGCTCCCGCGCCACCGCCATCGCCCTCTGGCGCGGCATGGTCAGCGTCCTGCCCGCGCGGGACTAAACCGATTCGCACAGCTCCGCGGCCCCTGGTACTGTTCTTCCTGTCGCAAGGGACCCCGGCCCCGGCCGAGGCCCCACACGAACAGGCGCCGTTAGCTCAATTGGCAGAGCAGCGGACTCTTAATCCGCGGGTTCGGGGTTCAAGTCCCTGACGGCGCACTCGCTCATCCTTGTTCGTAAGCCCCTTCGGGGCTTACTTACCCGGTCCTTGCCTTTATTGGGGGGACGACCCCCCCATACCCCCCGATCTGGGGGTCACCCCCCAGGCCCCCCACGTGGGGGCTTTTGTGAGGCTCGGCCCGCTCGCGTGGCTTCGGATCGCTTCTTGGGTGCCTTGCTTTTAGGGGTTGGCCTCGGTGTGCGGCGGGGCTTCGGTTGTCAGGCCCAGTGAGCGGATCCAGATCTTGTCGAGTGTGTCGATGAGGACTTCCGCGTCGTAGTCGACGCCTTCGTACGACCAGGCCATGACCACTCGTTCGACCATCAGGGTCAGGGCGTGGGCGGTGTGGCGCGGGTCCAGATCGCTGTAGGCGAGGCCGGCTTTCTGCCACTCGGCGATGGCGCGCGTGACCCTGCTCTGGAAGTGGTCGGCGACCTCGTCCCACTGGGCCTTCAGCCGCTCGTCCTCGTCGCGCGCCTGGTAGACGGCCTGGAGAACGTGGGCGTTGCGCCGGAACGCCTGGATGTAGACCCGGTTGACCTCTCGGACGCGGCGGGCGGGGTCCTGCTGCGCGCTGATGCGGTCGGCCGCGATCCCCGTCAACTCGGCGGAGATGCCCTTCATCAGCTCATAGAGCAGATCGTGCTTGGACCGGTAGTAGTTGTACAGCGTCCCCGATCCGACCTGCGCCTCAGTGCTGATGTCGGAGAGCCGGGCGTTGTGGAAGCCGTCCCGTTCGAAGACGACGCGCGCCGCCTCGCGAAGGCGCTGGGGCGTGGTCTCGCGGCGCCGGTCGACGCGGGTGCGGCCGCCGCTCGCTCCGCCGGCCTTGGCGGCGGGCTCGGGCACGCTGCACCTCTTTTCGGTGATCGCTGAAAGTAACGATCTTACCAGCCGCCGTGAGCACGGCCGAGGTCTCGTCCGAAAAACAGAGGTTGACCTCATTCTCAGTTTTTCGCTACCTTCAGCCCTGCGTGACACGGTTCACACCCCCGAGCTGCGGGCCTGCCGGGTTTTCACGGTCTGTGCGCATGCGAACCAGAGAAGCGAGGCCAGCGATGAACCTGGGTATGCACAAGGGCACGACTCTGCGGAAGGTCCTGCTCAGCGGTGGGGTGGGCCTGCTGCTCACGGCCGCCGCCTGTTCCGGAGGCTCCGACGACTCCTCCGACGACCCGGCCCTCACCGGCGCGCCGATCAAGGTCGGCCTGTTCAACCCGGACAAGGGGGCGGTGGCGGTCCCCGCGGTGAAGTCCGGGATGGACGCCGGCGTGAAGTACATCGCCAAGGAACTGAAGGGCGTGAAGGGCCGGCCGATCGTGGTCGAGTCCTGCTCGATCGACGGCACCCCCGAGTCCACGATCGGCTGTGCCAACAAGTTCGTCCAGTCCGGCGTCGTCGCGGCCTTCGACGGCTTCAACCTCAGCTCCAGTGCGGGCATCCCCATCCTCGAGGCGGCCAAGATCCCCCTGGTCGGCCAGATCCCGTTCGACCAGACCACCGGCAGCAAGGCGTCCGGACGCGTCTTCTTCGGCTCGCCCCAGGCGTCGTTCCTCGTCGGCGCCCTGCAGGGGTTCAAGGCCGAGGGCAAGACGTCGGCGACCCTGACGCTGGTGGACACCCCCGCCTCGCACAAGACCGTGGACACGCAGTTGAAGCCGCTGGCCGGAGCCATCGGGATCAAGGCGGACGGCCTGTACTTCTCGCCCACGAACCCGAACTTCAGCGCCCTGGCGGCCACGATCAACTCGACCAGGCCCGACGTCGCCGGCCTGATCGCCTCGCCGAACGCCTCGGTGTGCACCCAGCTGATCAAGAGCCTGCGGTCGGTCGGCTACAAGGGCGACATCTTCGTCGCCGCGTGCATGAACTTCATCAAGTCGGACCCGGCGAACGCGCCCGGGGCGACGCTGTACTCGTCGGTGTGGCTGCCCGGTACGGAGAAGTACGCGCCGAAGGCGGCGGCCGACAACCTCAAGGCGGCGACCGGATACATCTCGAAGACCAGCGGCCCCGCCGATTTCTACGCCTACGCCCAGTTCGCCACCGTCGTGGACTTCGCCAAGGCCCTGGCGGCCGCGCCGTCGCTCGACAACCTGACCGGGCAGACCGTGCTGTCCACGCTCAAGGGCCTGAAGGACTTCCCGGCCTTCCTCGGATCCCCGCTCACCTGCGGCAAGGAGACGACGCCGAACTGCACCACGCAGATGCTGCTGTTCTCCGTGCAGAAGGACCTCTCGCTCAAGCCCGTCACCGGTAACTGGATCACCCCGGCGCCGGCGATCCTGGCGAACATCCCCGGCGCCGGCTGAGCCCGCGAACCCGCTATGAACGATCTTCTGCAATTCGCCGTCATCGGCTTCTCCACCGGAGCCGTCTACGCGGTGCTCGGGGCGTCCCTCGTCAGCATCTACGTCGCCACCGGCGTCATCAACTTCGCCCAGGGGTCGGTGGCGCTGTGGGCGGTGTGGCAGACCACGGCGCTCTGCACGAACGGTGTCCTGGTCCTGCCGGTGGGAAGCGTGCGGCTGGGTTCCGGGCCGATGGACGTGTGGCCGGCGGTGCTCATCGGCGCCGCCGGCGGGCTGCTGTGGAGCCTGGCGGCGCACTTCCTGGTGTTCCGTCCGCTGCGCCGGGCCCCGGCCCTCGGGCAGGTGGTCGCATCGGTCGGGGTGATGCTGTTCATCCAGGCCCTGGTCCCGCTCCGGTTCAACACCGCGGCCCTCGGCACCGACCCCGGCGGCCTCCTCCCCCTCCCGGCGCTCACGGCCGGGACGTTCACGCTCGGCGGCGCGACGATCGCGGTCGGCAACCTGATCCTGGCCGCGGCCGCGATCGGGATCGCGGCCGCCCTGGCCGGCTACTTCCGGTTCACCAGGATGGGCATCGCCACCAGGGCGGGCGCCGAGGACGAGCAGGCCCTGCGGCTGATGGGGTACTCGCCGGACCGGCTCGCCGCGTTCGTGTGGGGCGCGACGGGCTTCGCCTCGGGGCTGATCGTGATCCTGGCGGCGCCCGCGATCGGCGGCCTGGACCCGACCAGCTACATGCTGTACGTCGTGCCCGCCCTCGCCGTCGCGCTGGTGGGCCGCCTGACGTCGATCGGGGTCGCCTGCGGCGCCGGCCTGGCCCTCGGCTCCGTCCAGCAGATCCTGCTGTTCCTGACGGCCAAGAGCTGGTGGCCGTCGTGGGCACAGGCCGGCGTCGGCGACGCGATCCCGTTCGTCATCGTCGTGGTGGCGCTGTTCCTGCTCGGCCGCGGCATCCCGGAACGCAGCGCCCACGACGCCGGCGCGCAGGCACCGGTGCGGATTCCGAAGCTCCGGCCGCTGTGGACCGCCGCGCCGGTCGCCGGCACGGCGGTCGCCATCGTCCTCACCACGGGCCAGTGGCGCTTCAGCCTGGTGATGTCGATCATCCTGACGCTGATCGCCGCGTCGGTCGTGCTGCTGACCGGCTACCTCGGGCAGATCTCGCTGACCACGATGGCCTTCGCGGGCGCGGCCGGGTTCGCGCTCTCGAAGCTGACGACCAACGCGGGCGTCCCCTTCCCGCTGTCGATGCTGCTGGCGGCCCTGACCGCGACGGCCCTCGGCATCGTGGTCGGCGTACCGGCGCTGCGGATCCGCGGCGCCCAGCTCGCGGTGGCCACCATCGCGGCGGCACTCGCGATCGAGAGCTTCGTCTTCAACAACCCGGCGATGACCCCCTACACGGGCAATCTGATCAAGGACCCGTCCCTGTTCGGGTTCTCGCTGGCCGTCCGCGAGGGCACCGACCTCATCACGCTGCGGTTCTCGTTCATGGTCCTCGTGATCGTCGTGGTGCTGCTGCTCCTCATGACGCGGCTGCTGTCGGGGGCCACCGGGCGGGCGTTCCTCGCCGTGCGGTCCAACGAACGCGCCGCGGCGGCGGCGGGCGTCAACGTCCCGGCGGTCAAACTGCTCGGCTTCGCGCTGTCGTCGTTCCTGGCCGGAATCGGCGGATGCCTGATCGGCTACAGCCGGGGCCAGCTCTCGGCCGCCTCGTTCACCGTCCTCGTCGGCCTGGCCGTCCTGGCGACCACCTACGTCGGCGACATCACCCGGGTCTCGGGCGCCGTCTTCGCGGGCATCGCCGGACCGCTCGGGCTGCTCTACCTGGTGTTCACCCAGACGATCGACCTGGGCCAGTACTACACGCTCATCGTGGCGGCCGCGATGCTGCTGCGCGTCGTCGTCTTCTCGCCGCACCGCGATGCCGTCCCCGAATGGCTCCTCGTCCGGCGGGCCCGGCGGGCCCGGTGGGCCCCGCCCGGCCCCGCGCAGCCGGCCGCCCCCGACGCGAAGGAGTCCGCCGATGCCCGGTGACCCGAGCCCGCTGCTGCTCACCCGCGACATCTCCGTGCGGTACGGAGGCGTCCGGGCCAACGACCAGGTGTGCATCGACGTCGGCGCCGCGGAGATCGTCGGCCTGATCGGGCCCAACGGCGCGGGGAAGACCACCTTCGTCGACGCCGTCACCGGCTTCGCGCCCCACAGCGGCACGATCGAACTCGGCGGCGTCCGGCTGGACTCGGTGCCCGCGCACCGGCGGCGCCGGCTGGGCCTCGCCCGGACCTGGCAGTCGGGGGAACTGTTCAGCGACCTCACCGTGGCGGAGAACCTCGCCGTCTCGGTCGATCCGCCCGGGTTGCGGGGCCTGGTGGCCGACCTCGGCCGGCGCCGGACGCGGGCCGGCGAGGACATCGAGAAGGCCCTGAGCCTGGTGGGCCTGGAGGCGATGGCCGGACGCCGTCCAGACGAGCTCTCGCTGGGCCGGCAGAAGCTCGCCGGCGTGGCACGGGCCCTGGTCGGCTCCACCCGCGTGCTGCTGCTCGACGAGCCCGCCGCGGGGCTGGACACCGAGGAGAGCGCCGAGTTCGGGCGCGAACTGCGCCGGATCGCGGACTCCGGTCCGGGCGTCCTGCTGATCGACCACGACATGACACTGGTCCTGGACGTCTGCGACCGGGTCTACGTCATGGACTTGGGCGCGATCATCGCCTCCGGCACGCCCGCCGACGTCAGCGGCGACGCCCAAGTGATCGCCGCCTACCTGGGAAGCCCGGTGACCCCGTGACCGAGACGACCGACGCGCTGGAGATCCGCGGGCTCAGCGCCGGCTACCGCGGGGTCCCCGCCATCCGCGACATCGACCTGACGGTCGCGGCCGGATCGATCCTGGCGCTTCTCGGGCCCAACGGCGCGGGGAAGTCCACCACGCTGCGCGCGGCCGCCGGTCTGCTGCCCGCGCTCGGCGGGACGGTGACCGCCGCCGGCACGCCCGTCACCGGGAGCGTCGAGCTCGCCACCCGGTCGGGGCTCTGCCTGATCCCGGACAACCGGGGGGTCTTCCACCGCCTGACCGTCGCCGAGAACCTCCGGCTGGCCAGGGCACGGGGCGGAGTCGAGCCGGCCCTCGACCGGTTCCCGCAGCTGCGGCCCCTGCTGAACCGGCGCTGCGGTCTGCTCTCGGGCGGGGAGCAGCAGCTCCTCGCGATCGCCAAGACCCTGCTGCTGCGGCCGAGGGTCCTGCTCATCGACGAGATGAGCATGGGGCTGTCCCCGGTCGCCGTCCAGCAGATCCTGCCGGAGCTGCGGCGGCTCGCCGACGAGGACGGCACGGCGATCGTGCTCGTCGAGCAGCACATCGACCAGGCGCTCGGCGTCGCCGACGAGGCCGTCGTGCTCCACCACGGCCGGGTGGCGCTCACCGGCCCCGCGGCCGATCTCCGCGAGGACCGGGACCAGGTCCAGCGAGCCTACTTCGGCGACAGGGAACGGTGACACGACCCTTAACGCCCGCCGGCGGGCGGCGGTTCTCCCGGCCGGCCGCCGCCGAGCGCCCCGGAAGTGCATGTTCGAAATCAAGCCTTGACACGGCTCGCGGCATGGTATGCACTCACACCACCGCCTCCTAACAACGACCCGCTCAGGGAGGACGATATCGGCAACTAAATGTTAGCGATAACATTTCATCCTGGTTCTTACTGGCCGCCAGGGGCGCGTATCCCTCTCCCATTGGCGCTCAGGCATGCACGTCGCCTCCTCCTCGATGACGGAGGTCATCGCATTGCCTATGTGAGCGCTAACTCACGACCGCTCCCGGTGCCACGGCAATGCCGCGTTCTCGCGAAATGAAGCCCAGCAGTAGGAAGGAAGGTCCGGACGATGATTCGGTTACTGCTCACGCGCTGGAAAAAGGCCGTGCTGTTCGCGGCGGCAATCGTCGCGCTCGGCGCCGCCAACGTGGTCGGGACGCCGGGTGGGGCGCTGGCGGCGGGGACGCTGCCGTGCGACATCTACGGCTCCGGCGGCACGCCGTGCGTCGCCGCGCACAGCACGACCCGGGCGCTGTTCGGCTCGTACGGCGGACGGCTCTACCAGGTGCGCCGCGCCTCCGACGGCGCCACCCGCGACATCGGCGTGCTCAGCGCCGGCGGCTACGCCGACGCCGGCTCGCAGGACTCCTTCTGCGCGGGCACCGCATGCGTGATCACGATCATCTACGACCAGACGTCCCGGCACAACGATCTGACCCCGGCGCCGCCGGGCGGCGTCGGCGGCCAGGACGACCCCGTGCCCGCGGACGCGCTGCCGGTCACGGCGGGCGGCCACACGGTCTACGGCGCGTCGTTCTCCGGCCGCATGGGATACCGCGACAACTCGACCTCGGGCATCGCGACCGGCAGCCAGCCGGAGGGGATGTACATGGTCACGTCCGGGACGCATTTCAACAGCGGCTGCTGCTTCGACTACGGCAACGCCGAGACCAACAACCTGGACACCGGCAACGGCCACATGGACGCCATCTACTTCGGCACCCTGTGCTGGTTCTCGCCGTGCAACGGGTCGGGGCCGTGGGTGATGGCCGACCTGGAGAACGGGCTGTTCCAGTCCGACAGCGGCGGCAGTGAGAACCCCGGTTACACCGGCAACCGGAATCCGTTCGTGACCGCGACACTGAAGAACAACGGGACGAACTACTTCGCGTTCAAGGACGGCAATGCCCAGACGGGCGGGTTGTCCACGCGCTACTCCGGTGCGCTGCCGACATCGCGTCCGGGCTATTCGCCGATGCACAAGGAAGGCGCGATCATCCTCGGCATCGGCGGCGACAACAGCAACAGCGCCATCGGCAACTTCTTCGAGGGCGTGATGACCTCGGGGCTGCCCGGCGACGCGGCGGAGAACGCCGTCCAGGCCAATATCGTGTCGGTCGGCTACGGCAGTCCGAGCCCGGTCGCGGCGGGCAGCCTCACCCCCGGCTCGACCATCTCGCTGCGCGCGACGACGGCCTGCTGCACCTCCCGCTACATCCGCCATCAGGACGACAACGCCGTCACCTCGGAGATCTCGTCCGGCAGTTCCGCGCTGGACAAGAACGACGGGTCGTGGATCGTGCGGCGGGGGCTCGCGAACAACTCGTGCGTGTCGTTCGAGTCGCGCAACTACCCGGGTGACTTCCTGCGGCATTACAACTACCAGCTCTACCGGCAGCCGATGGACGGAAGCGCGCTGTCCCGCGCCGACGCCACGTTCTGCCCGCAGGCCGGCAAGAGCGGGAGCGGGACGTCCTTCGCCTCCTACAACTACCCGGACCGCTTCATCCGCCATTACAACAACACCGTGTACATCGCCGGCAACGGCGGTTCCCACGACTTCGACGCGTCCGCGAGCTGGGCCGCCGACGTGACGTGGGCCGTCAGTTCTCCCTGGGCTCCCTGACCGGCCGAGACGACGAGAGCCGCCCCAGGCCCGGGGGCGGCTCTCGTCCTGTGCCCTACGTGTTCTCAGGTCACTTCTGGTCCATGACCGTGGCCAGGTACTCCTCGGTTTTGGCGGGGTCGAGAAGCCAGTTGGCGAAGTCGCCGGGATTGGCGTAGCCGTAGGCGAAGCGGTAGGCGACCGCCTCGTTCTCGGCGGCGATCGCGAGGACCTTCTGGACGTGCTCGGGCAGCGGCCCGAGCATCATGTTCGTGTAGGCGGTGGGGTACTGCGCGTACTGCCAGTAGGTCTCGAAGGTCTGCCGCATCCAGGCGGGGTCGAAGGGCCGGTCGCCGTGCCGGAGGATCGCCTGGAAGTAGGTCTCGGCGCACCGCACCGCGTTGTTGGAGCCTTGGCCGGTGCACGGATCGTTGGCGACGACGACGTCCGCCATGCCGAGGACGTGCGCGGTCGGCGACAGCGTCCCGACGGGATGCCGGACGACGGGTGCGTAGCCCCCGTACAGCGTGCAGCGCGCGTCGGTGGGTTCGGCGTCCACCGTGCGTTCGTACTCCCACGGCACGTACTGCCGCATGAGGTCGAGGGTGCGGGCGAGGTGGTCGGCGGGGCTCGGACGGTCGTCCCAGCAGTCGAACGGGCCGCCCGGGACCGCCTCCCACAGCAGGATGTCGCAGGGACCGCTGCCCGTGTAGCCCGGCATGAAGAACATTTCACCGACCCCGGGCGTGGCGGTGATGCGCACGTGCGGCTCGGGGTGGTCGGGCCACGGCGTCATCCCGTGCAGGTAGATGCACGACAGTTTCCGCTGCGGTCGGTCGTACGGCGAGCGGCTCGCGTCCCGGTCGAACAGCTCCACCAGCTCGCCCTTGCCCGCCGCGATGATCGTCAGGTCGTAGAGCGCGGCCAGGCCCTCCAGGTCGGACGTCATCACGCTGTGGTAGACGGCGGTGCCGCCGCGCTCCTCGAACAGCTCCAGCCAGCCGGCCATCTTGACCCGCTGGTCCACCGACTGCGCGTAGTGGTCCCAGCGCCCGAGGGTCTGGAACGCGCGGGTGCCGGGCGGGGCCGCGACGGTGGCGCGCTGCGCGACGATCCGGGGGGCGCGGTCCTCCCACAGGTTCAGGCCGCGGTCGCGCTCGATCTGGAGCTGCGGCCAGAAGATGCACTGCGTGGACATGATGCGGCCGCCGCGGATCTCGTCCGGCGTCCGCGCCGACATCACCGTGACCTCGTAGCCCTCGGCCTGCAGGCTCAGGGCCAGCTGCAGGCCGGCCTGCCCCGCTCCGACGATCAGGATCCTGCGCATTGTCTCCTCCTCGGGAGTCAGCGGGCGGCCGGCTCGCGGCCCGTGGTGCGGCCCGTGGTGCGGTCCAGGGTGTGGCCGAGCGTCCTGGTCAGGACGTCGACGGCCGAGGCCCGGTCGCGGGCGTCGCAGCTGACGAGGGGGACGTCCGCGTCCAGGCGCAGCGCCTCCCGCACCTGCCCGAGCGGGTGGGTCTGCCGCCCGTCGAACAGGTTCGCCGCCACGATGAACGGGACGTCGGAGTCGTTCTCGAAGTAGTTGACGGCCGCGAACGAGACGTCCAGCCGCCGGGTGTCGACCAGGACGACGGCGCCGCTCGCCCCGCGGCACAGGTCGTCCCACATGGGCCAGAACCGCGGCTGGCCGGGCGTGCCGAACAGGTACAGCACCAGGTCGGACGCCAGGGTGACGCGGCCGAAGTCCATCGCGACGGTCGTGGTCGTCTTGCCGGCGCCGCCACCGCCCCTGGCGCCGTCGTCGAGCGCGTCGACGGTCTTGGCCGCCTGCGTCATCCACGCCTCGGTGTTCACCGGCGGGATCTCCGAGATGGCCTCGACGAGGGTGGTCTTGCCGACGCCGAACCCGCCCGCGACGACGAGCTTCACCGAGGTCATGCCGCGGCGCGGCGCAATGCCGGGCGACGGCCTCGGCCCGGACGGGTCAGGCGAGCTCGCGTAGACCATCGATCACTCTTCCCAGGACGTGCGGGTCGTACGGCGAGGCGCCCTCCGCGAGGATCTCGATCCGGTCGCCGGCGGCCAGGTCGGCGAGGAGGACGCGGGTGACTCCGAGCGGCACCCCGCAGTGCGCGGACAGTTCGGCGACCGACTCGGCGACGGCGTGCACCCGCTCGTACAGCGCCCTGGCCTCGGGCAGCAGCCGCTCGGCGAACGCCGCGTCGTAGCCGCCGCCGGAGACGAGGGTGTGCACCAGCAGGTGGCGGCGGCCGCGCGTCCGCCCGCCGGTCAGCACGTAGGGCCGCACCCACGGGTTGGCGCTCATGACGTCGCCCGCTCGGTCATGCGGCGCAGGTCGTCGCGCATCTGCGGGGTGAGGACGTGCCCGACGGCGTGCACGAACTTGGTCATCTCGTGGGCGACGCCGCCGAGGTTCGCGCCCTCGCCGACCAGGACCACCAGGCCGGCGAGCTGCCCGATGCCCATGAACAGCAGGTGCCCGGACGCGAACTTCAGCATGACCTGGTCGCAGCCGCCCGCGCCGACGTGCTTGGCGATGTTGTTGCCGAGGCTGATCATGCCGCTGGTCAGCGCGGCCATCGGATCGACGAACTCCGACGGCATCGGGCCGGACTGGACGAGCGCGAGGCCGTCCGACGACACGATCAGCGCCAGCGTGACGCCGGGGGTCGCGGCGGCGAACTGCTCCAGCAGCCAGCCGAAGTCCTGGGGGCCCTTGGGCCCGGTGGCGGCGATGCTCGTCACTGCCGTCCTTCCTCCCGTTCGCCCGCGGCGGGCTCGTCTGCGTCACGGCGCGTCCCGGCGGAGAAGGCGTCCAGGTCGGCGGCGAACGAGCCGGCGCCGGACGCCGCAGGCCCGCCACCGGACGCCGCGTTCTGGGCTTGTGCGGGTCTCGGGCCGACCGGGCGCAGGCTCGCGCGTTCCCGCCGCGGCAGCCCGCCGAGATCGGTCGCCGTCCCGCCGACGGGGGTCGCCGCCTCCGGCTCCGGGCGTTCCGCGCCGCGCGCCATGGCGAGATGCGCCATCCCCGCGAACGCCTCGCCGGAGCGCGGGCCGGCGGAGGCGCCGGGCTCGTCCGCCGGGATCTCGCAGAGGAGCACCGGCGGGACGGTCACCATGGCGACGGTCCCGCCCGCCCTGGCCGCGAGCCGGACGCCGACGCCGTGCCTGCGCGCCAGCCGGTGTACCACGGGGAAGCCCGTGGACCGGGCGATCTCCCCCGTCATCGGTGGCACGGGCCCGGCGAGCGTGGCGTTCAGCCCGTCCAGCTGGGCGGGCGCCATGCCGATGCCGGAGTCCTCGATCCGGATCATGACGCCGCCGTCGTCGAGCAGGCGGGCGCTGACGGTCACGTTCCCCGGCGAGTACCTGGTGGCGTTGTCCAGGAGCGCGGCGACGAGGGAGGCGAGGTCCTCCGCCGCGTAGGCGGGGACCGCGAGGTCCACCACGCGCAGGATCGAGACCTGCCGGTACTGCTCGATGGACGATTCGGCCATCCGCACGACGTCCAGCAGGGAGGTGTCCGGGCCGGAGAGCGACTCGCCGTCCCGCCCGGCGAGCACCCGCAGGTCGCGGGCGGCACGCCGCATCCGGGTCACGCCGTGGTCGATCTTGTAGAGGGCCTCCAGGCGGTCCGGGTCCTCCTCGCTCTCCTCCAGCAGGTTCATCGCCGGGCGCATTTTCTCGGCGAGGACGAGGAAGTGCAGGCAGAATCGTTCGCACAACTCCGGCCACGCGTCCGGATCACTCTGCGGACCGGGAATCATGACGTCCGGAACCGCCATTTGCGGCGGCGGCGAAACGGGTTCCGGAGCGGGCGCGCGGTAATCGGGCGGCAGATGGACCGCCGGATATCCGGTCGCCGGCCTGCGCCTCCACCAGTTCACCGGCGCGCTCCGGCCGGTAAGGCGGACGCGTCGACGTACCGGCCGATCCGGCGTTTCCTCACAACGGCCTCTCCACCTGGGCGCGAGCAGCGGGCAGCACGGCAGGGGCGCGGTGGGGGCGAGCGGGAACCGCCGTCTGCCGGGGCACCGGTAAGAGTGGCACAACGGCGGCCGACGATCAACGCATTCGGGCGGCCTGAGCGTTATATACGGCAATTGGCGAAATCTAACGTTTGTCGCCCATAACCCCCGCCCGGAATGCCGAATCCGCAGGTAGTGCGCTCAGCGGCCGGGCGACAGCGACTCCGCACCCGTGGCGGTGAACGGGGCGCGGGCACTGGGGACGCCGGTCTCGGCCCGGCCGCCGGTCTCGTAGCGGAAGGCGAACGGGATGCCCGCCGCGGCGAGCGGCCCGGGGCGGTCCATGAGGTGGAAGTGCAGGTGCGGCTCGGAGGTGTTGCCGGAGTTGCCGACCTCGCCGAGCACGTCGCCCGCCCGGACGCGGTCGCCCTTCCCCACGCGGACGGACCCGCGGCGCAGGTGCGCGAACACCGCGTACACGCCGCCGCCCAGGTCGAGGGTGACGGAGTTTCCGACGACGAACCGCCCGCCCGACAGGGTCAGCAGCGAGAGCAGCTGCCGGAAGACCATGCCCTCGACCAGCAGGTACAGGAAGCCGGGCCAGGAGTTCCGGCTCCAGTGGTCGCGCTGCCATCCGCTCGCCTGGACGACGACGCCGTCCGCCGGGGCGTGGACGTCCTGCCCGAACGCCGGGAACGTCTCCGGGCGCGCCGCGAGCGGCCACCGGCGGAGCGCGGTCCACGCCCGTCCGGGATCGGGCACGTGGACGAGGTCGATCGCGTACGTCTGGCCCAGTTCGTGCGTCCCGTGGCTGGGCACCTTGTCGGCGGGGCTGTTGACCGCCGTCCAGCGTCCCCGCACCGGGCTGCGCACCACGACGGGCTCGCGGTCCGGGCCGCCGCCGGCCACGAAGAACAGCACGGTCCCCGCGACGATCAGGACGAGCCCGGCCCACCAGACCGCGCCGACGCCGTGCAGGGGTTCGGTGAAGCACACCAGCAGTCCGAGCAGCAGGAGCACCGTCCGGAAGCGGGCGATCGTCCTGAGCATCTGTCTTCTCCGATCGGTCGGTCAGCGGCGGGCCGCCGCCAGCACGGCGAGCAGCGGCACCACCCGTTCGCCCGGGACGCTGTACTGCCCGCGCGCGGTGGTGCGCAACCAGCCGGCCGCGACGAGCTGCCGCAGGTGGTGGTAGAGCTGGCCGGTCGTGCCGAGGCGTTCGTGCGCGGCCAGCTCGGCGGTGGTGCGGGAGCCCTGGAGGATCTCGCGGAGCAGCAGCAGCCGCACCGGATGCGCCAGCGCGCTCAGCGTCTCGGCGGCCTGCGACCAGTCGTCGGCCAGCAGGTCGTCCACCGGGTGGCCCTGCTGCCACTCGTAGTGCTCGCCGGCCGGCAGCGTCACCGCGCCGGTGAACAGCACGCCGCCGGGGTCGGCGACGCGGTCCTTCAGGCCGTCCAGCGCCCAGAAGGCGCCGTCGGGACGCTCCCCTTCGGCGGCCGGGCGCGGCCCTTCCAGCCGTGCCACCCGCTCCTCCAGGCGCGCGACGCGTTCCGCCAGGGTCTCCTCAGCCACGACTCCAATATTACGTAATTACGTAGAAGTGGCAAATCCAACGGCGGACGCGCACGGGCGGCGTCGTGATTCGAAATCTTTCGAAGTGATGATCAAGCTTCAGGGTTGTTTTGTGGCGTTCTGACCACTGAAAGCCGGTGGAAACGGTTGACGGTAGGGGCGCTCGGGGTTACTTTCCTGTCTACTCTCGAAAAGATATCGAAAAGTTTCGAGGCCGCTCCCCCACTGAGGAGACCGCCGATGGGCAGATCCCCGCGGACGTGGAAAGTCCTCCTGACCCTGGTCCCTACCGTCGTCGCCTTCACCGCCGTGCCCGCCGCCGCGATGGCGGCCGCCGGGCCGGCGGGCCGCGGAAAGCCCCGCCACGCCGATCCGGCGTCCTACATCTCGTTCCGCGACGGGCGCGGGTACTTCCCGCTCGTCGAGCACGGCAGGGCCGCGCCGCTGGTGGTCAGCGGCGCGGACTTCCCCGGCGTCGTGCGCGCCGTCGGCGACCTCCAGTCCGACATCGAGCGCGTGACCGGCGTGAAGCCGCAGGTCACACAGGACGAGACGCCGTCCGGGCGGGACGTCGTCATCGTCGGGACGATCGGCAGGAGCCCGCTCATCAACGACCTCGTCTCGTCCGGGAAGCTCGACGTGAAGGGCATCGCGGGCAAGTGGGAGACGACGCTCGAACAGGTCGTGGAGCACCCGATGCCGGGCGTGCGCCGCGCGTTCGTGATCGCCGGCAGCGACCAGCGCGGGACGATCTACGGCGCGTACGACGTCTCGAAGAACATCGGCGTCTCACCCTGGTACTTCTGGGACGACGTCCCCTCCCAGCACCGGCGCGCGCTGTATGTGAAGCCGGGGCGGCACACCCAGGGCACGCCCGCGGTGAAGTACCGGGGCTTCTTCATCAATGACGAGAACCCGGCGCTGAACCGGTGGGCGCCGAAGTTCTTCGGGAACGGCAAGGCGCCCGGCTATCCGAACGGCTTCAACCACGAGTTCTACGCCAAGATCTTCGAGACGATGCTCCGGCTGAAGGCCAACTACCTGTGGCCGGCGGTCTGGGGACGGGCGTTCGCCGAGGACGATCCGCTGAACCACGCGACCGCGAAGAAGTACGGCGTGGTCATGGGGACGTCCCATGAGGCGCCGATGATGCGCGGCATCGAGGAGTGGAACCGGCACGCCGTCCCGGCGCAACGGGACGCGGACGGCGACATCGTCAAGCCCGGCCACGACCCCTACGGGGGCACGGGCGAATGGAGCTACCGCCGGAACGCCGCCGCCATCGAGAAATACTGGAAAGACGGCGTCCAGCGGATGGTCGACGAGGAGTTCGAAGGCGTCGTCACGCTCGGCATGCGCGGGAACGGCGACGTCGGCCTCCCGGACGGCGACGGCATCGAACTGATGCAGAACATCATCGCCAAGGAGCGCGGGATCCTCGGCGAGGTCACCGGCAAGGACCCGGCCGCCACCCCGCAGGTGTGGACGCTCTACAAGGAGGTCCAGCGGTACTGGGACCGGGGGATGCGCGTGCCCGACGACGTCACGGTCGTCTTCACCGACGACAACTGGGGCAACATGCGCAAGATGCCCGACCGGAGCCTGCCGGCGCGCAGCGGCGGGTACGGGCTCTACTACCACTTCGACTACGTCGGCGGCGGCCGGAACTACAAGTGGGTCGACACCGCGCAGCTCGGCAACACGTGGGAGCAGTTGCACCAGTCGTACCAGTACGGCATCCGCAACCTGTGGGTGGCGAACGTCGGCGACATGAAGAACGACGAGCTGCCGCTCCAGTTCTTCCTCGACTACGCGTGGAACCCCGACAAGTGGCCGCTGCAGAGCCTCAGGGAATGGGAGCGGCAGTACGCGGCGCAGAACTTCGGTACCGAGCACGCGGACGAGATCGCCGACGTCCTCGACGAGTACGGGAACCTCCAGGCGCTGCGCAAGCCGGAACTGCTGAACCGCCGCATCACCGTCGACCCGGACAAGGACCTTCCGACCGACTCCAGCGCGGTCGTCTACGACGACGAGCAGACGCCGTTCTACCTGAACCAGTACCGAGAAATGGCGACTGTCACCGCCCGGTGGAAGCGGCTGGCAGCGCAAGCTGAACAGATACGGGAACGGCTGCCCGACGCATACCAGGACGCCTACTACCAGCTCGTCTACTACCAGGTGAAAGCGACCGCGAACCTGTACGAACTGCGGGACGCCGAGTTCACCAACATCCTCTACGCGAAGCAGGGGCGGGCGGCCACCAACGAGTACGCCGACCTCGCCGAGGCCCGTTTCGCCGACGACCAGGCGATGTCGAACCACTACAACACCGGGCTCGCCGGCGGGAAATGGGACGGCTTCCAGAGCCAGCCGCACATCGGCTACGGCGACGTCGAGCGGTACGGCCCGAACGCGCCCTGGCAGCAGCCCGAGCGCGACAACGTGGCCCTGCCGGACGAGATCTTCCCCAAGCTCCAGCGGATCGACGTCCCGGACGGCGCCGACATGGGCGTCGCCGTCGACGGCTCCGGCGACTGGTGGCCGAACGCGAAGTCCGAGGCCGTCCTGCCGGAGTTCAGCCCCTACCAGAGCGGCCCCGCGCAGTACATCGAGGTGTTCAACCGCGGGTCCGACCCGTTCCAGTACCGGATCACCCCGGGCGAGCCGTGGGTGCGCGTCACCCATGACAGGGGCCGCGTCGACAAGCAGATCCGGGCGACGGTGTCGATCGACTGGTCGCGCGCGCCGAAGGGGACCAGCCGCGTGCCCATCGAGATCTCCGGACCGGACGGCCGCACCGTGACCGTCCAGGCCGTCGTGAAGAAGCCGGAGTCCTATAGGGCGCACGGTTTCGTCGAGGCCGGCGGCTACGTCTCCATGAACGCCGACCATTACAGCCGCGCGACCGACACGCGAGCGGCGCAATGGAAGCGCGTCCCCGGAGTGGGCCGCACCGACGCCGGAATGGAACCGTTCCCCGTCACCGCGTCCAGCCAGCAGCCCGGTAAGGGCCCGCGCCTCGAATACGACATGACGCTGACCACCACCGGCCCGGTGAAGGTCTGGGTCTACATGTCGCCGAGGAACAGCGTCCTCTCCACCGAGGGCCTGAAATACGCCGTCTCGCTCGATGACGAAGAGCCGCAGGTCGTGAACGCCACGACGCAGACCGGCGCGAACGACACCACCATGAACAAGCAGTGGGAGCGGAACACGTCCGACAACGTGAACCGCACCGTCACGACCCACACCATCACCGAATCGGGGACGCACACCCTGAAGCTCTGGATGGTCGATCCCACGGTCGTCGTGCAGAAGATCGTGGTCGACACCGGAGGACTCAGGACCTCTTATCTCGGGCCCCCGGAAAGCCGGCGGGCCGGGTTTCGCTCGACCCCCACTCTCCTAGGAGGAACGAAACCATGAGAAAGGCACTCACCGCGGTGCTGGGAGCAGTGTCGCTGCTCCTCGCGATGCTGGTGGCCGTCGCGCTCCCCGCGTCGGCGGCCCCCGGCACGCTCGGCGAGGCGGCCGCCGCCAAGGGCCGCGTCTTCGGGACCGCCACCGCCCAGGGCCACATGGGCGAGTCGGCGTACGCCGCCACGCTCGACCGCGAGTTCAACCAGCTCACGCCCGAGAACGAGATGAAGTGGGACACCACCGAGCCGTCCCGCGGCTCGTTCAACTTCAGCGCGGCCGACCAGCTCGTCAGCCACGCGCAGGCGCACAGCATGAAGATCCGCGGGCACACGCTGGTGTGGCACAGCCAGCTGCCGGACTGGGTCGGCAACATCTCCTCCCGCGACGACCTGCTCGGCGTCATGCGCAACCACATCGCGAAGGAGGCCGGCCACTTCGCCGGGAAGATCAGCTACTGGGACGTCGTGAACGAGGCGTTCCAGGACGGTTCCGGCGCCCGCCGCGACTCGGTCTTCCAGCGCGTCATCGGCGACGGCTACATCGAGGAGGCGTTCCGGGCGGCACGCCAGGCCGACCCCACCGCCAAGCTCTGCTACAACGACTACAACATCGACGGCCAGAACGCGAAGAGCAATGCCGTCTACTCCATGGTGAAGGACTTTAAGGCGCGCGGCGTCCCGATCGACTGCGTCGGGCTCCAGGCGCACCTGACGCTGGGCAACGTCCCGTCCGACATGCAGGCCAACATGGAGCGGTTCGCGGCGCTGGGCGTGGACGTCCACATCACCGAGCTCGACATCCGCATGAACACCCCGGCGGACGGCTCCAAGCTCGCCACCCAGGCGAACGACTACAAGAAGGTCGTCTCCGCCTGCCTCGCCGTGTCGCGCTGCACCGTCATCACCGTGTGGGGCATCACCGACAAGTACTCGTGGGTCCCCGACACGTTCCCCGGCGAGGGCGCCGCACTGCTCTTCGACGACAACTACAACAAGAAGCCCGCGTACGACGCGGCCCTCGAAGCGCTGGGCGGCACCTCCGACGGCGGCGGGGACGACGGGGGCGGCGATGACGGGGGCGGCGACGGCACCGTCACCTGCGCCTACACCCGCACCTCGCAGTGGAACAACGGCTTCAACGGCCAGGTCGTCGTCACCGCGGGCAGCAGCGCGGTCAGCTCCTGGACGGTCGTCATGACCCTGAACTCCGGCCAGACGATCTCCGCCCTCTGGAACGGCAGCGCCAGCACCAGCGGCAGCGTCGTCACCGTCAAGCCGGTCGGCTGGAACGCGAACCTGGCGCCGGGCAGCTCCGCGTCGTTCGGCTTCACCGCGAGCGCGCCGGGCGGCAACGTCTCCAACCCGTCCATCACCTGCGGTACACCCTGACCACTGCCAACACCCTGACAACTGTGGACGCCGGCACGGCGGCAGCTCCCAGGCCGCCGTGCCGGACCGTTTCCGGAGCCGTTCCCCGGAATCTCTGACGGCCGGGACATACATGCACTATCACGGGTAGGTCGAAGTAAGCCGCGACCAACAGTGAGGATGCGCGTCTTGGCACTGAGGATCGAGGACTACGGACTGCTCGGGGACACCCAGACGGCGGCGCTGGTCGGCAAGGACGGATCGGTCGACTGGCTGTGCCTGCCGAGGTTCGACTCCCCCGCCTGCTTCGCCGCGCTGCTCGGCGACGAGCGGGCCGGGTTCTGGCGGCTCGCGCCCGCGTCCGGCGGGCTGTGCACCCGGCGCCGGTACCGCGGCGACACGCTGATCCTGGAGAGCGAGTGGGACACCCCGGACGGCACCGTCCGGATCATCGACTTCATGCCGCCGCGCGGCGAGGCCGCCGACGTCGTCCGGATCGTGGAGGGCGTCAGCGGGCGCGTCCCCATGCGCACCGAACTGCGGCTGCGGTTCGACTACGGCCGGATCGTCCCGTGGGTGCGGCACCGCGAGGGCGAGCGCAACGCGATCGCGGGCCCGGACGCGGCGTGGCTGAACACGCCCGTCGCGATGGAGGGGCACAACCTCGCCACCTACGGCGACTTCGCCGTGTCGGCGGGCGAGCGGGTGCCGTTCGTGCTGACCTACAAGCCGTCGCACCTGCCGCGTCCGAAGGCGGTCGAGGCCGAGCAGTCGCTCACCGACACCGAGACGTTCTGGTCCGACTGGATGGGGAGCTACGACTACGAGGGCCGCTGGGACGAGGCCGTCCGCCGGTCGCTGATCACGCTGAAGGCGCTCACCTACGCGCCGACGGGCGGCATCGTCGCCGCCGCGACCACGTCCCTGCCGGAGCAGCTCGGCGGCCCCCGCAACTGGGACTACCGGTTCTGCTGGCTGCGGGACGCGACGTTCACCCTGCAGGCGCTGCTCGGCACCGGGTTCGCCGCCGAGGCCAAGGCGTGGCGCGAATGGCTGCTGCGCGCGGTCGCCGGCGACCCCGCCGACCTGCAGATCATGTACGCCATCGACGGCACCCGGCGGCTCACCGAGTTCACGCTGGACTGGCTGCCGGGGTACGAGGGGTCGGCGCCCGTCCGGGTCGGCAACGCCGCGTCCGACCAGTTCCAGCTCGACACGTGGGGCGAGGTCCTGGACGGCCTGCACCTCGCGCGGACCGCCCGCATCGACACGGACGAGAACGCCTGGGACATGCAGCTCGCCCTGATGGACTTCCTCGAAGGGCACTGGAGCGACCCGGACAACAGCCTGTGGGAGGTGCGCGGCGACCGGCGCCACTTCGTCCACTCCAAGGTGCTCGCGTGGGCCGGCGTCGACCGCATGGTGCAGGGCGTCGAGCGGCACGGCCTGGAGGGGCCGGTCGACACGTGGAAGGCGCTGCGGCGGGAGATCCACGAGGACGTGTGCGCGAAGGGGTTCGACACCGACCGCGGCACGTTCACCCAGTTCTACGGCTCGCAGGGCCTGGACGCGGCACTGCTGCTCATCCCGCAGGTCGGGTTCCTGCCGTGGAGCGACCCGCAGGTGGCCGGCACGATCGACGAGGTGCAGCGCGAGCTGTACCGGGACGGGTTCATGCTCCGCTACGACACGGGCGCGGACGGCGGCGTCGACGGCCTGCCGGGCGACGAGGGCTCGTTCCTGGCCTGCACGTTCTGGCTCGCGGACGCGCTGCACGGCATCGGCCGCACCGAGGAGGCGACCGACCTGTTCGAGCGGCTGCTCGGCCTGCGCAACGACCTCGGCCTGCTCAGCGAGGAGTACGACACGGCCACCGGGAGGCAGATCGGCAACACCCCGCAGGCGTACTCGCACGTCGGACTCGTCAACACCGCGCGGCACCTGAGCCGCACCCGTCCCGCCGTCCGCCGGCCCTGACCGCTGGAGAAGGAGAGACCCATGCGCGCTTTGACCGTCGTCCCGGAGAAGGGCGGCTCGCTGGCCGTCACCGACGTCCCCGACCCGGAGCCCGGGGAGAACGACCTGCTGGTCGACGGGCTCGCGGTCGGGGTGTGCGGCACCGACCGGGAGATCGCCGCCGGCGACTACGGCTGGGCGCCGCCGGGGCACGAGCGGCTGGTCATCGGGCACGAGTCGCTCGGCCGGGTGCGGGAGGCGCCGTCCGGCAGCGGCTTCGCGCCCGGCGACCTCGTCGTCGGCGTCGTCCGGCGGCCGGACCCGGAGCCGTGCGGGGCGTGCGCGCACGGCGAGTTCGACATGTGCCGAAACGGCCGGTACACCGAGCGCGGCATCAAGGAGATCGACGGGTACGCGAGCCAGGCGTGGCGGGTCGAGGCCGACTACGCGGTGACGCTGGACCCGCGGCTGGCCGAGGTCGGCGTGCTGATGGAGCCGACCACGGTCGTCGCCAAGGCGTGGGACCAGATCGAGAAGGTCGGCGCGCGGGCCTGGTTCGAGCCGCGCCGGGTGCTGGTGACGGGCGCGGGGCCGATCGGGCTGCTCGCCGCGATGCTGGGCGCGCAGCGCGGGCTGGACGTGCACGTCCTCGACCGGGTGGCGGACGGGCCGAAGCCGCAACTGGTCGCCGACCTCGGCGCGACCTACCACCACGAGGGCCTGGAGAAGGCGGTCGAGGGCTGCGAGCCGGACGTGGTGATCGAGGCGACCGGGGTGTCCCAGCTGGTGTTCGGCGCGATGGCGAACAACGCCGCGTACGGGATCGTGTGCCTGACCGGGGTGTCGCCGACCGGCCGCATGCTCGAGATCGACGCCGGTGGCCTCAACCGCGACATCGTGCTGGAGAACGACGCGATCATCGGGTCGGTCAACGCGAACCTGCGGCACTACGCCGAGGCGGCGCGGTCCCTGGCGGAGGCCGACCTGGACTGGCTCGGCCGGCTCATCTCCCGGCGCGTCCCGCTGGAGCGCTACGCGGAGGCCTTCACCCCGCACCCGGACGACGTGAAGGTCGTCATCGGCCTGGACGGCTGACCACCGGAAAGTCCGCCCGCATTTATTTCCCGAGTAAAGGCGGATAATTGCGGGCATTGGGGGCGGCTCCGGCGCGGGAATGCGGGAAAAGGCGTGCGCGGGAACCGGGCGTCCGGCCAGGATGCGGGCATGACCTTCGCGTTGATGCGCGGGTACGACCACATCAACGTGGTCGCCCGCCTCGATCCGGTCGCGGCGGTGCGCGACCGGGAACTCGGCGACCGCATTCTGCGCTACCCGAAGATCTACTCCATCGGCTCCCCCGATTTCGGCCACGCGGTCCAGACCGGGAACGAGTGGCGCATCGGCTCACTGGGGGCGGACGACCCGACGGCCGCCCGGTACAACCTCGCCATCGACCTGCGGACCGCCGCCGAGGGCGAGTCCAGTGCGGCGACCGCCGCGGCCATGCGCGCGGCGGCCGGCCGGCTCGACCCGGAGGACGGCGAGCAACTCGCCAAGGACGAATGGGAGATCGGCGACCGCCGGTACCGGATCGTCCGGGTGGAGCGATTCGTCCAGTTCGGCGACCGGGTGCTGGAGCCGCCCCGCGCCACCGACGCCGACATCGCGGCGGACGGCCTGCTGCGCGACCATCCGATCGACCCGGCGGCGCCGTGCGGGCACTGGGAGGCGCAGCTGCGGCTGAACCTCGTCGCGTTCATGGCGGCGTCGGGCGACATTCCCGACATCGTGCGCACCGAGGCACGCCACGCGATCCACGCGCATCCCGGCGTCGTGGTGCTGCCGCCCACGTTCATGGTGGTGGAGCTCGAGGGCGACGGCTGGGGTCCGCTGACCGGCGGCGACACCCCCGAGGACGCCCGCGACGGGCTGGCGCGGCACTTCACCGGGCGGCTGCCGAGGCTCCGCGAGTTCGGCGGCGACCCCGCCTCACCGGACGAGCTGGCCGAATGGTGCGCGATGGCCGCGGAGATCAGGGCCACGCCGGGCCACTCGTTCAGCGTCCGGGGCCGCGAGTTCCGCACCGTCCGCGTGGCGCGCATGCTCCGCCTGGGCCGCGACGGCCCCGAATCCCCCCGCCCCTCCGACCACCAGCACTACGACCACCCCGCCGAAACCTGACCACCACCACCCGCAACGCCTCCCCTACCTGCGGCGTGTAACGCGGTCTTGCGCGAGTGTTCACTCCCGGCGGGTGGGCGCTTCACCGGGCGCGAGACATGATCATCGGGCTGGTGATCGCGGAGAGGGGCGTCGTTGATGCGGTGGATCGTGGCCGGGGTGCTCGTGGTCGGGCTGACGGGGGCGGGGGCCGTTCCGGCGGGTGCGGGGCCGGGGCCGCCGCCGGGGGTGGACGGGGCCGGGTCCGGGGAGCGGGCGGATGCGCGGGTGCGGGCGCTAGCGCCGTCCGCCGAGGTCGGGGAGGTGCGGTTCACCTCGTCCGAGCGGACCGCGCCCGGGGTGAGGGTTCGGACGTTCGAGACGTCCGGGACCGGCGGGCGCGTGCTCGGCAACCTGGTGGACGTCGATCTGCGCAGCCCGAAGGTCTCCGTCGGGCTGCTGCACCCGCCGGTGGTCGCCGCGCGCCGGACGGTGTCGCAGATGGCGGACGCGCAGCGGGCGGTGGCGGGCGTGAACGGCGACTTTTTCAACATCAGCGAGACCCACCCCGGAGTGACGCCGACCGGGTCGTCGTCCGGCCCGGCGGTGGACGGCGGCCGTCCGCTCAAGGGTGCGGTGCCGGACGGGCAGCGGTTCGGGCCGGCGCTGCCGCCCGGCACGTCCACCGAGGACGTCATCGGCGTCGGCCGCGACCGGCGCGGGCATGTCGCACGGCTCCACCTGACCGGCACCGTCCGGTCGGGGAAGAAGTCGATCGCGTTGCGCGGGCTCAACCAGTACGCGCTGCGCGTCGGGGGCGTCGGCGCGTTCGACTCGCGGTGGGGTGATGTCTCCCGGCAGCGCGCCGTGTGCGGGACGGACGAGGCCCGCAACGCCCCGTGCAGCACCGACACCGCCGAGGTGACGGTGCGGCGGGGCGTGGTGACGGGTGTGTCCGACGCGGTAGGCGCGGGTGCGATCCCGGCGGGCACGACCGTGCTGGTCGGGCGGGAGAAGGGCGCCGACGCGCTGCGCCGGCTGCGGCCGGGCGACCGGGTGCGGGTCTCCTACCGCTTCACCGGGCCGGTCCGCTTCCGGTTCGCGGTCGGCGGGTTCCCGATCCTGCGGGACGGGGAGCCGCTGGACGGCCTGAGCCCGAACGGCCCGGCCCCGCGCACCGCCGCCGGGGTCAGCCGCGACGGGCGCCACTTCTACCTCCTCGTCGCGGACGGCAGGTCGGAGCGGAGCGGCGGCCTGACCGTCGCCGAACTCGCGGACCTGCTGGACGAGGTCGGCGCCGACGACGGCGTGAACCTGGACGGCGGCGGCTCCTCGGCCCTGGTCGCCCGCGCCCCCGGCGCGCCGTCGGTGACCGTCCGCAACACCCCGTCGGACGGCACCGAACGCGCCATCGCCAACGGCATCGGCGTCTTCCACAAGCCCACCCCAAACTAAACGCGTCCCACACCCCCACCCGCACGAGACACGTTGATCTGCGGCGTGTTGTTGTTATGAGGCGCTTCATAACAACAACACGCCGCAGGTGAACGGGGTTCGGGCGGGTGGGTGGGGTGGGGTCAGGGGGTGGGGGTTAGTGCTTCTAGGGGTTCGGCGGTCAGGGTCTTGGCGGTTGCGGGGGCTCGGGTGTCTACCAGGGACTGGAGGGTGTCGCCGTGGTCCCAGGAGTTGACGTTGAGGGCCGCGGTGACGTGGCCGTCGCGGAGCCAGAACGCTAGGAACTCGCGGGTGGACGGGTCTCCGCGCACCACCAGTTCGTCGGTTTCCGGGTCGGCGAGGCCCCGGTACTCGCAGCCCAGGTCGTACTGGTCGGAGAAGAAGAACGGGCTGGCGGTGTAGGGGTCGTCGCCGTCCAGCAGGTTGCCGGCCGCGTGCGTGCCCTGGCGCTTGGCGTTGTCCCAGTGCTCGACGCGTACGCGGCCCTCGTAGCGGGGGTGGTCGTGCGCGGCGATGTCGCCGGCGGCGAAGATGTCGGGGGCCGAGGTGCGCAGCGCCGCGTCGACGGCGACCCCGCCCGCCGCCAGGTCCAGGCCGGCCTGTTCGGCCAGTTCGATGCGGGGGACGGCGCCGACCCCGGCGACCACGACGTCGGCGGGCAGTTCGGTCCCGTCGTCCAGCAGTACCACGCGGGTGTCACCGCGAGTGTCGATGCCGGTCGCCTTGACGCCGAGCCGCAGCGTGACTCCGTGGTCGGCGTGCAGGTCGCGGAACACGGTCGCGACCTCGGCGCCGAGCACCCGCTGCAGCGGCAGCGGCAGCGGGTCGGCCATGCTCACCCGTGCCCCGTGGGTGCGCGCGGCGGCGGCGACCTCGCAGCCGATCCAGCCGGCGCCGAGGATCACCACCCGCGCGTCGGCGGTCAGCTTCTCGCGCAGCGCGAGCGCGTCGTCGAGGGTGCGCACCAGGTGCGCGCCGTCGAAGCCGGGCAGGGTGCGCGGACGGGAACCGGTGGCCAGCAGCAGCCGGTCGTAGCGGTGCTCGGCGCCGGTGGCGTCGACGGCCGCGTGGTCGGCCGGGCGCAGCGCGGTGATCTCGGTGTGGCGCAGGTCGATCCCGTGGTCGGCGTAGTGGCCCGACTCGGCCACCCAGTCCGGCTCGTCGGTCTTGCCCAGCAGGACGCCCTTGGACAGCGGCGGCAGCTCGTAGGGGGCGTGGGGTTCCCGTCCGAACAGCGTCACCTCGCCGTCGAACCCCCGTTCGCGGAGCGCGATGGCCGCCGACGCACCGGCCAGCCCTGCTCCGACGATCACGATCCGCCGCGGTGTGCTCATCCTGTGCCTCCAACTCGTCCTGTCTCGGTGATCCACGGCGGGGCGCGCTACCGGCCCACGCCCGTGAGGGCCAGGAACTCCTGCCGGGACGCCGGGGCGTCCCGCAGGGTTCCGAGCAGCGTGGAGGTGACGGTCCTGGACCCGGTGGCCCGTACCCCGCGCAGGGTCATGCAGGTGTGCTCCGCCTCGATCACGACGCCGACTCCCGCCGGGTCCAGCTGGGCCTGCAGCCAGTCGGCGACCTGCTTGGTCAGCCGCTCCTGGACCTGGGGACGGCGGGCGAAGTGCTCCAGCACCCGGGCCAGCTTCGACAGGCCGAGGATCCGCCGGCCGGGCAGGTAGCCGATGTGCGCGGTGCCGACGAACGGCAGCAGATGGTGCTCGCACACCGACCGCAGCGGGATGTCCCGGGCCAGGACCAGCTCGTCGTAGCCGTCGTCGTTGGGGAAGGTCGTCAGGTCGAAGGAGGGGGAGGTGAACAGCTCGGCATAGGCGCGGGCCATCCGCCCGGGGGTGCCGCGCAGGCCCTCGGAGTCGGTGCCGACGCCCAGCGCCCGCAGGAAGTCCCCGGCGGCCAGCTCGGCGGCCGCCAGGTCCATCTCGCCGGGCCGCCCGGTGACCCGGACCGGGTCGATCGGTGAGACAGCGAGTGCGGCGACATCCATGACTACTCCATGCACGTAGGCGACGTCCGACGTCTATTTCACCAACAAGTTTTAGTCTTATTGCCGACATCGGTCAAGCGTGCCTGCTCAGAAGCATGCCAGAACTGCAGCGACCAGTAATGCGAGTGTTAGGATGGTGCCCGATCGGTCGCCGCGGATAGCCGGTCTGCGGTGCGGACGCCGCGCTCGGGGCCGTCCGCGCACGGGCGGACCGACCGGACCCGGACGGATGGCGCATGTCGGCGCCCCCTGTCCCGTCCAGACACCACAATGGGGCCGTGACTCATCTGGACTCGGGGCCGGACGGACCACAGCCCTTCGCCCATCTGAGCGTGCCGAACGCGCCCCTCTACCGGGACGTCCTGCTCGCGTTCGCGCGCGCCAAGGAGCGGTTCATCGTCCATCTGCGTCCCGAGGACGTGGCGGCCGAGCTGCGCCGCGACGGCGACGAGCAGCTGACGCAGGCGCTCGACAAGCTCGTCGACTGGGGCAACCTGCGCGCCGACGCCGACACCGGCCGGGTGACCACCGTGGAGGACTTCCACCGCAAGCGGTTCCTCTACCAGCTCACCCCGGCCGGTCACGCCGCCGAGCAGGCCATCGCGTTCTACGAGGAGGCGATCGGCCGGCGCGGCGTGCTGCAGTCGGTGGCGCTCGCCGACATCGCCGACCGGCTCGCGGCGCTGGCGGCGCTCGCGGACGCGCCCGATCCGGACCCGGCCAAGGTCCATCTGCTGCTGCTGGCGCTGGCCGAGCGGTTCTCCTCGCTCGCCGACAACGCGCAGGCGTTCATGGCGTCGCTGCGCCGCGCGATCGACTTCTCCGACGGCGACGTCGACGGCTTCATCGCCTACAAGGAACGTCTCATCGACTACATCAACCGGTTCATCGCCGATCTCGCCAACTCGGGCGCGCGGATCGCGGCGCTGCTGGACGACGTGGAGACGCGCGGGCACGAGCGGCTGCTGACGGCGGCGGCGCGGCGGGAGGCGTCCGACGCGGTGCCGGAGGGCGCGGACGCCGCCGAGGCGTTCGGCCGCGCCGAGGCCGCCGCGCTGGAGTCGTGGCGCAACCGGTGGCGGGGCCTGCGGGACTGGTTCGTGTCCGGCGGGACGGCCCGTCCGTCGCAGGCGCGGCTGCTGCGGCAGGCGGCGGTGACGGCGATCAAGCAGCTGGTCGACACGGTCGGGCTGCTGAACGAGCGGCGGTCGGGCCGCTCGGACCGGTCCGCCGACTTCCGCGCGCTGGCCCGCTGGTTCGCGGAGGCACCGGACGACGCCGCGATGCACCGGTTGTGGCGGGCGGCGTTCGGGCTGACGTCCGCGCGGCACCTGACCGTCACGGCCGCGACCGTCGCGGCGTGGGACGAGGAGGCGCCGCAGGGGATGCCGTGGGCGGACGCGCCACCGGTGCGGATCTCGCCGCAGCTGCGCCGGACGGGCTCCTACGAGCGGCGCGGCAAGCCGAACCGCGTCCAGGACCGGTCGGAGCTGCGCCGCGTGCTGCGCGAGCGGGCCGACCGGGAGGCGGCGGAGACGGCGGCGGCGCGGGCGCGGCTGCGCACCGGCGGGCCGGTGCTGCTGTCGGAGCTGGGCATGCTCGACCCGCGGGCGTTCCGGCTGTTCCTGGCGCTGCTCGGGGACGCGCTCGCCGCGCGGCTGCCGGGCGACACCGAAGTGAAGGCGATCACCGGGGACGGGTCGATGGAGGTGCGGCTGTCGCTGGTGCCCGGCGGCGGCGAGGCGCGGATCGTGACCGAGGACGGCGTGCTCACCGGGCCCGAGCACGTCATCGAGATCACCGACCTGAGCGGGGGCGGGACGTGAGCGACGACGACCTCGCGCGGCGCCGGGCCGCGCTGCGGGCGCTGCTGCGGCGGCCGCTGCTGACGGTCGAGTCCGATCCGGAGGACCTCGTCCTCGTCCGCCGCCACCAGGCGGAGCTGCGGGACTGGCTGAGCCGGGAGACGGGCTGGCGCCTCCAGGTGGACGCCGAGACCGCCCGCTTGTTCAAGACGGCGCCGACCCTGGACGACGGGACGCATCCGGCGCGCGGCAAGGCCGGGGAGGCGTTCGGCCGGCGCCGCTACGTGGTGCTGTGCCTGGCGCTGGCGGTGCTGGAGCGCGCCGACGCGCAGACGACGCTCGGGCGGCTGGCGGAAGAGGTGCTCAACGCGGCCGCCGAACCCGATCTGGCGTTCCCGTTCACCCTGGACAGCCGGGCGGAGCGCGCCGACCTGGTCGCGGTGGTGCGGCTGCTGCTCGGCTGGGGCGTGCTGCGGCGGGTGTCGGGGGACGAGGAGTCGTACCTGTCGGCGACCGGGGACGTCCTGTACGACGTGCGCCGGGTCGTCCTCGCGGCGCTGCTCACCGGGATGCGGGGGCCGTCGACGGTGTCCGCGGAAGGGTTCGAGGAGCGGCTCGCGGAGCTGACCGACGAGCCCGTCCCCGACACCGACGAGCTGCGCAACCGGGCGCTGCGGCGGAGCCTGACCCGGCGGCTGCTGGACGACCCGGTGATCTACTACGACGACCTGGACGGCGCCGAGCGCGCGTACCTGGTGTCGCAGCGCGCCGCGATCACCCGCCGGATCGAGGAGGCGACCGGGCTCGTGCCGGAGCTGCGCGCCGAGGGCGTCGCGATGGTCGACCCGGACGACGACCTCACCGACGTGCGGATGCCGGAGCAGCGCACCGACGGGCATGCGACGCTGCTGGTCGCCGAGTACCTGGCGGGACGTGCGGAAGCCGGGCGGGGCGAGCTGGCGGTGTTCGTCCGGGACGCGGCGGAGCGGCACAGGTCGTTCTGGCGCAAGGGCATGACCGAGCCGGGCGCCGAGGAGGACCTGCTGGACATCGCGCTCGGCAAGCTGACGGCGCTGCGGCTGGTGGAGGTCCTGCCGGACGGCCGGGTGCGGGCGCGCCCGGCGATCGCGCGCTACGCGGTGGAGGAACCGACCGTCCGGGAACCGAAGGGGGCCGTGAGGTGATGGGGGGCCGTGAGGTGGCGGGGACGCCCGTTCCGACGTCCGAGCGCTGGAAGCCGCTGCGCGCCGGGCTCGTCGACATGTTCTACTACGACGCCGAGGAGTTCCGGTTCCATGACGGGCGGCTGCTGCTGCGCGGCAACAACGGCACCGGCAAGTCGAAGGTGCTGGCGCTGACGCTGCCGTTCCTGCTGGACGGCGAGCTGTCCCCGCACCGCGTCGAGCCGGACGGCGACCGGCAGAAGCGGATGGAGTGGAACCTGCTCCTCGGCGGGAAGCACCCGCATCCGGAGCGGCTCGGCTACACGTGGCTGGAGTTCGGCCGCCTCCACCCGGACGGGACGCCGGAGTACCGGACGCTCGGCTGCGGGTTGAAGGCGGTGAAGGACCGCGGCATCGTCCGGCACTGGTTCTTCGTCACCACGCGCCGCGTCGGCGCCGACCTCGCGCTCGTCTCGGAGACCGGCGTGTCGCTGACGCGGGAGAAGCTGCGCGAGGCGGTGGACGGCCACGGCCTGGTCTACGACCGGGCGTCCGACTACCGGCGCGCCGTGGACGACGCGCTGTTCGGGCTGGGCGAGCACCGCTACGAGGCGCTGGTCAACCTGCTGATCCAGTTGCGGCAGCCGCAGCTGTCGAAGAAGCCGGACGAGCGGCTGCTGTCGCGGGCGCTGACCGAGGCGCTGCCGCCGCTCAGCCCCGCGCTGATCACGACGGTCGCGGAGGCTTTCCGGGGCCTGGACGAGGAGCGGGACGCGCTGCGGGCGCTGGAAGAAGCGCACAAGGCCGCCACCGACTTCCTCGGGCACTACGTCCGGTACTCCCGGATCGCCGCGAAGCGGAAGGCGGCCGGGCCGCGCCTCACGCAGAGCAGGTACGAGCACCTGAACAGGGACTTCACCGAGGCGGAGACGCGGTTCACGGCGGCCGAGACCGAATTGGCCGCGGCCGCACGGCTGCTGGCGGAGCTGGCCGGCGAGAAGACCCGACTGGAGGCGCGCCGGAAGGCCCTTGAGGCCAGCCCGGAGATGCGCGACGCCAAGCGCATCGAGGAGATCGGCGAGGAGGCGCGCCGCCGCGACACGTACGCGACCCGGCTCGAACGCGACCTCAGCGGCCTGTCCGGCGAGGTCACCCGCAAGCAGGCCCGCGCCGACAAGGCCCGTTCGGGTGCCGCCCACGCCGAAACGTCCTTCGCCTCGGCCTGGGACCGATCGGTGGCGCTGGCCCGGCTCGCCGGATGCGGCCCCGCCCACAACGAGGCGATGGAGCGGTGGGAGGCCGATCCGGCCGGGACGCGCCGCGAGGTCGGCGCACTCGCCGAGAACAGGTCCCGCGCGCTCACCCGGCTCGACCAACTGATGTCGGCGGTGACCGCCGCCCGGACCCGGCTGGACGCCGCCACCGCCGAGGCGGAACGCCTGGTCGGCGAGTTGCAGGCCGCGGCCCAGCGGATCGCGGCGGCCGAGGCGCGGACGCACGCCGGCGCGGCGGAACTACTGAACGCATACGTCACCTACCTCGCCGGGCTCGTCCAGATCCAGGTGGACGACCCGGACGCGGTCCTGGCAGAGCTGGAGGAATGGGCCCAGACCGCCGAGGGGCAGAACCCCGCCGCGACCGCCGTGGACGACGCCGCCCGTGCGGCGACGGCGTCGCTCGGCGGGCGGGAGGCCGACGCGGGATCCCGGCTGCGGGCCGAGCGTGAGCGCGAGACATCGCTCGGGGAGGAGATCGAGCGGCTGGAGTCGGGCGGCCACGACGTCCCGCCCGTCCCCTACACGCGGTCCGGCTCCCGGGCCGGCCTGCCGGGTGCGCCGCTGTGGAAGGTCGTCGACTTCGCCGGCGCGGTGCCCGCCGACCACCGGGCCGGGCTGGAGGCCGCACTGGAGGCGTCCGGCATCCTGGACGCGTGGGTGACGCCGCAGGGCGCACTCCTCGGTGCGGACGACACGTTCGTCCTGACCGGCGAGGCCGTCGAAGGGCCGTCGTGCGCGCTGGTGCTGCGTCCCGCCGTCGACCGCGCCGACCCGCGGGCCGCCGCGCTGTCCGACGACGCCGTCCGGGCCGTCCTCGCCGGGCTGGGTCTCGGGCCGGGCGCGCGGACGTGGGTCGCGGTGGACGGCCGGTGGGCGAACGGCGTCCTCGGCGGTTCCTGGCACAAGGACACCGCCGGCTTCATCGGCGAAGGCGCCCGCGAGGCGGCCCGCCGCGCCCGCATCGCCGCCCTCCGCGCCGACCTCGGCGAGACGCGGGCCCGGATCACGGCGATCGGCGAGGAACTGACCGAGCTGGCCGCCCGGCGGGAGTCGCTGGCCGCCGAGCACCGCGCCGTCCCGCGCGACACCGGCCTGCGCGAGGCTCACGTGCGGCTCGCCGGGGAGCACCGGCGCCGCCGCGACTCCGCCACCGAGCACGGCCATGCCCTCGCGGCCGTGAACCGGTGCCGCGCCGAGGCGTCCGAGGCCCGGGAACGCGCCGGGGAGTTCGCCGCCGACGTCGGCCTGCCGACCGGAGAGGCCGAACTCGCCGAGGTCCGGACGGCGGTCACCGACTACCGGCTGGCGCTGGCCGAGCTGTGGCCCGCCGCGCAGGCGCTGCTGTCGGCACGGGACGCGGCACGCGAGGCCGCCGAGGAACTCGCGCTCGTCCGGGAACGCCTGGACGAGGCGGCGGAAGAGGCCGCCGAGGCGCGCGGGCAGGCCGAGTCGGCGGCCGAGCAGCACCGGGCGCTGGTCGAGACGGCGGGCGCCGCCGTCGACGAGCTGTTCCGGCGCCTGAACGAGGTGAAGCAGTCCCTCCGCGAACGGGACGCGGCCGAGTCGGCGGCCCGCGACCGGGAACGGTCCGCGCTCGGCGAGCGCGGCGAGGCGAAGGGGGCGTGCGACCGGCTGCGCGGCGAGATCCAGGAGGCCGCGACCGTCCGGGACAAGGCCGTGGGCGACTTCCGCGCGTTCGCCGCCACCGGACTGCTGACCGTCGCGGTGCCCGGCCTTTCCGTCCCCGACCCGGCGCAGGAGTGGGCGGCCAACCCCGCCGTGCAGCTCGCCCGCGCCGTCAACACCGAACTCGACGCGGTGGACGACGGCGACAACTCGTGGGACCGCGTCCAGAGGAAGGTCTCCGAGGAGCACAAGCTGCTGTCGGACGCGATGTCCCGGCACGGGCACTCGGTCGGCCTCACCGTCCACGACGGGATCATGGTCGTGGACGTGGTGTTCCAGGGCCGCGCCCGCGACGTCCCCGGGCTGGCGGACGCCCTCGAAACCGAGACGGAGCAGCGCGCACGCCTCCTGTCGGCCCGCGAGCGGGAGATCCTGGAGAACCACCTGCTGAACGAGGTCGCCGGCACCCTCCAGGAGCTCATCGCCGCCGCCGAGGACGAGGTGCGGGAGATGAACGCCGAGCTGACGTCCCGGCCCACGTCCACCGGGATGCGGCTGCGGCTCGTCTGGAAGCCCGCGAAGGACGCCCCCGACGGGCTCGACCGCGTCCGGGAGAAGCTGCGGCAGACCATCGACGCCTGGTCGGTCGACGACCGCGCCGCCGTCGGCCGGTTCCTGCAGGAGCAGATCGCGCGCGAGCACGCCGACAACCCGGCGTCCGGCTGGACGGAGCAGCTCACCCGCGCGCTGGACTACCGGTCGTGGCACGCGTTCGCGATCCAGCGTCTCCAGGACGGGCAGTGGCGTCCCGCGACCGGCCCCGCGTCGGGCGGGGAACGGGTGCTCGCCGCCTCCGTTCCCCTGTTCGCCGCCGCGTCCGCGCACTACAAGTCGGCGGGCAACCCGCACGCGCCGCGCCTGGTCGCGCTGGACGAGGCGTTCGCCGGCGTGGACGACGACTCCCGCGCCAAGTGCCTCGGCCTGCTCGCCACGTTCGACATGGACGTGGTCATGACGAGCGAACGCGAGTGGGGCTGCTACCCGCAGGTGCCGGGCCTGTCGATCTGCCAGCTGTCCCGCCGCGACGGCATCGACGCCGTCCTGGTGACGCCGTGGCGCTGGGACGGCCGCGAACGCACCCGCGCCGACCTGCCCGAACCCGAACCGGCGTCCGGTCAGACGGACATCTTCGGATGACGGCGGACCTGGCGCGGCTCCGGCGGCTGCTGGGCGGGCCGGACACCGCCTGGCTGGTGCGGCGCGTCCGGTCCCGCCTGGAACGCGGCGGCGCGCTCACCGGCAAGGTCACGCTGACCGAAGCGACCCTCCCGCAGCGGCGCGCGATCGAACTCCTGCTCGGCCGCCGCGCGGGCATCGGGACGTCCCTCTCCGTCTCGCTCACCGAGGTCGACGGTGTCCTGCGCACCAGCGGCGCGTCCCCGCACGGCCTCGCCGCAGCCGTCGAACTCCTGGACGGCCCCGTCCGCGACCTGGCCCGGGAGAACGCCGAAACGGCCGCCGCCTGGGCCTCGGCCTCCGCCCCACTGGACGAGGCCCTCATCTCCCGCCCCGAACTGGCGGAGTGGCGCGCCTGGCTGGACGCGACCGGCCTGGTCCGGCGTCTGACGTCCGGCCCCGCCGAAGCCGCACACGTTCTGCGCTGCCTCGCCGCCGTGGTGAGGCGCCTGCCGTCCCCCGACATGCCCCTAGGCCGGTTCGCCGCCGAGACCTGCGGCCACGCCCACGCCCTGGACGAAGGCCCGCTCGCCACCCTGGCCCTCTCCTCTGCCCGCGCCCTCGCCGGCCTGCCGTTCCGCGCCGACGGCGGCGCTGAATCCCGCCGCGAAACCTGGGCGGCGGTCGGCGTGCACCTGGACGAGCTCTCCTCGACGGTCCTGTGCCTGGGCCTGCCCGGCGACGCGGTGACCCCCACCGGCCGGATGCTCGCCACCCTGCGGGGCGAACCGGCGTCCCTCACTCTCCGCCAGCTTCGCCGCCACACGTCCCCCATCCAGGCCGGCCTGGTCCGCATCTGCGAGAACCCGGTCGTCGTGGCCGCCGCAGCCGACGCCCTGGGCCCGTCCTGCCCGCCCCTGGTCTGCTGCAACGGCCGTCCGTCGACAGCGGTCTGGCGCCTCCTGGAACTCCTGGCCGAAGGCGGCGCCGAGTTCGCCTACCACGGCGACTTCGACTGGGGCGGCGCGGCGATCGCCGCCGCCGTCCACGCCCGCGTCGGCTGGCGCCCCTGGCGCTACGACGCGACGGCCTACCGCGCGGCGACCTCGACCACACCCCTCACGGGCCGTCCCGTCCCGACCCCCTGGGACCCAACCCTGGCCACCGCAATGAAGGACCGCGCCGTCCGCGTAGAAGAAGAACAGGTCCTCACCGACCTCCTCACCGACCTGGCCTCCTGAGCGAACCGCCTCTTATACGGTGACCTGGTGACGGACTCCAGGCCCAAGGCGCGGCGGCTCGCCGAGGAACTCGAACGCGACGCCGCGGAGCACCCGGACGAGCGCACGGAGATCCTGCTGGAAGCGGCGGGGCAGTGGTCCCTGGCGGGCGAGCCCGAACGGGCGCTGCAGATCTACGACGACGTCATCGCCATGGACGCGGGCCTGGACTCCCAGTTCGCCACCGCCGAACGGATCTCCCTGCTCACCGAATCCGGCCGCACCGACGAGGCCGACGCGGAGATCGCCCGGCTCAGCCGCTCGCACGTCGACCCGGGGCCGGCCGACTTGATCGCGGAATTGCTGGAGTCGCAAGGACGCCTCGACGAAGCCCTCACCTGGTTCAACATCGCCTGCCGGGACCTGATGGCCGACGATGACGAACTTGCCGAGTCCAGGCTGTTCGTCCGGCCCGAACTACGGGGACGGCAGCGCGTCCGCCGAGCCCTCGGCCTCCCGCCCGACGTCCTCGACCTGCACACCGAGGACGAGCAGGCCGAGATGGCCGAACTCTTCGCGCGGCGCGAAGCCCCGGCCCCGCCGCCCGCCGGCTCGTTCTTCGTCCGCGCCGACGTCGACCGCGCCTTCGCCGAGGGCCTCGTCCACGGCACCGCCCCCACCGACCCGGCCTCCTACTTCCGCGACGTCGAGCGCGGCTGGCGCGCCTCCAGCGACGAGATCGGCGCGTCCGGACTCCGCGTCCTTCCCACACCGGTCGACGACCTCCTCGAGTACGCCGAGGCCCACGACCGCGACCCGAAGGACCAGCAGACCCGCGCCGACCACCTCATGGACCGCATCCGCAAAGGCGCCCAAACCCTCGCCTGGCCCCCGGAACGCAACGCCCCCTGCTGGTGCGGCTCAGGCCGCAAATACAAGAAATGCTGCGGCTCCCCCGCCAACCGCTGAAGCTCAGGCGCCGGGCTTCTTGTCCTGGTGGCGCTTGTCGCGGACGTACATGATGGCCGCCTTGCCGTCGCCCGGGCTGCGGCGGTCGAGGACGAACAGCGTCGTCGCGGCGATCAGCTCGTTGAGCTTCGCGTAGCCGTAGTTGCGGGAGTCGAACTCGGGGCGCTGCTTGGTGATGATGTGGCCGACGGACGCCAGCGGAGCCCATCCGTCCTCGTCCGAGGCGGCCTCGACGGCGTTGCGGAGCAGGTTGACGAGCGAGGTGTCCTGCTTGAGCTTGGCGGCCGAGGTCGGGGACGCGGGCGTCGCGGCGGTCGGCGCGGCCGAGCCCTGGTCGTAGGCGAGGTTCTCGATGTAGATGAACTTGTCGCACGCCGCCACGAACGGCTTGGGCGTCTTGCGCTCCCCGAACCCGTACACGGTCAGGCCCGACTCGCGGATCCGCGCGGCCAGCCGGGTGAAGTCGCTGTCGCTGGAGACGAGGCAGAACCCGTCGAACCGGTCGGAGTACAGCAGGTCCATGGCATCGATGACCATCGCCGCATCGGTGGCGTTCTTGCCGGACGTGTAGGCGAACTGCTGGATCGGCTGGATCGACTGGTCGAGCAGATGCTCCTTCCAGCCCCGCAGGTTCGTCCCCGTCCAGTCGCCGTAGGCGCGCTTGACGTGAGCGGTCCCGTACTTGGCGACCTCGGCCAGCAGGCCCTCGACGATCCCGGGCTGAGCGTTGTCGGCATCGATGAGCACCGCCAGCCGAACGGCGTTCTCACTCACTCGCACGCCTCCCCAAGATCACCGAGCCACCCGCCCACCGGGATCCGCCCAGTACATCAGAGGTCGTACGCACCCCGCTTGATCTGCGCCACCATGGCCGCCCACGCACCCCGCCCCAGTGCCAGGACGTCGCCCCCCGGGTCCTTCGAGTCCCGCACAGCCTTCGCGGCCCCCACCCGCGCCACTTCAACGCACTCACCGCCGGTGCTGCCGCTACGGGAGCTCTTGCGCCAGACCGTGTTGGAACGCGCAGGGTCCGTCATGGGTTCGACCTCGTCTCGTGTTGTTCCAGCTCTGCAGCCGTCTTGTCCATGAGAGCCATGGACTCTCGCGGGTTCAACGCCTGCGCCCGCAGGGAATCGAACGCCAGTCTATGAGTTTCCACCTCCTTGATCTTGTCCATAAGCAGTGAACCCGCCCGGTTCTCGACATATGCGTACTCAGAGACTGCGGCCTCCCCAAGGTCCAATGCAAGCAGGGTGAAGGAACCGCAGGTCCCAGGGTGCGCTCCCGCATCGAAGGGCAGAACCTGCAGTTTCACGTTGCGCCGACGCGCTCTGGTTGCGAGAAACCGCAACTGTTCGCGCATGACTTCCGGGCTACCGACCGTCCTCCGCAGGACAGCCTCGTTCAGCACCACCCAGTACTGGAGTGGGCCGTCCCCGTCCAGGATGGCCTGTCGCGCGAGCCGTGCCTCCACGCGGGCCTGGATCTCCTCGTCCGAGGGCGGACGAGGCTCTACAGACATGATCGCCCGAGCGTAGTCCGGCGTCTGCAGCAGACCGGGCACCCACTCACTGGCGTACATGTCGATCTCCGTGGCCTCGGCCTCCAGGCCGAGGTACAGCTCGAATCCGGGGTGCAGGACCTCGCCGTAGCGCTGCCACCAGCCGCGCTGCCGCGCCGCCTTGGCCAGCTCGGTGAGCTGCGCCGTCTCCTCCGGCGTCGCGCCGTACAGTTCCACGAGCCGTTCGAGGACGCGGGCGGGCACGGAGGTCTGGCCCGTCTCCATCCGGCTGATGGTCGAGTCCGTCCGGGCGATGTGGCGGGCCGCGTCGTCCGCCGCGACGCCGGCGCGGGTGCGCAGCGCGCGGAGCCGGATTCCCAGCATGATCCGGCGGACGGTCGGGCTCTCGGGGCGGGGCATGGGGGTACCTCCTCGACGGTCGGTCGCCATTCTGCCCTCTCATGCTCACCTTGCGTGGCCGATTCTGCACAGACAGTTCATTTCGGTCACTTCATATGAGTTTTCGAAACGGGATTGCATCCTAATCGTGCGTCAGTCAGTATCGAGCCGTCCGCACGACATGTGACACGCTGCACACGCATCGTGATCATCGATAGGAGGTCTCGATGGAGGTCAAGGGGGCGTGGGGGCTGGTGAGCGGGGGGTCCTGCGTATGGCGGCTGCCCGCGGACGAGGGCGGACCGGCGGCGGCGCGGCGGCTCGTCCGGCAGACGATGTCGGAGTTGCGGCTCGATGGGGACGTGATCGAGGACGGCAGGCTCGCCGTGTCCGAGACCGCGACCAACGCGCTGCGCCACGCCCGCGGCGGCCGGCCGGAGCTGTGGATCTGGGCGCGGACCGTCCCGTCCCCGCAGCTCGTCGTCTCGGTCTTCGACGGCGCGCGAACGTCCACGCCGCACGCGTCCGGGGCCGGGCTGCTGGACGAGCACGGGAAGGGTCTCGGACTCGTCCGCGAGGTCACGGCCGACTGGGGCAGTACGCCGACGCGCTCCCGCGTCAGCGGCGCGCCCGTCCGCGGCAAGGCGGTCTGGTTCGCGCTACCGCTCCCCCGCGACTGGCCCGGCCTGCACTACCGGGTCCGCCCGGACACGGCCGCGCGGTGCCTGCTCCTCAACCTCACCCGGCGCGGCTTCAAGGGCGCGCGCAGCACCGCCGAGGACGGCATGTCCCTCCTGATGCTCCCCAGCCTCACGGTGTGGGTACACCGCCGGACGTTCTGCTGGTGGTCCTCCCCGCACCGCTACACCCGCCGCCCCCTCATCGACCTCCAGGACACCACCGAACTCCTCGTCCACCACCTGGACACCACCCCCACCCACCCCTGCTCCCCCAACCCCTGAGAACCCGCCCCCGTCCCGCCTTCAGCCCGCTTGCCGCGCGCAACAACTCGTCCGTCGGCAGCCTGCGGGCCGACCCGGAGCCCCCTGGACATCGGCGTGAGCGTCGGGTCCTCGGCGGGATCGGGAATGAACCTGGGGTGATCGGCGGGAGTCTGAGTTAGGAAGCGGTCGTTTCTTTGGCCGCGCCGCCGAGCCGAGGACGGATGCACATGGCCACGCCTGACGCAGGAGAGCGCGACCGCGGCTGGATCGTGTTCGGTGTGCTGTTCCTCTGCACGGTGCCGTTTCTGCTCCTCGCCGCCGCGGGGCTGCTGAGCTTCGGACGGGAATGGGCAGCGACGTACGGCGCGTCCGGTAATGCCGGGACTTTGACCGTCACGCACACGGCCCAGGTCGGTGGCGGGTGGCGATCCCCGCGGAATTGCTACGGGGACTTTCACTCTGATCGGGGTGCGCGCACACCTGATGTCAAGGTGAAGCACTCGGGCTCCTGCGACCAGGGCCGCCGGATACCGGTACGGCTCGCGGACGGAACGGCCTATGAGCGCGGAATGTGGAGTTGGGCTCGCCTTGGGGCGACCGTGTTCGTCACCGCCCTCTTCCTTGTCTGCGGTTATGCGGCGTTCGGTTTCGGCACGGTGTTCGTGAAGTTCGGCCTTCGGTGGGTCAGGGGATGAGGGCGAGGGAGTTCAGGTCCAGGGCGTGGTGGGCGTGGCGGGTGGTCATGGTGCAGAACATCTCGTCGCCGCGCGGGGTGCGCTCGACCAGCATGGAGGCGCCGATCGCCATGACTATGCCGTGGAAGGCGTGGTGGCGGTAGGACGTCCAGCAGTCGTCCCAGGTGAGGGTGACGCCGCGGGTTGTCAGGGCCGCGTGGTAGCTCTGGACGAGGTCCTGTTCGTGGGTGCGGCGGGCTTCGGTTGGGAGGCTGGAGCCCAGGAAGTAGGAGAGGTCGGCGAGGCCGGGGCCGTAGGCGCAGGTCTGCCAGTCGAGGACGGCGGTGCGGGGGCCGCCGAACAGCAGGTTGTCGGCGCGGAAGTCGCCGTGGGACAGGGTCTGCGGGCCTTCGCGGGCGGTCAGGTAGGCGGGCAGGGAGGGGAGGAAGTCCTCGATCAGGGCGATGACGGCGGGGCCCAGGTCGGTGGCGTAGCGGTCCTTGAAGCCGGTGTAGAGGTCGGTGACCATCGCGGCGGTGAAGGCCGCCGCGTCGGCGTCGTGGCGGTTCAGCCAGGGCAGGGCCGCCAGGTCGGGGGCGTCCCAGCCCGCGGCGTGGAAGGCGGCCATCTCGGTGATCGCGGCGGCGGCGTCCTCGGGGGCGATGCCCGCAAGCTGGTCGCCGGGCCGCGCGGGGGCGAGGTCGGCCAGGAGGACGGTGTACTCGTCCGGTTCGGCGGCGTAGGCAGAGAAGTAGCAGGTGGGGACGCCCGCGTCGAGGCGTTCGGCGAGTTCGGCGTAGAAGTGCGCCTCGACCTCGTAGGTGCGGATGGCGCGGGCGGCGGCGCGGCTGGACGGGTCGGCCGCCGGGACCTTCGCGACCATGGTGGGCGGGAGGGGCGTCTCGTCCGCGTAGGTGAGGAAGAGGCGGAGGCTGTCGGAGACCTGGCCGGTGCCGACCGGCTCGGTGCGGACGGCGGCGACCTTCGTCCCGAGCGCGTCCGAGAGCCAGGACGCGGTCAGCGCGCCGGCTCCGGAGACCGGCCCGGTCACGCGGTCTCCTCGGCGAGGTGGGTCCAGCCGTGGTCCTGCCAGCCGGGCGGCTGGTGCCATTCGGTCCAGCCGTGGCCGGTGCGTCCGTCCTCGGTCTCGAAGCGGCACAGGGCGCGCGGGAAGTCGGCGTCGCGGCCGTCGGGGGAGGTGATGGAGACCGGTGCGAACGCCACCGGCGTCACGGTCATGGGCGCGCCGGGGAAGCGGAGGTCGGAGCGGGCGGGCAGGCCGTCGGCGAAGGTCGTCTCGGCGGAGAATCCGGCGCGGTGCTCGATGTCGCCGTCCGGCGGGACGGCGAAGCACGGCCACGGCAGCGGGAAGCCGACGTTGGCCTGCATGCCGTGGACGAACGTGCCGTCGTCGAGGCGGCCGGACGTCCACAGCCAGGAGACCTTCCACCAGTCGCGCTCACCCCAGCTGTGGTCGCGCTCCCCGGGCGCGTCGATGGCGATCTTCTCGCCGCCGACGCTGACCAGGCCCGTGACGGTGCAGGGGATCTCGTAGCGCGGGATGTCCTTGTAGGGGTAGACGCCGCTGACGGTGTCCCAGCGCAGGTCGAAGGAGAGTCCGGTGGTCTCGGTGGCGGCGCCGGCCGGGTCGGGGAGGACGGACGCGCGCCCCTGCAGGGTGACCCGGGCCGGGCCGAAGGGGTGGGGGATCTCCTGCGTCGCGGTATAGGCGTCGGCGTGGACGTCCGCCGTTCCGGGCTTGGGCAGCGGCGCGTTGTTGTCGGCGATCAGGAGCAGCGGGCGGCCCGGCCGTACGAGCGCCGCCCAGTACCAGGCGCGGTCCCAGTTCGGGTAGAGGCCGAGCCGCACGTAGCCGGCGATGGAGCCGTCGGGGGCCGCGAAGTCGAAGTAGTAGGACTCGTTCCACAGCGGCTCGGGGCCGGGTTCGTGCAGCCCCTCGTCCTCGGGCGTCAGGTTCCAGGTGCCGTGCTCGACGATCCTCGCCATGGACCCTCCGAAGGTTCCGAACGCGGTTCTAGAGCGTGATCTTAACCACGTCCGCCCATGGTGAGCCAGCCGCGCGGCGGGGATCTCACTGGGCGGGAGGGGGCGGCGGCAGTTCGGAAGGGCGGTTACTCTACCAAACAGTTGTTAGAAAGAGGTTCTCATGGATCTTGAGTTCGGGACGGCGGACGAGGCGTTCCGCGCCGAGGTGCGGGCGTGGCTGCGCGCGCACGTCCCGGCGGAGCCGCTGCCCTCGCTGGAGACCGAGGAGGGGTTCGCGGCCCACCGGGAGTGGGAGCGGACGCTCGGCTCGGCGCGCCTCGGGGTGGTGTCGTGGCCGCAGGAGTACGGCGGCCGCGGCGTCTCGGTGCTGCGGTGGCTGATCTTCGAGGAGGAGTACTACGCGGCGGCCGCGCCCGGCCGGGTCAGCCAGAACGGCATCAACCTGCTGGCGCCGACGCTGCTGAAGCACGGCACGCCCGAGCAGCTCGCGCGGATCCTGCCGCCGATGGCGGCGGGCGAGGTCATCTGGGCGCAGGCATGGTCGGAGCCGGGCGCGGGCAGCGACCTCGCGGCCCTGCGCGCCACGGCGACGCGGACGGACGGCGGCTGGCTGCTGGACGGGCAGAAGACGTGGAGTTCGCGGGCCGCGTTCGCCGACATGGGGTTCGGGCTGTTCCGGTCGGATCCGGAGTCGGAGCGGCACAGGGGCCTCACGTATCTGATGTTCCCGCTGGACGCCGAGGGCGTGACCGTGCGCCCGATCGGGCGGCTGGACGGCAAGCCCGCGTTCGCCGAGCTGTTCCTCGACAAGGTGTTCGTCCCCGACGCGGACGTCATCGGCGCGCCCGGCGAGGGCTGGCGGGTCGCGATGGCCACGGCGGGCAACGAGCGGGGCCTGACGCTGCGCAGCCCCGGCCGGTTCACGGCGGCGACCGAGCGGCTCGTCGAGCTGTGGAAGGAGCGCGCCGACCCGTCCGACACCGGGCTGCGGGACCGGGTCGCGGACGCCTGGATCAGGTCGCGCGCCTACCGGCTCAAGGGCTTCGAGACGATCTCGCGCGACGACGACATCGGCGCCGAGTCGAGCCTGAACAAGGTGTTCTGGTCGGAGCTGGACGTCGCGCTGCACGAGACGGCGCTCGACCTGCTCGGCCCGGACGGCGAGCTGGAGTCGGAGTGGCTGGAGAACTACGTCTTCTCGCTGGCCGGCCCGATCTACGCCGGCACCAACGAGATCCAGCGCAACGTGATCGCCGAGCGGCTGCTCGGCCTGCCGAGGGGATCTCGATGAAGTTCGTGTTGGACGCCGAGCAGCGGATGTTCGGGGAGACGTTGCGGCGGCTGCTGGGCGATGCGGGTACGCCGAAGATCGCGCGGGCGTGGGCGGCCGGGGACGCCGGGCCGGGGCGGGCGCTGTGGGCGTCGGTCGCCGAGGCCGGGGTGTTCGCGGTCGCGGTGCCGGAGGAGTTCGGCGGCGCCGGGCCGCTGCCGGTCGAGCTGGTCGTCGCGGCCGAGGAGCTGGGCCGGGCCGCGGCTCCGGGGCCGTATGTGGAGACGCTCGCGGCGGCCGAGCTGCTGGGCGAGTCGCCGTGGCTGGCGCGGATCGCGGAGGGCGAGGCGATCGTGTCGCTGGCCGTCCCGCACGCGCTGGACGCCGACGTCGCCGACCTCGTGCTGACCGCGGACAAGGTGGAGCGGAAGGCCGGCGCGGCGCTCGCGTCGCTCGACCCGGCGCGGCGGCTGTTCCGCGTCGAGGGCGGCGGCGGGTTCACCGACTTCGGCGTGCTGCTGTGCGCGGCGCAGCAGGTGGGGGTCGGGCGGGCGCTGCTGGACGTGTCGGTGGAGTACGCCAAGACGCGGCAGCAGTTCGGCCGGCCGATCGGCGAGTACCAGGCGATCAAGCACCATCTGGCGAGCGCGATGGTCGAGCTGGAGTTCGCCCGGCCGCTCGTGTACGGGGCGGCGCTGTCGTACGGGACGCCCGACTTCGCCCGGGATGTGTCAGCGGCGAAGGTCGCCGCGTCGGAGGCGTCCTACGGGCTGGCCAAGACGGCCCTGCAGGTGCACGGCGCGATCGGCTACACCGACGAGTACGACCCGTCGCTGTGGATCCGCAAGGCGCGCGCGCTGTACTCGGCATGGGGTTCGGTGGCCGAGCACAGGGCCCGCGTCATCGCTGCTCTGTGAAGTCCTTGAGCTCCACGCGGCGGACCTTGCCGGACGCGGTCTTCGGGAGGTCGTCCACGAAGACGACCTCCCGGGGGACCTTGAAGTTCGCGAGCCGCTCCCGGCAGTGCGCGATCAGCTCGTCCGCCGTGGCGCTCCTGCCCGGGCGGAGCCGGACGTAAGCGCGGGCGACCTCGCCCATCCGCTGGTCGGGGACGCCGATGACGCCCGACTCGGCGACGGCGTCGTGGCGGGCGAGGGCGTCCTCGACCTCGGCCGGATACACGTTGAACCCGCCGACCACGAACATCTCCTTGGTCCGCCCGGTGATGGCGAGGTTGCCGCGCTCGTCGACGCGGCCCCGGTCGCCGGTGTCGAGCCAGCCGTCGCGGATCGCCTCGGCCGTCGCCTCCGGGTCGCCGAGGTAGCCCTTCATGACGTTGTAGCCGCGGACGAGGATCTCGCCGTCGGTGCCCGCCGGGACCGGCTCGCCCTTCTCGTCGACGATCTTGACTTCGACGTCGTCGATGGCCCGGCCGGAGGTCGTCGCGATCGTCTCGTCATCGTCGTCCACCGAGCAGGCGGTCACGGTGCCGGACGACTCGGTCAGCCCGTAGGCGGTGACGACCTGCGGGAACAGCTCCTCCTTGATGCGGCGCACGAGCGCGACGGGCACGTCTCCCGCGCCGGTCACGGCCAGCCGGAGGGAGGAGAGGTCCCGCTCGTCGCGGCCGGGCGCGTCCAGCAGCGAGGTGTAGATGGTCGGCGGGCCGGGCAGCACGGTGATCTTCTCCTGCTCGATCAGCCGCAGCGTCTCCGGGACGTCGAAGGTGCGCTGGAGCACCATCGCGGCGCCCTTCATCACGCACGCCAGCACGCCCGCCTTGTAGCCGAACGTGTGGAACATCGGGTTGACGATGAGGTAGCGGTCGCCGGCGTTCAGGCCGGTCCGGCTCGTCCAGGCCGCGTAGGTGCGGACGTTCTGCTCGTGGGTGACCACGACGCCCTTGGCCCGGCCGGTCGTCCCGGACGTGAACAGGATGTCGGCGACGTCGTCCGCCCGGACGGCCGCCGTCCGCGCGTCGGCCTCCGCCGCCGGCACCGCCTTGGCGGTGAACCGGCCCCAGTCGTCGACGCCGGGCCGCGCGGGGCCGTTGAACGTGACGATGCCCTGGAGGGCGGGCAGCCCGGGGACGGCGCCCGACGCGTCCAGGCCGAGCATGCCGGGGTAGTCGATGCCGAGGAACCCGTCCTCCACGAAGAGGAGCTTCACTTCGGCCTTGGTGAGCGGCCAGCGGGCCTCGTCGCCCTTGTACCGGGTGTTCAGCGGGACGAGCGTCGCGCCCGCGCCCATGGCGCCGAGCACGGTGACGATCCAGCGGAGGCCGTTGGGCGCCCAGATGGCGATGCGGTCGCCCGCGCCGACGCCGGCGCCGATGAACGCGGCCGTCGCCTCCCGCACCTGCTCGCGCAGCTCCGCGTAGGTCACCCGGACGTCGCCGTCCACGACCGCCTCGGCGTCCGGAGAGTCCTGCGCGGCCCGCTCCAGCAGACCCGGAATCGTCAGCTCGCTCATAACCCTCCATGATGGGTGCGGCGGGGGCCGCCGGGCCAGGGCGTCCCGCTCACCGGTACCGGGCCAGTTCCCCGCGCAGCCAGTGGTAGGACGCCTTCGGCGTGCGGCGCTGGGTGGCGTAGTCGACGTGGACGAGGCCGAACCGCTGGTCGAAGCCCTCCGCCCACTCGAAGTTGTCGAGCAGCGACCAGACGAAGTAGCCGCGGACGTCCACGCCGTCGCCGATGGCGCGGTGCAGTGACCGGAGGTGGCCGTCGAGGTAGTCGATCCGGTCCTGGTCGGTGCGGCCGGGCTCGTCCGGCGCCGAGCAGCCGTTCTCGGTGATCAGGATCGGCGGCAGCGCGTCCCGGTAGGTGTCGCGGAGGCCGGTCAGCAGCTCGTGCAGGCCGTCCGGGACGACCGGCCAGCCGAACGCCGTGACCGGGTGGCCGTCGATCGGCACGTCCTCGAAGGGCAGGCCGGCGCCGTCGAGATGCCGCTCGACCTCGCGCAGGACGGACGCGCCGCCGGAGGTGGCGGCTCCACTGCGGGGAGCCGCGACCTTCGTCGGGCTGTAGTAGTTGACGCCGAGCAGGTCGAGCGGCGCGGCGATCGCGGCGAGGTCGCCGTCCCGGACGAACGGGAGGCCGGCCACACCGTAGGCGCCCAGGTCCGGGTAGCGGCCCAGCAGGAGCGGGTCGGTGAACAGGCGGTTCTGCAGGGCGTCGAACGCGGCCGCGGCGGCCCGGTCGGCGGGCGTGTCGCTCGCGGCCCACACCGGGCTGTAGTTGTTGGTGATCGCGACCTGGCCGGACGTCCGCTCGTGCAGCACCGGGACGGCGAGGCCGTGGCCGAGCAGCAGGTGGTGGGCGGCGGGCAGGGCGTCCAGGAGGAGCGCCTCGCCGGGCGCGTGGGTCCCGATGCCGTAGCCCTCGGTCATGTGGACGAACGGCTCGTTCAGCGTGATCCAGGCGCCGACGCGGTCGCCGAGCCGGTCGGCGACGAGGGCGGCGTACTCGGCGAACCGGTGCGCGGTGTCGCGGTTCATCCAGCCGCCGGCGTCCTGGAGCGCCTGCGGCAGGTCCCAGTGGTAGAGGGTGAGCGCGGGCAGGATGCCCCGCTCGGCGAGGGCATCGACGAGCCGGTCGTAGAAGTCGAGGCCCCTGGGGTTCGCGGGGCCGCGCCCGTCCGGCTGGACGCGCGGCCACGCCACCGAGAACCGGTAGGCGTTCACGCCGAGGCCGGCCATCAGCGCGACGTCCTCCGGCCAGCGGTGGTAGTGGTCGCACGCGACCTCGCCGGTGTCGCCGTTCTTGATCCGGCCGGGCTCGGCGCAGAAGGCGTCCCAGACGCTGAGGCCGCGTCCGTCCTCCTTCACGGCGCCTTCGATCTGGTACGCCGCCGTGGCCGTACCCCACAGGAAGCCCTCGGGAAAGCGGGGAAGCACGCGCGTCTCCTCTCCTAACATGAGTGGACGTCACATTAAAACATGAACATGTGTCATGTTCGGTCGGGGCGGCCGGGATCGGGACGGCCGGGATTCGGAGGGGCGATGACCGACGGGGTGCGCCGCAGGCCGACGCAGCGCCGCAGCGCGGAGCGGTTCGAGCGGCTGCTCGACGCCTGCGCGGAGCTGCTCGCCGAGACCGGGCACGACGCGCTGACCACGCGGGAGGTCGCCCGCCGGGCGGGCGTCCCGATCGGCACGCTGTACCAGTTCTTCGACGGCAGGTCGGGGCTGCTGTACGAGCTGGCCATGCGGAACCTGGCGATCCTGCTCGGGCGGGTCCACGAGCGGCTCACGACCGAGCCGGTGCGGACGTGGGCGGACGCGGCCGTGCTCGTCTACGACGAGAGCCTCGCGCTGCGCCGCAGCGTGCCGGGCTTCTTCATCGCCGACTTCCGCGACACCGGCGCCATCGACCAGGGCCTCGTCCGCCGGATCGACACCGAGATGGCGGCGCGCATGTACGAGCTCGGCACGCAGAAGGCGGGCCTGCCGCCGCTGCCCGACCACGAGCGCGTCCTGCTGGTCGCGATCACGGCGTCGGACGGCCTGCTCCGGCTCGCCTACCAGTCGGCCGAGGACGGCGACCCGGCCGTGGTCGCGCTCGGCGCGCGGCTGCTGCGGGCGTACTTCACCGACCTCGCGGCGGATCCCGTGCCAGATCCATAACATGAGCCTTGTTCACTTTTTCCTCGATCGGTGATATCACTCAGCTCAGATCCGTGGCCCCCACCCCGGTCGAGGTGCCCCATGACGTTCCGACGCTCCCTCCGACGTACCGCCTGCATCCCGCTCGTCCTCGCCCTGCTCGCCGCGCTCGCCTCCGGGCTGGCCGCCCCGCCGGCCGCCCGTGCCGCGTCCCCGTCCGCGCTCCCGTCCGCGTCCCCCTACGCGTCCCCGTCCGGCGGCGGCGGTGAGGTGCGCGGCTACATCGACGCCCACAGCCACCTGATGTCGTACGAGGCGTTCGGCGGGCAGCTGCTGTGCGGCAAGCCGTTCGACCCGGACGGCATCCAGGCGGCGCTGCGCGACTGCCCCGACCACGCCGCGAACGGCGCGTTCGCCTTCTTCGAGAACTTCACCCGGCACGGCAGCCCGTTCGGCACCCACGACCCCACCGGCTGGCCGACGTTCAAGGACTGGCCCGCCTGGGACTCCCGCACCCACCAGCAGGTCTACTACGCCTGGCTGGAGCGGTCCTGGCGCGCCGGGCAGCGCGTCCTGGTCAACCAGCTCGTCGCCAACCGGCAGCTCTGCGAGATCTACCCGCTGAAGCGCAACGCGTGCGACGAGATGGCGATCATCCGGCTCGAGGCGCGGCGGATGCGCGAGATGGAGTCCTACATCGACGGGCTCAGCGGCGGGCCCGGCAAGGGCTGGTTCCGCATCGTGCGGGGCCCCGAGGAGGCCCGCCAGGTGATCGGGCAGGGCAAGCTCGCCGTCGTCCTCGGCATCGAGACGTCCGAGCCGTTCGGCTGCCGCGTGATCGGCGGCGTCGCGCAGTGCACGCGCGCCGACATCGACAAGGGCCTGGACGAGATGCGAGAACTCGGCGTGTCCTCGATGTTCCTGTGCCACAAGTTCGACAACGCCCTGTGCGGGGTGCGGTTCGACGGCGGCACGACCGGCGCCGTCATCAACGCGGGCAACTTCCTCGGCACCGGCCGGTTCTGGCAGGCCGAGACGTGTACCGGCGCCGCCCACGACAACACCATCGCCCCGGCCGGCGCCGTCGACGGGCAGGTCGCCGAGTTCCTGCGGCTGCTCGGGCAGGCCGGGATCACGCTGCCGCTGTATCCGCCCGCGCCGCACTGCAACCTGCTCGGGCTGACCGACCTCGGCGCCTACATGGTGCAGGGCCTGATGAAGCGGCACATGCTCGTCGAGATCGACCACATGAGCGTGAAGGCCGCCGACCAGACGCTGCGCCTGCTGGAGGACGCCGGGTACTCGGGCGTCGTCTCGTCCCACAGCTGGACCGACGAGACCTACATGCGGCGCGTCTACCACCTCGGCGGGATGATCACCGGCTACGGGAACTCCGCCGACCGGTTCGCCGCCGAGTGGCGGCGCAACAAGAGCGCGAGCGACCCGCGCTTCACGTTCGGCTACGGGTACGGGCTCGACGCCAACGGCATGGGCCCGCTGCCCGCACCGCGCGCGGACGCGAAGGAGCACCCGCTGAGCTACCCCTTCACCTCGCCGGTCGACCCCGCGGTGAAGCTCGACCGGCTCCGCACCGGTCAGCGCACGTGGGACCTGAACACCGACGGCGTCGCCAACTACGGGCTCGTCGCCGACTGGATCGCCGACATGCGGAGCTACGGCGGGCAGGCGCTCATCGACGACATGGCCCGCGGCGCCGAGGCGTACCTGGAGATGTGGGGCCGTGCCGAGACCTGGACGGGCGGCGCGTGACCGAACTGACGACCGCCCGCCGCCCCGGCGAGCGCGACACCGCGGAGGTCGGGCGCAGCTGGCTGCTCGGCTACGCCGCCACGTGGTTCGGGTACTGGCTGGTGATCCTGCTGCCACCGCAGTTCATGACGCCGCACCTCATCGGGCGCATCGCGGCGGAGGACAAGGTGGACGTGCTGTCCTACCTGCTGGTCCAGAACTCCGTGGTGGTCGTGCTGTGCGTGCCGCTCGCCGGGATGGCCTGCGACCGCACCCGGACCCGCTTCGGCCGCCGCCGCGTCTGGGCGCTCGGCGGGTTCGCGGTCGCGGCCGTCCCGTACGCGCTGATCGGGACGCAGACGAGCTGGCCGGTCGTGGCGGGCCTGATGGTCGTCGTGTCGATGGGCGCGGCGGCGGTGCTCGCCGCGCTCAGCGCCGTGATCGCCGACCGGGTGCCGCACCACCAGCGGGGCGCCGCGTCCGCCGCGATGGGCGTCCCGCAGGTCGTCGCGCTCGTCGTCGGCATGGTGCTGGTGACGATGGTGGTCACGTCCGTCGCCGGCATGTGGGCGCTGATCGCGGTGCTGGCGGTCGTGTCGGCGCTGCCGTTCTTCCTCGTCCGGACGCGGACGCGCCCCGCCCTCCAGGCCGGCGGGCCGGCACCGGGCGCGGGCGTGCGGGTCCCGTTCCCGCGTCCGCGCCGGCACCCGGACTACTACTGGGCGCTGCTGTCCCGCGTGCTGATCAACGCCGGGAACCTGGCCGGGACGACGTACCTGCTGTACTTCCTCACCGACGTCCTGCACCGGCGCGACCCCGACGGGTCGCTGCTGATCCTCACGCTGATCTACCTGGTGTGCTGCGCGGCGACCGGCTGGCTCGGCGGGCGGGCGTCGGACGCGCTAGGCCGCCGCCGGGACCTCATCGCGGTCGCCGGCGCGCTCCAGGCCGGCGCGGCGGCGCTGCTGGCGATCGCGCCGGCCTGGCCGTCCGCCATGGCGGGGGCGGTGCTGCTCGGGGCGGGCTACGGCGCCTTCCTGTCGGTCGACCAGGCGCTCGTCACCGACGTGCTGCCCGACCAGCGCAGCCGCGCCCGCGACCTCGGCGTCATCAACGCGGCGCAGAACGTCCCGCTGGCCTTCGGCGTCGCCTGGTTCGTGCTCACGTTCGTCGGCGGCTACCGCGTGCTGTACGCGGTGTCCGCCGTGATCATGCTGCTGGGTTCCGCCTCCGTGTACCGGATCAGGAGTGTCCGTTGAAAGGTGTTTCGTGAAAGCGGTCATGGTCATGTTCGACACCCTCAACCGGCGGTTCCTGCCGCCGTACGGGGCATCGGACGTGCACGCCCCGAACTTCGCGCGGCTCGCCGAGCGCACCGCGACGTTCGACAACTGCTACGGCGGGAGCATGCCGTGCATGCCGGCGCGGCGCGAGATGCACACCGGCCGCCACAACTTCCTGCACCGGGGATGGGGGCCGCTGGAGCCGTTCGACGACTCCGTCCCGGAGATGCTGAAGGAGAACGGCGTCTACACCCACCTGGCCACCGACCACCAGCACTACTGGCTGGACGGCGGCGCGACCTACCACCCGCGCTACAGCACCTTCGAGTTCTTCCGGGGGCAGGAGGGCGACGAGTGGAAGGGGCATGTCGCCGATCCCGAGATGCCCGACTCCGTTCCGCATACGGCGAACCCGCTGCGCCGCCAGGACTGGGTGAACCGCCTCTACATGAAGGACGAGGCCGACCACCCGCAGACGGGCACGTTCGACGCGGGCGTGGACTTCATCAGGACCAACCATGCCGAGGACGGCTGGTTCCTCCAGATCGAGACGTTCGACCCGCACGAGCCGTTCTTCAGTTACGACCACTACAAGAAGCTTTATCCGGACGACTACGACGGCCCGCACTTCGACTGGCCCGACTACCGGCGGGTGACGGAGAGCCCCGAGCAGGTCGAGCACCTGCGCAACCAGTACCTGGCGCTGCTGTCCATGTGCGACCGGTCGCTCGGACGCGTCCTCGACCTGATGGACGACCTGTCCCTGTGGGACGACACCCTCCTGATCGTCTGCACCGACCACGGCCTGCTGCTCGGCGAGCACGACTGGTGGGGGAAGAACGCCCCGCCGTTCTGGGACGAGACGATCCACACCCCGCTGTTCATCTGGGACCCGCGCAGCCGGGTCGCGGGGGAACGGCGGTCGAGCCTCGTCCAGACCATCGACTTCGGGCCGACGCTGCTGGAGTTCTTCGGCGTCGAGCGCACCCCCGACATGCTGGGCGTCCCGCTGCGGGAGACCGTCGCCCGCGACTCCCCCGTCCGGGAGGCGGGCCTGTTCGGCTGCTTCGGCGGGCACGTCGGCGTCACCGACGGCCGTCACGTCTACATGCGCGCCTGCGCGGAACCGGGGAACCGGCCGCTGGCCGAGTACACGCTCATGCCCACTCACATGCGCGGCCGCATGCCGGTGGAGACGCTCCGGGACGCGACCCTGGCATCCCCGTTCTCCTTCACGAAGGGCGTGGCGCCACTCCGCCTCCCCGGCTTCTCCTACACCGACCCGCACGCGTTCGGCACCCTCCTCTACGACCTGGCGACCGACCCCGAACAGCTCTCGCCGCTCATCGACGACGGCCTGGAGCTGCGCATGGCGGCCTTGATGGTCGACTTGATGCGCGCGAACGACGCTCCGCCGGAGCAGTACGAGCGTCTCGGGCTTCCGGCGGAGGGCCCGGTGACGTCCGGGCACCTGCTCGTCCGGAGGCAGTGGGAGCAGGTCGTGGCGTCGGAGCGTCCGCCGCCGGCCGCCGCCGAGTTCCCCGCGTCCCGGCTGTCGGTGACGACGCCGACCCGGCTCCTGGTCGCGGACCCGGCCGCCGAGGCGGTGCTCCGCAAGCATCTGGGCGCGCTCATGGACAGCCCGCTGCTGCCCGAGGCGATGCCGTTCTCCCTGCTGGAGATCGCCGGCCTGGCGGTCGGCGTCATCGACCGGGAGACCCTGCACGCGATCGCCGGCGACCTGGCGGCCCTGTGACCGCGCTGAAACGCCTCCCCGGCGGGACGTTCCCGATGGGCGGCGACGACCCGGACGCCAATCCCGGCGACGGCGAGGGCCCGGTCCGCGAGGTCACCGTGGCCCCGTTCGCGATCTCCGCGTACACCGTCACCAACGACGAGTTCGCCGCGTTCGCCGACGCGACCGGCCACCGCACCGACGCCGAGCGGTTCGGCTGGTCGCACGTCTTCGCGGGCTTCCTGCCGGGCCGTCTGCGCCGCGTCTCCCCCCGAGCCGGCCGCGCCCCGTGGTGGTGTGCCGTGCGCGGCGCGGACTGGCGGCAGCCCGAAGGGCCGGGCTCGTCCCTCGACGGGCGCGCGGACCATCCCGTCGTCCACGTGTCCTGGAACGACGCCGCCGCGTTCTGCCGGTGGGCGGGCGTCCGGCTGCCGACGGAGCCCGAGTGGGAGTACGCGGCACGCGGCGGCCTGACCGGGAAGCGCTACCCGTGGGGCGACGACCTCACCCCTGACGGCGTGCACATGTGCAACATCTGGCAGGGCCACTTCCCCACCCGCAACACGGCCGAGGACGGCTACAAGGGCACGGCCCCCGTCACCGCCTTCCCGCCCAACGGCTACGGCCTGCACAACATGGCCGGGAACGTCTGGGAATGGTGCGCCGACCCCTGGGGGGACGGCGACAGCGACGGGGACGGCAGGGCGCTGCGCGGCGGGTCGTACCTGTGCCACGCGTCCTACTGCAACCGCTACCGCGTCGCCGCCCGCACCGCCAACTCCCCCGACAGTTCCTCGGGCAACACCGGCTTCCGCTACGCCGCCGACTAGAGGAGCGGAGGCGAAGGCCCGGTTCGCCGCCCGCATCCTGTGGTGACAGTACGTAGTTTCCCGGATACCTCTCCCATGAGCCCCAACACACAATGTGACTGTTCAGTCGCACTACGCACACGGGAGGGCTCATGAAAATCCGAAAGGCCGCCGTCGCCATGGCGGTCGCGGGCTCGGCGCTGACGGTCGCCGCGACCGCCACTCCGGCGCTCGCCGCCTCATGGCACAACACTGGCCAGACCTTCTACTGGTACTCCAGCTGCGAAGCCGCGGGCAAAGCCGGCATGCAGTCCGGCTGGCAGGCCTACGACTGCAAGGGCAGCTCCGCCCCCTGGGCCAGCTACGAGCTGTGGGGTCTGTACTGACCCGCACCGGTCGCTGACGTCGCCGCCCCCGCCGCTCCGGCGAGGGCGGCTTCAGCCGTCCGGGACGGGTGGGACGGACGGCCGTTCACGGCCGGAGCGAGCGCCAGATGCGGGACGGCAGGACGGCGGCGGCCTCGTCCAGGTCCACGGCACCCGGATCGGCCAGCCAGCGCCGCGCCGTCTCGGCGACCGGCCCGATCAGGAGCATCTCCATCATCACCGGCGACAGCCGCGCGACCCGTCCGTCCGCCACATGCGGCACCATCCAGGCGACGAGCTTCGCGATGCGCGGCGTCTTCAGTTCCGCGATGACGGCCGCGTGCTCCGGCAGGAACGCCGCGTAGGCCGACGAGTGGATGAACCGTGCCGCGTCACTGCGCTCGCGTGTGAAGCCCAGGTACGCCCGTGTCGCCGCCTCGACGCCCGCTTGCGCGTCGGTGACGCCGTCCAATGCGTCCAACAGGGTGTCGAGCAGGTCGGCCATGCAGCGCGCGTAGAGGGCGGCGGCGAGGCCGTCGAACGAGCCGAAGTGGTGGTAGAGGCTGCCGCTGCTCATCCCGGTGGCCGCGATGACGGCCTTCATCGTGAAGCCCTCGTGCCCGCGTTCGGCGTGGACTCGGAGCGCCTCGGCCAGGATCCGCGCGACGGTCTCGTCCGTGCCCTGGTGCTTAGGGGACATCGAGCACTTTCTCGGCGTCGGCCCAGAGCCTCGCCGCCAGGGGCCCGTCCAGGGCCCTCGGCTTGAGCGGCTTCTCCTTCCGCACCTGGAAGTACCGGCCCGTCCCGTCGGCGGTGATCAGGTCCGCGACGGGCGGGCCGCTCATCCGGACGGGCTTCAGCGCCCACTTCATCGTCCGCAGCAGGAACCCCCGGACGCCGGGACGGGAGCCGAGGTCCGTCCGCAGCACGCCGGGATGCACCGCGTCGATCGTCACCCCGGCGTCCCTCCACCGCTCGGCGAACAGCGGGACCATCATCAGGTTCGCCAGCTTGGTGCCGGCGTAGGTGTTGACGAGGTGGAAGTCCTGCCCCGTGGGCGTCCGGTCGGGGTCCACCCGGCCGGTGACGTAGAGGGCCGCGCTGACCTGCACCACCCGGCGCAGCCGCTCCTCCAGCAGCCGGTTCAGCAGGAACGGCGCGAGATGGTTGGTGAAGAACGCCTGCTCGAACCCGTCCTCGGTGAGCACGCGCCGGCTGGGCCAGACCCCCGCGTTGTGGACGAGCACGTCGACATCGGACAGCTCACCGGCCAGCTCCCGGACGGCCCGCACGGACGACAGGTCGCCCACGACCAGCTCCGCGCCGATCTCGCGCGCGGCGGCCGCCCCCGCGTCCGGACGGCGCGCCACGATCACCACCCGGTGCCCCCGCCGGGCGGCCTCGTCCGCCACCGCGCGCCCGACTCCCCGGTTCCCGCCGGTGACGGCGACCCGCAACGCCTCGCTCATGCCGGGCACCCTAGCGATTTCCAGAGAGCTTCTCTAGAGAACTCCTCCAATACCTCGCCCGTGGTATCGCCCACCGGCCCCGCTGCGCCGCCCGTCGTACGCGCGATGCCGCCGCGCACGTGACGACACCCCCCGAACCCGACCGGCATCGTCATGGCAGACGCACAGAAGGGACCGTGGACATGGCGATACAGGAACACACCCGCGCGCCGCGGGACGGCCGCTTCCACCTCGGCAGGCGCTGGCGCAGGACGACGCTGATCGTCCACATCGTGTCCGCCGGGGCGTGGATCGGGATCGACGTCATCGTGGCCGTCCTCGTCCTGACCGGCCGGTTCGGCACCAGCGACGACGTCCGCGGCCTCGCCTACCGGGCGCTGGCGACCTTCGTCGTGTGGCCGATGCTGACGTCCGCGCTCATCTGCCTGGTCACCGGCCTGGTCCTGGGCCTCGGCACCCGCTGGGGCCTGGTGCGCTACTGGTGGGTGGCGGTCAAACTCGTCCTCAACCTGATCTTGTGCACCCTCATCCTGGTGGCCCTCCAGCCGGGCATGGACGAGGTGAACGACTACGGCCGCACCCTGACCGCCGGCACCCCCGAACCGGCGTTCATCTCGAACCTGTTCTTCCCGCCGGCGGTCTCCCTGACAACCCTGACCTTCGCCACGATCCTGGCCGTCACCAAACCCTGGGGCCGCCTCCGCCGCCACCCCCAACCCCGTTGATCTGCGGCGTGTTGTTGTTTTCCGGCCGCTCATAACAACAACACGCCGCAGGTCAACGAAAAAAAAGGGGTCAGCAGGTGGTGAGCATGGCGGTTAGGGCGCTCTTTTCTGCGCTGTCCACCGTCAGGTCGTAGTACCACTTCACCTGGATCCAGGCTCGGGCGTAGGTGCAGCGGAACGCGGTGCGCGGCGGCTGCCACTCGGCCGGGTCCTTGTCGCTCTTGGACTGGTTGACGTTGTCGGTGACGGCCCACAGCTCGGGGCCGCCGAGGTCGTTGGCGTAGGTCTGGCGGCGGGACGTAGTCCAGGCCCAGGCGCCGGACGCCCATGCCTCGGCGAGCGGCACCATGTGGTCGATGTCCAGGTCGGACGCGAGGGTCCAGGTGGCGCCGTCGTAGGGCGAGTACCAGCGGCCGGACGTCGGGTAGCAGGACGAGTCGGTGACGATGTTCGTCCCGTCCCGCTTGAGGACGGTCTCGCGGGTGTTGCAGGACCCGGAGATCGTGATCCAGTGCGGGAACAGGTCGCGGTCGTAGGTGCTGCCGTGCGATTCGGCGGCGACGGTGAGGGCGGCCAGGCGGCTCGCGGCCGTGGCGGCGGACGGGATGTTGGGCGGGGTCGCGGACGCCGGCGCGTCCAGGGCGGCGACCAGCGCCGCGGCCAGGACGGCCGGGAGCAGGAACAGCGGCAGGCGTCGCATCGGGGGAGCCCTTCCGCGGCCGTTCCCGGCCGGGGCGGGGGGCGTCCCGAGGGGGATCGGGAACGGCGGCACTGCGACGGTGACATTTCCGGCAAATCCGAATAAACGTCACGCATTGCTCAGCCGTGGGCCCGCCCTTGGGCGAATGCTGCCGTCACCCCGATGCGACCTGCGGCGACGCTCAGGGCTCGCCGGGGGCCGTCGCCTCGTCACCGAGGCCGAGGAGGAGGGCGCGCAGCGTCGCGGCGAGGTCGTCCTGCTGGTGCTGGTCCAGCGCGGCGAGGATGCGGCGCTCGTTCTCGACGTGGGCGACCACGGCGCGGTCGATGAGGTCGCGGCCCGTGGGGGTGAGCGCGACGATGACGGTGCGCCGGTTGGCGGGGTCGAGTTCGCGCGTGACGTAGCCCTTGGCGACCAGCCGGTCGAGCCGGTTGGTGACGGCACCCGAGGTCACCATCGAGGAGCGGGCCAGCATGCCCGCCGTCATGCCGGTGGCCGGCCCGGCGCGCCGGAGCGTGGCCAGGACGTCGAACTCGCCCCGCTCCAGCCCGAACTCGCCGAAGAGGTTCTTCATCTCGCGCTCGGCGATCCGGGTCAGCCGCGAGAGGCGGCCGAGGACCCGCATCGGGGACGCGTCCAGGTCGGGACGGGCGCGGGCCCACTGCTCCAGCACGAGGTCGACGGCGTCACGGGCCATCCGGGCTCACTCCTCAACGTTGAACTGTTTGACATCAAGCTATCACCCGGCCTAGCGTCATCAACGTTAAACACTTCAACGTTGAGAGGTTGGCGTGAACGAACACCAGACGACACATTCGTCGCTGCGCGGATGGCTGGGGGTCGCGGCGATCACCGCCAGCCTGTTCGTCTTCCTCACCACCGAGCTGATGCCGGTCGGGCTGCTCACCCCGCTGAGCAGCAGCCTGGACATCCAGGTGGGGGTCGCCGCGCTGATGGTCACCCTGTACGGCGTGTCGGCCGGGCTCGGCGTCACGTTCATCGTGGCGTGGACGAGGCGGGTCAACCGGCGCGTCCTGCTGAGCGTGCTCCTGGCGGTGCTGGCGCTGGGGAACCTCGTCACCGCCGTCGCGCCGAACTACCCGCTGGTCCTCGCGACCCGGCTGCTCATGGGGTTCGCCAGCGGCGTGTTCTGGGCGATCGGCGTGAGCATGGCGATGCGGCTCGTCCAGGAGCGCCACGCGAGCCGGGCCGCCGCCATCGTCATGTCGGGCATCTCGATCGCCACGGTGGTGGGCATCCCGCTCGGGACGGTCGCGGAGGACCTCACGAGCTGGCGGACCACGTTCCTCATCTGGTCCGGCCTCAGCCTGCTTGTGCTGGTGGCCGTGGCCGCCGCGGTCCCCTCGCTGCCCTCGTCCAACGTGGTCTCGGTCCGCGAGGTCTTCGGGCTCCCGGTGAAGAACGTGCCGCTCCGCGCGGTGCTGTGCATCGTCGTGCTCTTCGTCCTCGGCCACTTCGGGGCCTACACGTTCGTGCGGCCGTTCCTGGAGGACGGCGCGTCCGCCTCGTCCGCCTTCATCACCGTGGTCCTGATCGTGTTCGGCGTCGGCGGCGCCATCGGCAACTTCATCGCCGGATACACGGTGAACAGGAGCCTGCGGGGCAGCTTCGTCGTCGGCTCCCTCGGGCTGGTGGCCGCCCTGCTGCTGCTGCTCACGATCGGCGACGGGCGGGCCGGCGCGATCGTCGCGCTGGTGCTCTGGGGGCTCGCCTTCGGCGTCGTGCAGCTGTCCCAGGTCAACATGACGCTCGCCGCCGCACCCGAGACGTTCGAGGCGGCGATGTCGCTCAACACCATGGCCTACAACACGTCGATCGCGCTGGGCGCGCTGTTCGGCGGGCTGTTCGCCGACAGCCTCGGCGTCACCAGCGTCGTGTGGTTCGGCGTCGTGCTCACGGCGGCGTCGCTGCTCGTCCTGCTCGCCACCGGCGCCCGCGGGAGGGCCTCGGGCGGCGGCACACCGGCCGCCGGGGAACCGGCACCGGCCACCGCCGCCGGGGACGTATAAGCCCCCGGCGGCGGCAGCGGCGGACGGTCAGGCGAAGCGGGCGAGGCCGGCCGAGATGACCGTCCGGTCGTCCGCCGCGGCCTCGAAGAGCAGGGCCCCGTCGTGCCAGGTCTCCACCCGGAGTTCGTCTCCGGGGAAGACGGGGGCGGCGAACCGGCCCTCCAGTTCGCGCAGGTCGGCCGGGTGCGCGCCCACGGACGACGCCAGCGGGAGCGTGAGCGCCGCCAGCGTGCACAAGCCGTGCATGATGGGGCGCGGCATCCCGGCCGCCTTCGCCGCCTCCGGGTCGATGTGCAGGTGGTGGTGGTCGCCCAGCAGCCGGTAGAGGGCCGCCTGGTTGGCCGCCGTGGCGACCGTCAGCGCCCCCGACGGCGGCGCCTCGGGGCGGCGGCGCGCGGACGGGCCGCGCTCGCCGCCGAAGCCGCCCGCACCCGGCGCGAACACCGACCACGTCGCCTCGAAGTACTCGCTCTCCACGGCCACGTCGAAGACCGCCGCCGAGCCCTTGTCCCAGACCTCGGCCACGCGGGCGCTCATCTCCACGGCCCCGGAGCGCGGCAGGTCCTTCAGCACGCGCAGGCGCTGGGTGCCGTGGACGGCCGTCCCGGTGTCGAACGCGCCCGCCGAGCCGAGGGCGTCCAGGGCCCACTGGGCGAGGGTCAGCGCGAACGTCGGGAGGACGCGGAGCCTCTCCTCGAAGACGAGGTCGAGGTCAGAGGCGTCCGCGCCGACCGCCAGCGCGTAGAGGATCGCCCGGGTCTCGTCATAGGTGACGGTCCGGGTGCCGAGGTCCTTGCCGCTCCACTCGCTCACGCGTCCGCTCCCAGGATCAGGCCGCTGGTCGGGACGCCGGTTCCGGCGGTGACCAGGACGTTGTGGACGTCCCCCGGCTGGTTCGCCGACGTGCCGCGCAGCAGCCGCACCCCTTCGGCGATGCCGTTCATGCCGTGGATGTAGGCCTCGCCGAGCTGCCCGCCGTGGGTGTTGGTCGGCAGCCGGCCGCCGAGTTCGAGGTTGCCGTCCGCGACGAAGTCCTTGCCCTCGCCCTTGGAGCAGAAGCCGAGTTCCTCGAGCTGCGGCAGCACCAGCGGCGTGAAGTGGTCGTACAGGATCGCGGCCTGGACGTCGGCCGGGGTCAGGCGCGACTGCGCGTAGAGCTGCCGTCCCACCAGGCCCATCTCCGGGATGCCGGTGATCTCGGAGCGGTAGTAGCTCGTCATCATGTGCTGGTCGTTGCCGGAGCCCTGCGCGGCGCCCCAGATCAGCGCGGGGCGGTGCGGCAGGTCGCGGGCGCGCTCGGCGGAGACGACGACGATGGCCTGGCCGCCGTCGCTCTCCTGGCAGCAGTCCAGGAGCCGCAGCGGCTCGGCGATCCAGCGGGACGCCTGGTGGTCTTCGAGGGTGATCGGACGCCCGTAGAACCACGCGGCCGGGTTCTTCGCGGCGTGCGCGCGGTCGACGACGGCGACGCGGCCGAAGTCCTCGCTGGTCGCGCCGTACTCGTGCATGTAGCGGCGGGCGAACATGGCGACCCACTGGGCGGGCGTCGACAGGCCGAACGGGTTCATCCACGCGTATGCGGCGCTGTCGGCGCTGACGTCCATCGGGCGGTTGGCCTGGCCGAGGCCGTAGCGGGTGCCCGAGCGCTCGTTGAACGCGCGGTAGCAGACGACGACGTCGGCGACACCGGTCGCGACGGCCATCGCGGCCTGCTGGACGGTGCCGCACGCGGCGCCGCCGCCGTGCCCGATGCGGGAGAAGAACTTCAGCTCGCCGATGCCGAGGTTGCGGGCGATGTGGATCTCGGAGCTGGTGTCGGCGGTGAACGTCACCATCCCGTCCACGTCGGACGGCTGGAGCCCGGCGTCGGTGATCGCGGCGAGCACCGCCTCGCAGGCGAGCCGCAGCTCGCTGCGGCCCGACTCCTTGGAGAACTCCGTGGCGCCGATCCCGGCGATCGCGGCCGCTCCCGGCAGCACGCTCATCCGTCACTCCCCTGCAGTTGGACGACGACCGTGCCGGTGACGTGCGGGCCGATCGCGTTGACGCCGCGCACCTTGATCTCGACCCGGCCGCCGTCGCGCTTCCCGGTGACGGTGCCGGTCAGGACCATCGTGTCGCCCGGGTAGTTGGGCGCGCCCAGCCGGATCTTGATGGCCTTCACCACGGCGGCGGGCCCGGCCCAGCCGGTGACGTACCGGTCGACGATCCCGTTGGTCGTCAGGATGTTCATGAAGACGTCCTTGGAGCCGCGCTCGGCGGCGAGCGACGGGTCGTGGTGGACGTCCTGGTAGTCGCGGCTCGCGATCGCGGTCGCGACGATCATCGTGCGGGTCAGCGGGATCGCCAGCTCGGGGAGCTCCTCCCCCACCGCCACGTCGGCGTAGGCCCGGCTCACGGCGCCGCTCACAGTGTCGCTCACAGTGTCGCTCACAGTGTCGCTCACAGCGCCGCCCCCAGCAGGTCGAGGCCGGCGGACGCGCCGCCGAGCGTCCCGGAGATCTGCTTGCCCCACAGGAAGTGCCGGTGCACCGGGTAGTCGATGTCCACGCCGATGCCGCCGTGCAGGTGCTGGACGCGGTGGACGACGTTGAGCCCGCCCTCGTCCGACCACCACTTGGCGACCAGGACGGCGGTCTCGGCGTCCTCCCCGGCGGCGACCAGCGAGACGGCGTGCCAGAGGCAGACGCGCAGCGCGTCGATCTCGATGTAGCAGTCGGCGAGCTGGTGCTGCGCGGCCTGGAACGTGGCGAGCGGGCGGCCGAACTGCTCGCGCCCGGACAGGTAGTCGGCGGCCATCCGCAGCGCACCGTCGGCCACGCCGACCTGGACGGCGGCCAGCGACACGCGGACGGTCTCCAGCACCGCGTCCAGGGCGCCGGAACCGAGGGCCTGCGCGGGGGCGCCGTCCAGCGTGAGGTGGCCGGCGATGTCGCGGCTCGTCGTCTCGGCGCGCTCCCAGGCGCCGGCGGACGTCTCGACGACGAACAGCCCGGGGCCGTCGGCCGACGAGGCCGACACCAGCACGTGGCTCGTCCCGAACGGCGTCGGGACGACGGCCTTCGTGCCGGTCAGCAGCCACCCGTCCTCGGCCCTGTCCCCGTCCCGGACGGCGGTGCAGCGCGGCGACGCCGGGTCGGACGGCCCGAACTCCTCCAGCGCGACCGTCAGCCGCGCCGACCCGTCCAGGACGGACGGCAGCATCTCCCGCTGCGGCGCCGACCCGTGCGAGGCCAGCGTCAGTGCGGCGGCGACGCACGACCAGATCGGGACGGGCGCGACGGTCCGCCCCTGCTCCTCCAGCAGGACGGCCAGCCCGGCGACACCGAGCCCGGCCCCGCCGGCCGCCTCCGGCAGCGCGACGCCGAGCAGGCCCGTCTCCGCCAGCTCCGCCCACAGGCCCTCGTCGAAGCCCCGCTCGGACGCCTCCGCCGCCTTGATCCGCGCCTGCGTGGCCCGGTCGGCGAAGATCTGCCGGGCCAGGTCCCGGACCGCCTCCAGCTCTTCGCCCAAGGTGAAGTCCATTAGCGCTCCTTCGCAGCGTCGGCCGGGCGGAACGCCGGCAGGGACAGGTCGGGGTCCGGGTCGATCCAGTCGAGGACGACGGGCATGCCGACCTCGACGTCCTCGGGCGCGACCCCGGTCATGTTCGCGATGAGGCGGGTGCCCTCGGCCAGCTCGACCACCGCGACGACCAGCGGGTAGTCGAACGCCGGGTGGCGCGGGTGGTGGTTGACCACGTAGCTGTAGACGTGGCCGTCGCCCTGCGCCTCGACGGTGTCCCACGCGAACGAGCCGCACTGCGGGCAGCACGGGCCGGGCGGGTGCCGCAGCGACTTGCAGTCGGCGCACCGCTGGATGACGAGCCTGTGCTCGCGCGCCGCCTCGAACCAGAACGCGTTGTCGGGGTTGATCGGCGGCCGGGGCCGCAGCGCCTTGGGCGCGGGCTTGCCGGCGGGACGGAAGCGCAGCAGCCGCCAGCCCTGCGTCGCGACGACCTCGCCGGACGCGTCGCGGTAGGTCCGCAGGGTGGTGATGAAGCGGCCGGTGCCGAGCCCGGTCTTCTTCTCCGGGGAGATCGCCTGGACGACCTCCTCGACGCTGACCCGGTCGCCCGGCACCAGTTCCCGGACGAACTCGAACTCCGAGTCGGTCGCGACGACGGAGGTGTAGCCGCCCTCGGCGAGCAGCGCGGTCAGCTCGTCGGACCCGTTCGGCGACGGGTCCGGGCGGACGGACGCCGCGTACCCGCGCATCGTCCACGCCTGCACCATCGACGCGGGCGCCACGACGCCGTCGCGTCCCGACGCGCGGGCGGCGGCCTCGTCCAGGTAGACGGGGTTGCCGTCCTCCATCGCCTCGACCCAGTGCCGGATCATGGGGACGTTCACCGGGTCCTGCCCGAAGCGGCGGGTCAGCAGCTCGCGGCCGACCCAGGCCTGCAGCCTGTCCTCGTAGTCGTTCAGAACCGCGTCGTCGTTCGTCACCGCGTCGTCGCTCATGAGCGCTTCGCCCTCGGCAGTCCCAGGCCCTGGACGGCGACCATGTCGCGGAGCACCTCGTTGACGCCGCCGCCGAACGTGTTGACGATCCCCTGCCGGGACAGCTGCTCGATCTGCCCGTGCAGCACCGCGCCCGGCGACTCGGGGCGGATCCGCCCGGCCGCGCCGAGCACCCCGGTCAGCGTCCGCTGGACGAAGATGTGCGTCTCCGTCCCGTAGGTCTTGGTGGCCCCGGCCTGCGCGCCGGTGAGTTCCCCGGCCTCGACCGCCATGGTCATCTTCCAGTTCATCAGCCGCATCGCCTCGAGCCGCGCGTACGTGCGGGCGAGGTCGGCGCGTACCCACGGCAGGTCGATCACGCCGTTCTCGCGGGCCCAGTCCCGGACGTCCTCCCACAGCCGGATCATCCGGCCGCCGAGCGCGGCGAGGCCGATGCGCTCGTGGTTGAGCTGGGTGGTGATCAGGCGCCAGCCGCCGTCGACGTCCCCGACGACCGAGGACGCGGGCACCCGGACGCCGTTGTAGTACGTCGACGTCACGATCATGCCCCCGACCGTCGGGATCGGGCTCCAGGAGAACCCGTCCGCGTCGGTCGGGACGATCAGGATCGAGATGCCCTTGTGCTTCGGCGCGTCCGGGTTCGTCCGGGCGGCGAGCCAGATGTGGTCGGCGGTGTTGGCGCCGCTGGTGAACACCTTGCTGCCGTCGACGACGAACTCGTCGCCGTCCAGGACGGCCTTCGTCCGCAGCGACGCGAGGTCGGTGCCGGCGTCGGGCTCGGTGTAGCCGATCGCGAACACGAGGTCGCCGGACAGGATGCCGGGCAGGTACTTCTTCTTCTGCTCGTCCGTGCCGAAGCGCATCAGCGTCGGGCCGACCGTGTTCACCGTGACGAACGGGAACGGCAGCCCGGCGCGCTGCACCTCGTCGAAGAACACGTACTGCTCGGCGATCGACCTGCCCTGCCCGCCGTACTCGGTGGGCCAGCCGTAGCCGAGCCAGCCGTCGTTGCCGAGCATCTTCACGATCTCGCGGAACCGGTCGCCGCCGACGCCCTGCTCGCCGGCGCGGCGCCGCACGTCCTCGGGCAGCAGGCCCGCGAAGTACGCCCTCAGTTCCGCGCGCAGCTCGCGGTGCGCGTCGGACTCACGCAGATCCATACCTGCCCTTTCCACAGTTACGGGAGGAAGCGCCGGCGGCCGGCGGCGATGAACTCGTCCCGGAGCGCCGCCTTGTCCGCCTCGGTCATCAGCACGTACTCGGGCGCGCCCCGGCCCTTCCACCGGTACACGGGGTCGGACGTCCGCCAGCCGTCGAGTTGCAGTTCCTTCTTCTTCAGCTTGCCCGAGCCGGTCGTCGGCAGCGCGTGCGAGACGCGCACGAACCGCGGCGCGCCCTTGGTGCCGAGGTCGTCCTGGACGGCGAGGAACGCCGGGAGGCCCAGGTCCGCGAACTCCACATCGGCCGGGACCTCGATCGCCGCCATCACCTGGTCGCCGGAGCGCGGGTCGGGGACGCCGAACGCGACCGCGTCCACGATCCTCGGGTGGCGGCGGACGACGTTCTGGGTGAGCAGCGCGGAGATGTTCTCCGAGTCGACCCGGATCCAGTCGCCGGACCGTCCGCCGAAGTACAGGAACCCGTCGCCGTCGACGTAGCCGAGGTCGCCCGTCCAGTACCAGCCGTGCCGGACGCGTTCGGCGTCCGCCTCGGGGTTCTTGTAGTAGCCCTCGAACTTCGCGGCGCCGTGCGCGTCGACGATCTCGCCGACGGCGGCCTCGGCGTTGGTGACGCGGCCGTGCTCGTCCAGGACGGCACGGGCGCACGTCTCGCGCGTCTCCGGGTTCACGATCCGGACGCCGTCGTGGGCGGGGCGCCCGAACGCGGTCGGCGGCGCGGCCGGGTCCCGCTTGATCATGCCGGCGCTCTCGCTGGAGCCGTAGCCCTCGACGAGCTTCGCGCCGAACCGGCGCAGGAACTCGGCCTTGTCCTCGGGGGACGCCTCCGTGCCGAAGCCGTGCGTCAGCGTGTTGTCGCCGTCGTCCGGCTGCTCGGGCGTGGACAGCACGTACCCGATCGCCTTGCCGACGTAGGTGAAGAACGTCGCGCCGTAGAACCGCACATCGGGCAGGAACCCGGACGCGGAGAACTTCGGCGCGAGCACGACGGCCGCGCCGACCGCGAGGGACGGCGCCCACAGCGCCATCAGCGCGTTGCCGTGGAACAGCGGCATCGAGCAGTAGCTGATGTCGTCGCGCTTGATGTCGTACTTGGCGCTGTTGTTGCGGCCCAGCTCGGCGAGCCGGCCCTGCGAGCAGCGCGCCGCCTTGGACGCGCCGGTCGTCCCGGATGTGAACAGCAGCAGCAGCTGCGTCGTCGGGCTGACCCCCGCGTCGGCGGCGGGTTCGCACGCATGGGACGAGACGAGCGCCGGGTAGTCCCCGTCGTCGATCAGCAGGAAACGGTCGCGCGGGACGCCGATGTCGAGACCGTCCAGCAGCTTCAGGCCGGCCTGGTCGGTGATCAGCAGCTGGAGGTCGGTGTGCCGGACCTCCTGCTCCAGGTAGGCGCCGGTCCGGGTCGAGTTGATGCCGACGATCGTCGCGCCGCTCAGCGCCGCCGCGCCCAGCCACAGGACGTACTCGGGGACGTTCTCCAGCAGCACGCCGATGTGGAACGGCCCGTCCCGGCGCCGCTCACGGGCCAGTGCGGCCCGCGCGGCGCTCTCCCGGACGACCTCGTCCCACGTCCACGTCCGCTCCCGGCTGCGCAGGCCCGGCCGGGTGTCGCCCAGCCGGTCCAGCAGCATTCCGGCGACCGTCTCGTCGCGCCCCGGCACGTCAAGCACTGGGGCTGCCCCAGGCCGGCTCGGTGGACAGGACGCAGTGGGTGCCGCCGTAGATCGCCGTCATGCACTTGTTGCAGTGGATGCACAGCGACTCGGTGGCGGGGTCGTCCTTGATCCGGTTGATCAGGTCGGGCTCGCGCAGCAGGGCGCGGGCCATCGCGACGAACTCGAAGCCCTCCGCCATGGCGGTGTCCATCCCGGCCCGGTCGGTGACGCCGCCGAGCAGGATCATCGGCAGCTTCACCGCGGCGCGGATCTGCCGGGCGTCCTTGAGCAGGTAGAGGTCCTCGTACGGGTAGGACTTCAGGAAGTGCTTGCCGATCAGCTTGATGCCGAGCTTGGTCGGCTGCTTCATGACGGCCGCGAACTCGTGCAGCGGCGCGTCGCCCTTGAACAGGTACATGGGGTTGAGCAGGGAGCTGCCCGCCGTCATCTGCAGGGCGTCGACGGAGCCGTCGGCCTCCAGCCACCGCGCGACCTGGATGGCCTCGTCGATCCAGAACCCGCCGGGCACGCCGTCGTCCATGTTCAGCTTCGCGGTGATCGCGATGCGGTCGCCGACGGCGTCGCGGACGGCGCGGCCGATGTCGCGGGCGAGCCGGGCGCGGTTCTCCAGCGAGCCGCCGTACTCGTCCTTGCGGTGGTTGACCTTGGGGCTGAGGAACGAGCTCGTCAGGTAGTTGTGCCCCATGTGGATCTCGATCGAGTCGAAACCGGCCTCGATCGCCATCTTCCCCGCGTAGGCGTGCGCCTCGACGACGCGCGTCAGGTCCGCGTGCGTGGCGGCCCTGGCGACGGTCTGCGTGGTCAGGTGGAAGTGGCGGCTGGGCGCGAGCGCGGGCAGCTTGTTGCTCTTGGGGTTGGCGACCGGGCCGGCGTGCCCGATCTGCGCCTGGGCGGCGGCCCCCTCGGCGTGCACGGCGTCGGTCAGCTTGCGGAGGCCGGGCATGGCCTCATCCCGCCAGTAGATCTGCCGGCGGTCGGTGCGCCCCTCCGGCGCGACCGCGCAGTACGCGACGGTCGTCATGCCGACGCCGCCGCGCGCGTGCCGGACGTGGAAGTCGATCAGCGCGTCGGTGACCTGGCCGCTCTTGGTCAGCCCTTCGTACGTCGCCGCCTTGATGGTGCGGTTCCGCAACGTGACGGGCCCGAGCTTCGCCGGCGCGAACACGTCGGGCTTCTGGTGGTTCATTCAGAGTCCTCCATCCGGTTCAGACGTTAATCAGCGGGATGTCCCGACACTCCGGACATCCCGCTGACTGGGAGCATCCCCCCGCCCCCTACTCCGTTGACCTGCGGCGTGTTGTTGTTATACGGCGGCTCATAACAAC